>VFJW01000086.1 GCA_009885845.1 Geobacter sp.
ATCATCCGGTCTTCTTTTTCCAGATTGCCGCGGTCATCCTCTATCTGCACGATTGCAGAGTTCTGTCGCGTGCCGGTGATGGGTGCCGCATTCTCGTCACCCCTGGCGACTGTGACTGTAGCACTGTTGCGAGGAGAGTCGCTGCGACCTGATGGTGCGTCTACCGGAAGGTACAAGGTGAATGCAGATCCCTTGCCCGGTTGGCTCTCGATCTGAATTTCTCCACCCAGGAGTCGGGCCATTTCTCGTGAGATTGAAAGCCCCAATCCGGTTCCGCCGTATTTCCTCGCGGTCCCGCCGTCTACCTGTTGAAACGCCTCAAAAATGATTTTCTGATTTTGGGGGGCGATGCCGATGCCGGTGTCCCTGACCTCGATAGCCATGGATTCACCCGCTGAAAGACCGCTTTTCATGAGGTTAGCGCCGGTAGCGGTACGAGCGAAAGAAACCGTAATACTTCCTGAATCGGTAAACTTGATCGCGTTGGACATCAGGTTTTTAAGTACCTGCTCGATCCGCTTCTGGTCGCTCCTGATTTCGGACGGGGCACCCTCCCGCACGGTGATTTCCAGCTTGATACCTTTATTTTCAGCCATATGCCCGAAGGAGGAGCGGACACTGTCCGCCAGTTCGCTCATCCGTACTGCACCGAGTTTAAGCTCCATCCTTCCTGCTTCAATTTTGGAGAGGTCAAGAATCTCGTTGATGAGGCTCAGAAGGTCACTGCCGCTGCTCCGGATGATAGTCGCGCATTCGACCTGTTCTCCTGTCAGGTTGCCGGACTTGTTCTCCGAAAGCGACTGGGCAAGGAGCAGCAGGCTGTTGAGCGGAGTCCGCAGCTCGTGCGACATGTTGGCCAGAAACTCCGATTTATACTTGCTGGCCAGAGCCAGCTCTTCAGCCTGTGTTTCAATATCGTTGCGTGCTTTTTCCACATCTCTTTTCTGCCGGTCGAGCAGTTGGTTCTTCTCCTGCAACTCCTCGTTCGTTACCTGCAACTCCTCCTGTTGAGTTTTCAGCTCTTCTTCTGACACTTTGAGTGAATTGGTCTGCTCTTCCAACTCCTCGTTCGTGGTCCGCAGCTCTTCCTGCTGGGCCTGCAGCTCTTCGGAAAGCGCCTGAGCCTCCATCAGCAGCCGGGAAACGGCCATCCTGTCAGTCGCGCTCTGGACCGAGACCGCCAGGGCGGGCATGGCCTGGTTAAGGTATTCCATCTCACGGTCGGTCATTTCGTTCAGAGTTCCGATTTCGACAACACCCCTCGTAGTGCCTTCATAGAGGAACGGCGTTACGCAGATGAAGCGAGGCACCCGCTCTCCCAGGCCGGAAGTGACCTTGACATAGTCCTCAGGTACGTTCTGGATCAGAATCTGCTTCTTTTCAAGGGCCGCCTGCCCGACCAGGCCTTCGCCCGGCTTGAACGTATTCGACAGGTTCTTCCGCTTGCTGTAGGCGTAACTGCCCATGAGCGACAACGAGGAGCCGTCTTTGTCCTCTGCCAGATAGATGACTCCGACCTGGGCGTCGAGGTAGGTGGCAATCTCCGAAATAGCCCGGGAGGCGATAGTAGTCAGATCCGGGTCTCCGCTCATGACTTCATTAAGCCGGACAATGCCACTCTTCATCCAGTCCTGGCTCTGCAGCTGTCTCTCCAGTCGTTTTCCTTCTTTAAGGTCCATAGTGGTGTTGCGCAGGTTTTCCAGCATCTCACGAAAGGCCTTCGCCAGTATGCCGATCTCGTCAGAGCGGAGATCGTCAGGAATAACTGGCGATAAATCACCGGATGCGACTTGCTGTACAGCCTTCGTGATATCTGCAAGAGGGTTTGCCATGCTGCGTGTCAGAACTATACCTATGACCAGAGCTAGAATCATGGCAATGGCACTCACAACAACCATCAACAGAGTTACGCCCGCAAATGCTGCCTCCCCCTGTTTGTTTGTATTCTCCGCCACGCGCCTGTTTATTTCTGTGAGCTTGTCGAGACTTTCAGCAACCGCGACGCGCGCGTTGTGGAAGGGACCACCTTCAAGCATTGATTTTAACACATCTTTTTCATTGCCGGATTTACTTAGGACAAAAACGTCCGCGAGCGTTTTCTGAAAGGTAGCCCACCGCGATTCGTATCTTGCAAATTCCTCCTTTTCCTCATTGTTCATGTTCGAGTCACGAAACTTCTTCATCTCATTTTCAACCGCTCCAATTTCAGTATTTATGTCCTGTTCAATTTTGGCACGTTCATTTGAAAATAGAACGAATTTGTACACGTCGCCACGTAATTTATAGAACGCCGCATCGGCCTGCCCCAGCTGGCTGATCGGCACCAGCTGATCCACGTACATCGTTGTCATGCCATGGTTGATACTCTTCATACTGATAAAACTTGATATGGATATGACCAGGAGCAGGGTGATGATAATAACAAAGCTGCCGATAATCTTCCTGCCGACTTTTATATTGTTTAAAGCGTCCATTTACTTTTTCTCCTTATGTTCTGAATCTCTCGCCCTTGACTCTGCATGGATCTAACGGCATGGCCTCATCTGAATAGACAAAAAACCGGCGCACGGAAAAGCCGTAACGCCGGTTTATATGGCCATCAATCAGAATAATTGCTGACTGAAATCTTTATAATGAAGATATTTTTCTGTCTGAGCAATGTTGGAGCCACAATAGTACCCCTCCTGAAGCAATGCAGAGTGGTTAACTGCCTAACTATATCGTAGTTTTTGCGGAGTACAAGTACATATTAATTTTAAAAAGCGGATACATTTCAGTTTCTGAAAACGCAGGTGTCAAAACAGACTGAGTCTTGGCTCCCGATTGTTTTAGCCAAATGCTGAAATTATGCTATTTTTCATTTGCCGGGATTGAAATCGTCATGCGGGAGTCCTCATTCCGATTCTAAATCAAGAGTGAAATCAAGGCGGCGAGGATTGAGGCGACGAAGGCATACAATCAGTATGTTGAGGAGCCTGGCCCTTATAAACAGGATAGTTCGTTAGCCGAAGTATTTCTGCCTGAAAACGCAGAAACTACTTCGTAACTTACTAAGACGAGCCAACGAAGATAGCGCCTTGATTTCGAATTGGTATCAGGCGTGACGAGGACGGGGCAGGAAGAGAGCGAGGACTGCTGCGAAAGTGGTCATCACTGCAGCAAGCAGATAGGCGCTCGTAAATCCGCCGGATGCGGCTCCGATGATGCCGGCCACTGCAGGACCGACAGTCTGGCCGGCGGCGAAAAAGATGGTGATAGTTGAAAATGCGGCGGCGGCTCGCGACAACCCCAGGTAATCCGCTACGGCTGCTGCCATGATCGCCGGAATGGCAAAGACAGTCGATCCGTAGAGAACGACAGAAATCAGTAAGCCGATGCTGCCGACTTTGAAACCGGCCAGAAGATACACAATGCTTTGCAGAACAAACACCAGTGCCAGTCCCCTTTTTCGTCCGATCCTGTCCGAAAGCATGCCGAAGGCAACACCGGAAAAGAGACTGAAAAATCCGACCCAGGACCAGTATAATCCGGCCTTAGCCTCACTGAAGCCGTATTCGCGCACCATGGTGGTGACGATAAAAGTGCCGTAGACCATAAAAGTTGCGCCGAAGGCAAGGTAGAGAAAACCCAGCCGCATCAGGATCGCACCGTCACCTTTTTGCTCCTGGTGTGCGAAATGATCAGGAGATGGCGGTGTTGCCCTGCCAAGTGGCTCCAATCCTTTTTCCGCCGGGTGATTGCGTATCAGCCACGTTGCGAGGATGGTTACGATCAGGGCGATGACCCCCAGCAGCAGCCAACTGGCCCTCCAGCCGTCTGCCCCGAAATTGCGGTTGAGGAGCGGCACGAACACCCCTGCAAGAATGATAGCGGCGCCACTGCCGCCAACCATGAGTCCGGCAGCTTTTCCGCGCTGGTCGCTACGGAACCAGTAACTGATCAGGACCATGGTGGGAATGTTAGCGAAGCCGGTTCCCATGCCGACCAGAAAGTAGAGAAACAGTGGAGTGAAAAAACCACTGCTGACGCTGATTCCAAAAAGCGCGAGGGTGATAAGTGTCAGGCCGCCGGAAATAACGGCCCGTGGTTTGAAACGTCTTATCAGCGTGGGGGCGAGAATCACTGACAGCAGATATCCGCAGAAGTTGCCGGTGCCGATGAAGCCCATGCGGTCATAGGGGAGGTCAAGTCCTGCCTGCATGGAGGGGAGCAGCATGGTGAAGGCATACCGGGCCAGACCGATGCAGGCGAAAATGATAAGAAATCCGACACCGGCAATGATCCAGCCGTAGTGAAAAGAAGAAAAGAAGCGGTTATTTTCAGTTTCTTTGCTCACTCAGTTTTTCCTTGAACATATTTGGACTGAGTCACAGTATCATACCGGAGTATGGCGGTTAAAGTTGTTTTATAGGTCGCTATAGCTTTTGACTCAATCACTCGTATGTCGTATAATCCGCCGCCGGTCAGTTTCAGCTAATCACAGCTACACAAGGAACATGAATGCAGTTTTTTATCGATCCTTATTTTCCCGACACAATCGATGCGGTCGGTGATGCCGGCATGGCCGGTTTTGATGAAAAGCGGCCGTTGTATCTCTCCGGCTGCAAGAATTTTCTGGCTAAATACCGCGAGGAAATCAGGCAGCTCCATCAGGATGGTGCCTCCGGCAGTGATGTAACCCATCTGCTCAGTGATATGATGGACGAATTGAACAACAAACTGTTCCTCTCCATTATTTATGACCTGGGTGGCGGTAACGCCATGCTGGAGCATATTGCGCTGGTGGCGGTGGGGGGGTATGGCCGCGGAGAGCTGAACCCCTACTCCGACATCGATATCATGTTTCTGCACGATGGCGTCCTGCCGGTTGCTACTGTTGAGGATATTGCTCAAAAACTGCTCTATTTCCTCTGGGATATGCGGCTGGATGTCGGTTATTCAGTGCGAATGACCGGTGACTGTATCGAAATGGCGGCGGCAGACGGAACCGTCAAGACTGCGTTAATGGATGCCCGTTTTCTTTCCGGCAGCCGCCCGCTGTTTGCAATCCTTACCAAGGTGATATTCAGTCAGATTCTGCCCAAATCAAGTGACTCGTTCATAAAGGAAAAAGTGTCCGATATGAAGAGCCGCCGTGAAAAGTACGGCTCTACGGTCTATCTGCTGGAACCGAACCTTAAAGAAGGCGAAGGGGGACTTCGAGATCTGCAGACCGCCATCTGGGTGGCTCGCGTCAAGTACAAGTTCTCCGATCTGCGCGAGTTGATCATCAAGGGAATTGTGGACGATGAGGAACTGGAAACGTACCACGCGGCACTGGACTATCTCTGGCACATCCGCAATGAACTGCATTACTTCAACGGCCGTAAAAATGATCAGCTGACTTTTGATGCCCAGGTGCATCTGGCCGGTTTCCTCGGATATGAGGATGGCGTGCTGGTACTGGCGGTGGAAGATTTCATGCGGGATTATTACCGTCAGGCCAACAAGGTCGAACACTTTACCTCCAGCATGATTTCCCGCTGTATCTGGCGTGATGAGGGGGCCTTGAAAATATTGGGTTATTTTGTCCGAAGGCCTGTAGGGGAAGGCTGTTTCGTGATCAAGGGAGAATTGATCCTTCCGGATGAAACGGTTGTTGAAGGAAATCCGGGCATCATGATGAAGATATTCGAGCTGGCTCAAAAACATGGTGTCACCCTTAATGTCCGGGTGAAAGGGATTATCAGAAAAAATCTGGCGCTGATAAACGACAGATTCCGTCGCAATGTCGAGGTGAATCAGTCTTTTCTGAATATTCTGCGCTCAGCCAAAGGCGTTGCCGATACGCTGCGTCTGATGCATCATTTGGAGTTTTTGAATCGCTACATTCCGGAACTTGAGCATATCTACTGCAAAGTTCAGCACGACATCTATCATATCTACACAGTCGACATTCACACGCTTTTTGCCGTTGAGCAGGCCGAAAAGATGTTAAATGGAGAGTTTAAGGGGAATATGCCGCTTCCCTGCAAGGTTGCATCAGAAATCGGCAAGCCGGAATTGCTGATTCTGGCGGTACTTTTCCATGACATCGGCAAGGGGTCGGGAGGAGGGCACGCTGAGAAGGGCGGTGCCATGATTCCGCTGATTTCAGAACGGATGGGACTTTCCCTGGAGGAGAGTGAACGGCTGGAATTCCTGGTTCGGCAGCATCTGCTGTTTGCCCATATTTCCCAGCGTCGCGACCTGAATGACGAAAAAATGATTGCACTGTTTGCCCGTCAGATGAAAACCAGTGAGAATCTCAAGATGCTTTATCTTCTTACCGTTGCAGACGTCCGGGCGGTTGGCTCAGATGTCTGGACAACCTGGAAAGCCTCTCTGTTTCAGGAGCTGTTTGAAAAGGCTTTCGCGATTCTCGACAGGGGCGGATTTCAGCAGGAGGCCAGCAGCGAACGGGTTACTTCCGTTATCAAAAAAGTTACCGCTATTCTGGAGGATGAACTCCCTGCCGCAGAGATTCTGTTTGAGCTCAAGGCCATGCCGGTACGACTCCTCCTCTCGAACCCGGCCACGTTGATAGCAGAGCACGTTCGCCTGCTGCTTGGTCTGGAACAATCTGATATACTGCTACGTCTGACGCATCAGAAGGAAAGCGGCTATTCCGAGTATATTATCTGTGCCCGTGATATGCCGGGACTGTTTTCCCGGATTACCGGAGTCATGGCGGCCAACGGCATAAATATTCTCGGTGCTCAGATCAATACCAGTAATAACGGCAAGGTACTGGACATCCTGCAGGTTAATTCTCCGCAGGGGAATCTGATAACCGATTCGGCACGATGGGACAAGATTGAGCTTGATATGCGCCAGGCTATTCATGGAGAAGTGCGGGTCTCTACACTCGTCGCAAAAAGAAAACGCCCGACATTGCTGACGGTTCGTCCGGCACCACGCTTTGCGACCAAGGTTACTATTGATAATGAAGTTTCCGAAGAGTACACCGTTATTGATATTCTGACCCACGACAAGGTTGGACTGCTGTATCTGATTACCAGTACGCTGGCAGAAATGGGTCTGTATATCGGTGTCTCCAAGATTTCAACCAAGGTTGATCAGGTGGCAGACGTATTTTATGTGCGGGACATTTTCGGTCACAAAATCACCGCTCCTGAAAAGCTGACCGAAATTTGCAGCAAACTGATGTTCGCGATTGATGAGTGGGTGTAGTGGCAGTTTTGAATTTTGACCCAACTGCGGGCCTAAAGAATTTTGAATTTTGAATTTTGAATTTTGAATTGAAAAGTGAAAAGTGAAAAGTGAAAAGTGACGAGTGACGAGTGACGAAGGGGTGGACGTTGGAAGAGTTTATAAAGATTGTTTTGGCCTCCGGAAGAACCGCACTTGAGCTGGCGTTGTATGTGCTGCTGCCGGTGCTGGTGATCATGATGGCGCTGATGAAAGTCGTCGAGGCGCGTGGACTTCTGGCCCTTGTTGCCAGAGCTATTCAGCCGGTTCTCCGCTTGTTCGGTGTTCCCGGTGCGGGCGTATTTGCCATGCTGCAGTTGCTGCTGGTTAGTTTTGCGGCTCCGGTTGCCACTCTTTCCATTATGGAAAAGGACGGTACTGCCCGGCGCAGAATAGCTGCAACCCTTGCAATGCTGTTCACGATGTCGCAGGCAAACGCGGTATTTCCGCTGGTGGCTGTCGGTTTGAATCTGGGTATCATCATGGCGACTTCGGTGGTTGGTGGTCTTGTTTCCGCAGCGCTAACGTATTACATTTTTGCCCGTTCGATCGATGGAGGCGAATCCGTCACGGTTTCTGACGATTCCCTGCCTCAGAGTTCAGCTAAAAAATCACTGCTTACTATTATGATAGGAGGCGGTCAGGAGGCGGTTCAGGTCATTCTCGGCGCCATTCCAATGCTGATTCTGGCTATTTTCGTGGTGAATATTCTCAAGGCCACCGGTGCCATTTCCGGACTAGAGGTGTTTCTGGCACCGCTTTTCGGTATGATCGGCGTTCCTGCAGTGGCGGTGCTGCCGATTGCCACTAAATATCTGGCCGGTGGAACGGCGATGATGGGAGTTACGCTCAATCTTGTGAAAGAGGGAGCTATCACCATTCAGGAACTGAACCGCATGGCCGGTTTTATCATAAACCCCTGTGACATTGTTGGTGTAGCGGTACTGATCTCCGCCGGGACGCGCTGCACTTCGGTAGTCAGGCCCGCCATAGCCGGTGCGGCGATCGGGATCATTGCCCGAGGAATACTGCACCTGCTGATTTTCTGATTCGTCGTTTACTTGTTCTTCAGCTCTTTCACGCGTTTTTCTTTTCTGCGACGCAAGGTTGCCCGGGTGCCAAAAAAGATGCCTGCGGCCGTTAATACCCAGATAGTTATAGTGACTGCTGTTTCGCTTGTTGTTATCATATGCGGAACTCCTTATTGCAACTAAAAGTATGTATTCATTCTGTCACTGAATCAGCCGGATTGCCTTGATACAGGTCAAGTCGGAGAAGTATGGAGAATATGATTGAACGACTTCCTTGATCTCTTTATATCGTATCTTACGGTTGAAAAAGGTCTCTCTGCTAATACCCGGAGTGCCTACAGCCGTGATCTTGCCCGTTATCTCGATTTTCTCGAGAAGTCAGGGCGACAGAAAACGTCAGATGTTCATCCGGCAGATATAGCCGCTTTTATGGTTTCCCTGCAGAAAATGTCTATCGGCCCGCGCAGTCGTGGCCGCTGTCTGTCGGCCATCCGGATGTTCCATAAATTTTTGATGATTGAAAACTACGCAGACTGTAACCCGGCTACGATCATCGAAGCACCTCGTACGCTGCATAAATTGCCACAATTTCTCGACAGTCGCGAAGTCGATGCCCTGTTTGCTTCCTGTCAGGGGGAGCGGGGCGAAAATGTCCGCGATCTGGCCATGCTGGAACTGCTCTACGCCACCGGTCTGCGGGTGTCTGAACTGGTGCATCTCACGTTGCGTGAAGTCAATCTTGATTCCGGTTATCTGATGACGGTGGGGAAGGGGAATAAGGAACGTCTGGTGCCGATCGGTGAATCTGCCCGTGTCCGGGTTGCGGTGTATCTCGATGCTGTTCGCGGCAAACAGGACCCGCAGCGACTGAATCAGTACCTGTTTTTATCCCGACTGGGAGCGGCAATGAGTCGACAGGCGTTCTGGAACATTATCAAGAAGCGGGCCTTGATGGCCGCTATCCGGAAAAACATCTCGCCACACACTCTGCGCCACTCCTTTGCCACCCATCTACTGGAAAACGGTGCTGACCTGCGCAGCGTACAGATCATGCTGGGGCACGCCGATCTTGCCAGTACCCAGATATATACGCACGTTACCCGGGAGAGGTTGAAACGGCTGCACCAGCAGATTCATCCGCGGGGGTGAAGCGTAACCCCACCTGTCCTCCCCTTACATAAAGTGAGGGACGCGAGGATGCAGCAGTGGTTGTATTGAATTTGCTGATTTTATTTCGACGTTGCCTTCTCTTTTAAGCTCCCCTCTTAAGATAAGAGGGGTCGGGGGGAGTTATGAGATATAAGAAAGAGGTATGTTCTCCGGAAAATAGTTTCTCATGCCAACGATCAATACGTTACGACAACATCAACTGCTATATTGTTCGCAACTCCTGCCAGTCGGCCATCGTTTGTCCAGAGCTCCGTACAGTTATGAAACCTTGCGGTTGCAAGATGGAGCGCG
The DNA here is from genome assembly GCA_009885845.1 of Geobacter sp. Taxonomy (GTDB): domain Bacteria; phylum Desulfobacterota; class Desulfuromonadia; order Geobacterales; family Pseudopelobacteraceae; genus JACRCG01. The sequence goes on from VFJW01000086.1 coordinate 9,723, forward strand.
TCAGGCGTTTTGATCCCAAAGTCCGCCCGAAGTCGTGTTGCTTCTTTATACACGGCATCAGGTATTTCAAGCTTTAGATTCAGAGAGAAAAACCGGCTGAACTTGTCGAGCAGATCATTGCGTTTCAGGCGAAGCGGCAACACAAGGCATTCAAGCTCTGTCAACGGGCTGTAGCAAATGATCCCGTCACTTTCAGCTAACTTGTCTTCAATTGCGGCAGCATATGCGGGATGCTCCTCAACCAGATAGATTGCGATGCACGAATCAAGATAGATCTTCCGCATCATTCCCATGCCTCACGCTCTTCGCGTATCTGGTTGTCAATTTCCTCCGAAGACAACTGTGTGGCAGCTGTAATCCGGTTTTTCTTCAAAAAATCCAGCAATACAGAGCTGTTTCCGGCGATGTCATTTGAAGTCGTGGTTGATGTCGCTGCCGCCATTTCGCCCGCTTTTTCCAGGCGTTCATACACATCCGCTGCAACCAAAACCGCTTCCAGGCGGTTGTTTCTGATGATGGCGACTTTTTCGCGCTGGTGCCGCACCACACTACTTAATACCGCACCAAAATTTCGCACCACATCGCTGGACGACATGATTTCTTCACGTGCATAATGTGCCATGGCTCGTAACTCCTTGCTTGAAATATGCACTAAATTATACGCAATATTTCATGTATTGCAATGGCTATTTACGCACTATTCCAGATAGAATGTGTGCCGAAAACGGCAATAGGGCATATTTATTGATTAGATCAGCTTGCCATTTCCCGCATCTTCTCCAGAATTTTCACCATTGCCAACGTATCCAGATGGCAGTATTCAAGTAATTGCCGGCGTAACTCCGCAATTCGCCTCTCGTCGCATTCCTCCTGCATCTCCAGCCAGGTGTTGGCTGCCACTTCACCGTTGTTGACAGCCAGTTCTTTGTAGCTTAATTCGGGCACCAGTGCAGGTAGAACCGCCTTGATTGAGTAGGAACCGGCAAACTGCCAATGGTAGAGATGCTTCTGTCTGAATGGCGTCATGAGGTCGCGGATGTTTTCCGTAAGCGCCTCAACCTCCTGACGGTGATCAGGGAATGATCCGGCCAGCTCATTCAAGCGGCTTTTTTCAAAAGCCTGATTCCAGGTAAGCACACAGGCACCTTTCGGCACTATCGCGAGCAGGTTCTGCAAAAATGTGATGAACGTCAACTATTTTTACCGGTCAACGACAATTATAATTCCCGTTTTATTTCCTCACTTGAGAATAGCACCTTGAGGGTTTTAGAGAGGCGACGGAAACAGAAGGAGCCCGTAGGGCGACTGGCGTTTCCGCCGCCTCGCAAACATTTTATGTATGCGACCGCATATCTCTCAGAATTGTCATTATTGGTCACAGAAGTAAGTATTATTCAGATGTGATGCTTTGACATAGTCACTATCATAGTATATGCTATAGTCATCATTCGTATGAGAGGAGTTACATCATGCAAACACTGACAACCATGGATTTGCGGAAAAACATGGGACATATCCTGGATATGGTGGCTGAAAAAAACGTGTCTGTGATCATCTCCCGCGCCAATAAACCGCTGGCAGTTATTCTCTCCATTGCCGAATACGAAGAGAAGGTGCAAAAGAAAAATCGTACCCAGCGCCTTGAATCACTGTCTGAATCCATGGATGCATGGCGGGAGCGCAACCGCACAGCAACCAAGCAGGTGGATGTTGTTCAGGCGGTACGGGAAAGCAGGGATGCACGATGATTGTGCTTGATTCCTCTGTTGCTCTGAAATGGATCTTTGTCGATGAGGTGGGCACGGAGCATGCTAAGCGTGTCCGCGACGAACATATCTCCGGTAAAAATGAGATCGCTGTTCCAGCCCTGTTTTTCTACGAAATTGCCAATGTTCTTGCCACCAAGGTAAAACTCTCCCCTGACGAAGCGCAGGAAGCATTCGAGCTTGTCAGTGCCTTTGAGTTAAATGCACTGGAACTCGACAGCCGTGAGTTTATGGAGGCAATGACCCTTGCTGATACATACAAGGTCAGTGTTTATGACGCCAGTTACCATGTTCTGGCACACAGGCATGGCTGCTGTTTTCTCACCGCTGACCTAAAATTTTGGGAAAAGGTGAAGGGTTTGGGTGTGGCAGAGTTGTTGGTGATATAGCTTTCCAATAGGCACGGCTGATTGTTACACCGCAGTTTTGTGTCACCGCAGTTTTGTTGACACATTTTTGTATTCAGATTAGAATCCAAGCCTTGTTAAAAAAGCTGAAATCCACTCATCATTTGGCGTACATATCTAAATGGCTGATCAATCCGACGACAAGCAGGAACAGCATGCACTGACATACTTACGTCAGTTCGGATCGAATCTTCTCGATTCCCTGATCAAGACGTTCTCCAACCCCGATACGGTCAGACGAAACCGGCTTATTCTCCTTATATCCACCTCACTGCTGCTGACTCTGACTATTCTTCCCTATCAGCATACCTCCAGGCTTACGTATAAAATCGGTGATATTGCCACCTCTGATATTCGTGTATCCCAGGACCTTCTCGTCGAAGACAGAGCATTGACGGAACAGCGCCGCAAAGATGCCGGCAGCAACGCTCCGGTTGTGTATAACCTGAGTGATCAGGTATCCGGGGTACTCATTGACAAGCTGCAGCAGGCCGTTGCGATGATTCGTTCCGGACGTGCGGAAAAGCCGGAAAAAAGCATTTCCCAGTGGCGCGCACAGCTGATGCCGCTCCTGGATACCGATCTGAGTGACGCTGAGATAGCGGCGCTGATCCGGATCAAATCAGATAAAATATTCCTTGCACACGCAACTGAGTTACTGAACGAGCTGTATCAGAAGAAAATAGTTCTGGATGGCAAAGTTTTTCAGACAGACTCCCGCCGTGGACTCGAAATATCTGATAATAATGGCCATCCCATCAGTGGCGGCGACTTCTCCACCGGTTTTACCGAGATCAGTGAGGCGCGCCGGATTGTCGGCAGCTGGAATATCAAGGGGGTTGCTGCCGATTCTGACAATGCACGCATTTCGGCGGTGATTGCCAGAGTCCTGCTTCCGAACCTTTTCTACAACCGCGAGGCAACCGAAGAGCGAACCCGCAACATTATGGAAACGGTGCGTCCGGTGCTTTTCAAAGTCCAGAAGGGGGAGATGGTCGTCCGGGTTGGTGAACGGATAACTCCTGAACAGGCTCACAAGCTTGAAGCAATTTTTGGTAATCAGCGCAGCGGTAATCGACTGTTTGCGGCAATTGGCACCTTTACTTTGATCCTCGTACTTTTTTATTTTCCGTACCGGTTTGCCTGCAAGAACATTCGCAAATTCAATCCGACCAATAAAGATGTCCTGATTATTTCATTATTGATCACCATCAGCTTCGTTTGCTTCAAGACAGCTCTTCTTATTACCCATAATATCGGCGCGGTATTTCCCTCGGTCGATGTCTCAAATTACTTTTATCTTTTTCCGTTTGCCGCCGGAGCGATGATCGTCCGGATATTTATCAACTCGGAAGTTGCGCTGGTTTATTGTGCTATTCTGGCTCCGCTTCTCGGTATCATGTTTGAAAATAACATGCTGGTGGTTATCTATTCGCTGCTGGGGGGTATAATCGGCGCTCATGGTGTTCGTCACTGCGCCAGTCGCAGTACGATCTACACCGCCGGTATCAAGGTCTCGATTGTCAACCTGGCTCTGGCCCTGTCATTCCAGACCTTGAACAGTTCGTTATTTACCATGCAGACCCTGTATGTCGCTTTCTTTGCCCTGCTCAGCGGATTTATCTGCGCCGGTTTCGTGTCGAGCTTTATTCCTCTGGTTGAAACCCTCTTTCAGTATACGACCGATATCAAACTCCTTGAACTTGCGAACCTCAACTCTCCGGTGCTGAGGGAGCTGATGATCAAGGCCCCCGGAACGTATCACCACAGTATTGTTGTGGGAAATCTCGTCGAGGCGGCCGCAGAATCAATCGGTGCAAATCCTCTACTGGCACGGGTTGCTGCGTATTATCATGATATCGGGAAGTCATCAAAACCGCTCTATTTTATCGAAAATCAGGCCGGTGAAGAGAATCGTCATGACAAGCTCACGCCCAGCATGAGTGCGCTGATCCTGATATCGCATATCAGGGATGGCGCTGAACTGGCCCGTGAAAACAGACTGGGGCAGCCGATTATCGATATTATTCGTCAACACCATGGTACCGCGCTGATCAAATTCTTTTACGAACGGGCCAAGTGTCAGGCTGTTTCGACCGGACAGATTGTTGAGGAAAATGAGTTTCGCTATCCCGGTCCCAAACCGCAGACGCGCGAGGCGGGTATTGTCATGCTGGCAGACTGTGTTGAAGCGGCTTCCCGCACGCTCATAAACCCGACGTCTGACCGCATTCAGGGGTTGGTCCAGAAGCTGATCAATAATGTGTTCATCGATGGCCAATTGGATGAGTGTGAACTGACCCTAAAAAATCTGCACGAAATAGCCAAGAGCTTTACCGGTATTCTCAATGGCATCTTTCATCATCGTATCGATTATCCCGAACCTGCCTATAAAGGGGGCACCCGTTCCAAAAAACCGGGTTCCCGGGAAAAGGCCAAACCTGAACAAGAGGTAGAAACGCATGGTGATATTGCTGAACAATCGTCAGAGACGCCACAGTATCAACAGCCGGCAGTTCAAAAAGGTGGCGGCGAGAATCTTAAGCGCCTTGGGATGTCCTGAAGAAACGGAGCTCTCGGTTTCAATTGTGGGTGACCGCTCGATCAGAATTATTAACCGGGAGTATCTTGCCAAAGATCGTCCGACCAACGTGATTTCGTTTTCGCTGCTGGAAGGAGATTGCGGAGGGATAAACCCGCATACTCTGGGTGATGTAATAATCTCGGCAGATACCGCTGCACGGGAGGCAGAAGAGGGGGGGATGGAATTTTTCGAGCGCCTGTCGTTTCTGTTGCTGCACGGAATTTTACATTTGAGCGGGTATGATCATGAGCGGAGCGGTGAGGCTGAAGCATACAAAATGCAGCAGAAGGAGATGCAACTGTTCAGAATTCTGAAGAAGGAAGGGCTGCTCAGCCAGGCCGACTTGTAAAACCTGCCATCGCCTACTTCAAGCGGACCTTCTGTAACGTTTCCTGAAACAACTCCGGTGTAAATCCTTTCATCAGTACCTCATCCTTGTCTTTCCCGAACACCAACACCGGCACTCCGGTGCTGGTGTACTTGATGGTTAAATCTTCCATCGCCCTGGCGTCAATTTCGACATCACGATTAATGAACGGAATGTCGTTTTTGGTCAGGTACTCCTTGGCTTCACGACAGTGAGGACACCAGGCAACCGAGTAGAGGACAATCTGGGGATATGTTTTTGCAGCTGCCGCTTTGGCGGGGTTCAGAGTGCTCTGGCGAGGGCTTTCTGCGGCGATGGAAACGCCTGTGACCAAAATTACGGCGAGTGATGCACATACGGCGCGTATCATGATAGTATCTCCTTCTGCGTATCAAGTGGCATCTACTGCCGGTGGGGACAGCAAATCAGGTACCGGTTTGATATTTAGCACATTGCCGGCAGCAAGGTCAAACAAACAAGCGATGGAGAGTAACCATGCGAACACGTATCAAAGAAGTTATTGAGCAGGGCACAGGGGCGGCGCTCTGCTCTTTTTCCGGGTGGGTCCGGTCAGTCAGGTCGTCAAAAGAGGTCTGTTTTATTGTGCTTAATGACGGATCAACGCTTGATGGTATTCAGGTTGTGGCTGCATCATCTCTGCCCGATTTTGGCAATTTCTGTCGCATGGGAACCGGAACCGCCCTTACGGTGACAGGTGCACTTGTTGCGTCTCCGGCCTCCGGTCAGAAGTGGGAAATAGCGGCTCATTCAATTGAAATTATCGGTGCCTCCGATGATTCCTATCCCCTGCAGAAGAAACGCCACACATTTGAATATCTGCGCACTATCGCGCATCTGCGGCCCCGCACGAATACCTTCGGGGCGGTATTTCGCCTTCGATCACGTCTTGCTCAGGCGGTCCACCGTTTTTTTTCAGAACAGAACTTCCTGTACGTCCATACACCTATCATTACCGCCAGCGACTGTGAAGGTGCCGGCGAGCTCTTTCGCGTCAGTACTCTTGATGCTGCAGATCCTCCTGTCCTGGATGGACAGCCGGATTTCAGCCAGGACTTTTTCGGCCGGAAAACCGGCTTGACCGTCAGCGGTCAGCTTGAGGGAGAGCTGTTTGCACAGGCTTTCGGAGATATTTACACGTTTGGGCCGACGTTCCGCGCAGAAAACTCCAACACCGCACGCCACGCCTCCGAGTTCTGGATGATCGAGCCGGAGATGGCTTTTGCGAACCTGGCTGATGATGCCGACCTGGCAGAAAAATTTATCAGGTATCTCTGCCGCTTTGCGCTTGAAGAGTGTGCAGAAGATATGGCGTTTTTTGATACCCATATTGAAAACGGTCTGATTGAGCGTATCCGGGGAGTGGCGGATGCTGATTTTGTCCGTATGGAATATGCCGATGCGATTGAAAGGCTGCAGCGATCCGGGGTTACATTCACTTATCCGGTGGAGTGGGGGCTTGATCTGCAGACAGAGCACGAGCGCTATATTACCGAGCAGATTGTGGGAGGGCCGACGTTTATTATCAACTATCCTAAAGATATCAAGGCCTTTTACATGCGGCAGAATGATGATGGCCGTACCGTGGCTGCCATGGATCTGCTGGTACCGAAGGTAGGCGAAATAATCGGCGGCAGCCAGCGTGAAGAACGGCTGGATCGGCTGGAATTGCGTATGGCCGAGATGGGAATAGCCCGTGAACCGCTCTGGTGGTATCTGGACAGCCGCCGCTGGGGGAGTTGTCCGCATGCCGGTTTCGGCCTCGGTTTCGAGCGTCTGGTCATGTATCTCTCCGGAATAGAGAATATTCGTGATGTGATCCCGTTTCCCCGCACGCCGCGGCATTGCGAGTTTTGACCAATGCACATCTACTGTCTTGAAATCCATCTCTCCCTGCCGTCTCATTCGCTTAAAGAAAAGCGCGGCATCGTCAAGAGCATCCTCGGTCGGGCCAGAAACCGCTTTAATGTCGCCTGTGCCGAGGTTGACCGGCAGGATAATGCGGCGGTTGGTGTCCTCGCGTTTGTCACTGTCAGTCCGGACAAACAGATCCCGCGCCAGGCGTTGGAACGGGTGGAAAAGTGGATTTACGAGGGGTGGCCGGATGTGGAGATAACCGGTGCGGATATCTCTGAGATTTGACTGACGACTCTCTGTTTCCCCACGATAAACCTTGAAACTTTTACCCGCTTCAGTGTATAAATATCACTTGTTTTTGTATCACCCACAGCATCCCGGTGCTTGAATATAACCCGTTGTAATTCCTCTGTAATGGCCGGCATTTTCTGCCGGCGCATCATAAACCTGAAATTCCTGGAGCCTGTGTGAAAATCTGTTCGCTGGCGAGCGGCAGCAAAGGTAACTGTCTCTATCTTGAAACCGGCGATACCCGTGTTCTGATAGACGTCGGTCTGTCGCTGCGCGAGACGCTGCTACGCATGGAAAACGTCGGAATCGATGCTTCGGGTATTCATGCGGTGCTGGTTACGCATGAACATATTGATCACATCCGGAGTGCCGGCTCTTTTTCGCGCAGATTCAATGTGCCGGTTTTCGCCAGCCATCTCGTCCACGCCAAGGCTGATAAATATTTCAAAAAGACCCGGGTGACCGAGTTTGAATCCGGCTCAGCCCTTACTTTCAGAGATGTTCTCATTGATCCGGTTCCGATTACTCATGACAGTTGTGATCCGGTCGGTTTTGTTGTTGAATCGAGGGAGGGACGCTCTGCTTCCGTTACCGATCTGGGCATCGTCACGCGCCTGGTAACGGAAAAGCTGCGCGGCTGCCGCTTCCTCAACCTTGAGTCGAATCATGATGTCGATATGCTGATGAACGGCCCGTATCCGTGGGAGTTGAAGCAGCGTATCAAGTCGCGTCATGGTCATATCTCCAATGAAGAATCGCTTGAACTGCTGCATGAGCTTGCTCATGAAGGGCTTGAAGCTCTGGTAATGGCACATCTGTCGGAGGTGAACAATCATCCGGAACATGTGATGCGTACCACCCGGACATTTTTGATTGACCAGAACATCTGTGCGCCGCGTATTGTCATCGGCGATCAATACCATGCCAGTGCGGTTATGGAGTTATAGAACACGCACCAATATACCGAGGAGCTCTTACATGATTGAACGTTATTCCCGCCCTGAAATGACCCATATCTGGGCCGCTGCAAACCGCTTTCGCATCTGGCTTGAAATTGAAACGCTTGCCTGTGAAGCTCAGGCTGAGCTGGGAGTTATCCCCCGCGAAGTCGTGCCGGTCATACGTGCGAAGGGGAATTTCGATATTGCCCGGATCGACGCTATCGAGGCGGAGGTCAAGCATGACGTGATTGCCTTTCTGACATCGGTTTCCGAACACGTCGGTCCGGAGGCACGTTTTATTCATCAGGGGATGACCTCCTCGGATGTCCTTGATACCTGCCTGTCGGTTCAGCTTGTTCAGGCTGCTGATGAGCTGCTGGCCGATCTGGATATGCTTCTGGAGTCGCTCAAGCTGCGCGCACTGGAGCATAAGGATACGGTCTGCATCGGACGCTCGCACGGGATCCATGCGGAGCCGGTGACTTTCGGACTCAAGCTGGCCTCGTTTTACGCCGAGATGCAGCGAAATCGTGTCCGCCTCGCCGCTGCCCGCGAAAACATTGCCACCGGTGCCATCTCGGGCGCAGTCGGCACGTTTGCCAATATTGACCCTTTCGTTGAAGAGTATGTCTGCGAAAAGATGGGGCTCAAGCCGGAACCGGTTTCCACCCAGGTCATTCCGCGCGACCGCCATGCCGAATATTTCTGCACTCTGGCCATTATCGCATCGTCCATGGAACGGATCGCCGTCGAGGTTCGTCATCTGCAGCGCACGGAAGTTCTTGAAGCAGAGGAATTCTTCAGCAAGGGACAGAAAGGGTCTTCGGCCATGCCGCACAAACGCAACCCGATACTGTCCGAGAACCTGACCGGTCAGGCCCGTTATATCCGTTCTCTTTGTATGCCTGCCCTTGAAAATGTCGCCCTGTGGCATGAGCGGGATATTTCCCATTCATCGGTTGAGCGCTATATCGCGCCGGATGCAACCGTGGCGCTCGATTTTTCTCTGCGACGTCTCAATGGCCTGATCCGCAATCTTGTGGTCTATCCCGAGAACATGATGAGAAACCTCAACCAGATGAAAGGTCTGGTTTTCTCACAAAAGATCCTGCTCGATTTGACCCAGGCCGGTGTGTCGCGAGAAGAGTCCTATAGCATGGTACAGCGCAACGCCATGAAGGTCTGGGAGCAGGGTGCAGATTTTCAGACGGAACTGCTGGCAGACCGGGATGTTGTCGGGGCGCTCGGGGAGGCGAAAATCCGCGAGTCATTTGACCTCGGCTACCATTTGAAACACGTAAATACGATTTTCAAGCGGGTGTTCGGTGAATAGAATTATCGGTTTCATACTGAGCCTTTTCGAGGTGCGTGAAGGGGACGGCGTCCTGCTGTTCTGGGCGAAAGAGATTCTGGTGGCTCTGCTGATTCTGGCCCTGTTCTGGGTGCTGTCGAACCTGGTCGTCATGATCTTGAACAAGTGGGGGAGTCGGTTGACGGCTTTTACCTCAACCGATCTTGACGATCGCGTCCTGCAGCGGGTGATACCGTACGTCTCGCGACTCTTCACCATTCTGGGTGTCTATCTGGCTATTCGTTCATTGCCGTTGAACGAAAAGCTGATCATGATCTCCTCAGGAATTTTGTATATTATTCTGGTGCTGATTATCTGTCACCTGATCTACCACGTTATTGATGAACTGATGAAATGGTATGTCGCCAGCCAGCAGGATTCCGCCGGTGCTGTTATGTCCCGTCAGATGATGCCGGTGGCGGAAAAGATAGTGTCACTGTTTCTGATGGGTACGGCTCTGATGGTCGTTCTCAAACATTTCAACTACGATATTTTCTCGCTTGTCACCGCCCTCGGCATCGGATCGCTGGCGATCGGTCTGGCGGCAAAAGATACTCTGGCGCACATGATCTCCGGTTTCACCATCATGCTGGATCGTCCCTTCCGCATCGGTGATCGAATCCAGCTGGTCGGCGGCCAGATCGGCGACGTGGTGGACATCGGACTTCGAAGCACTAAAATAAAGACACTGGATAACCAGTTGCTGATCATTCCCAATTCTGATCTGTGCAACACCATGCTGACAAATCAGGCGTTTCCTGACTGCCGCGTCAAGGGGAGCATCAAGATCGGTGTAGCGTACGGCAGTGACGTCGAACAGGTAAAGGCACTTTTGGTCGCAACCGCCGGTGAGGTTGAAGATGTCCTGGTTGATCCCGCCCCTGAAGCCTATTTTATCAACTTCGGTGATTCTGCTCTCAATATGACGCTTTTTTTCTGGATTGAGGAGTACAGCACGTTGATAGCTGTTACTGATGCATTAAATTCGCTCATAATAAAGAGATTCAGCGAACATGCTGTTGAAATTCCGTTCCCGACCAGAACGGTGAAAATGCACAAAGGAACTGAATGCCATGGCCAATAGAATTGAAATATCATTAAAAGAGGGCGTGCGCGACGCACGTGGTGAGCGGATCAAGCGTGAAATTGAACATTTCCTGCACCTCAATGTGGAAGGTGTTCGTACTCTTGACGTTTATACGGTCGATGCGCCGCTTTCATCGACAGAGCTTGAACAAGCCGCCTCCGGGCCTTTCAGTGACCCGGTCATCCAGAACTGGACCATCGACCGGCCAGCAGCTGCCGGATTTGATTTTATCGTTGAGGTCGGTTTTCGTCCCGGCGTCACCGATAACGTCGGACGCACCGCCCGCGAGGCGGTGTCATATCTGACCGGTCGGCCCTTTGCGGAGGGTGAAAATGTCTATTATGCCGTACAGTATCTTTTGAAAGGGACGCTTACGGTTGCTGATGTTGAGAAAATTGCCACCGGCCTGCTCTGTAATACATTGATCCAGCGGTACAGCATTCTTTCCGCCGCCAAATTCACCGCTACGGGAGGTTTTCCGGCCTATGTGCCGAAAGTACAGGTTGAGGTTAAGATTGAGGTTAAGGAAATTAATCTGGAAGTTTCTGACGAAGAGCTGATGCGGATCAGCAAGGATGGGGTCCTGGCGCTGACTCTGGATGAAATGAAGATCATTCAGGCGCAGTACCGCGATCCGGAAGTGCTGGCAGCGCGTCAGAAGTTCGGTCTCGGTGCACAACCGACTGATGTTGAGCTGGAATGCCTGGCGCAAACCTGGTCAGAGCACTGCAAACACAAGATTTTTGCCGGAACTGTTCACTATGAGGATGAGAAGGGAAACAAGCAGGAGATCAAATCCCTTTTCAAATCGTTCATTCAGCGTACGACGAAAGATGTCCGCGAACGTATGGGGGATAAAGACTTCTGCCTCTCCGTTTTCAAGGACAACGCCGGTGTGATCAGGTTTAATGATACTCACTCACTGGTTTTCAAGGTTGAAACCCATAACTCTCCTTCAGCCCTTGACCCGTACGGCGGTGCATTGACCGGAATTGTCGGTGTCAACCGTGATCCGTTCGGTACCGGCATTGGATCAAAGCTGATCTTTAATACTGACGTTTTCTGTTTTGCCGACCCGTTTTACGTTAAGCCGCTGCCGTCCCGTCTGCTACACCCGCGCCGGATCTATGAAGGTGTTGTTGAAGGGGTTGAGCATGGCGGCAACAAGAGCGGGATTCCGACTGTCAATGGATCGCTGGTTTTTGATGACCGGTTTGCCGGTAAACCGCTGGTATTCTGCGGAACTGCCGGGCTGATGCCCGCTGTCGTCAACGGCAAGCCGGCACATGAAAAGTCGATCAAGCCGGGTGATCTGATCGTCATGACCGGAGGACGGATTGGCAAGGATGGTATTCACGGTGCTACCTTCTCGTCCGAGGAGCTGAACGAAAATTCTCCGGTAACAGCAGTACAGATCGGCGACCCGATCACACAGAAGCGGATGTTCGATTTTCTGATCCGGGCTCGTGACAAGGGGCTCTATCGTTTCATTACCGATAACGGTGCCGGCGGTTTGTCTTCCTCAATCGGTGAGATGGCGGGTGAGTGCGGCGGCTGCCGGATGGATCTCGCCCGGGCACCGCTGAAATATCCCGGCCTGAATCCCTGGGAAATCCTGATTTCCGAAGCTCAGGAACGGATGTCTCTGGCCGTTCCGCCTGAACAGATTGATGAGTTTCTTGCCATGGCCGTGCGCTTCGGCGTTGAGGCAACCGTACTGGGTGAGTTTACCGACAATGGCGTGTTTCATATGTTCTACGGAGAGCGTACCGTCGCTTTGCTGCCGATGGAATTCATGCATGAAGGACTTCCGCCGATGCAGTTGCCGGCCAAATGGACGCCACCACAGCATCATGAACCGGTTCTTGAGGAAAAGGAGGATTATACCGGCGACCTGAAACAGTTGCTGGCGGCGCTGAATATCTGTTCAAAGGAGTCGGTGGTCCGCCGTTACGACCATGAGGTACAGGGTGGTTCAGTGGTCAAGCCCTTCACCGGCGTGGCTAACGATGGCCCCTCCGATGCCGCGGTGGTGCGGCCGATTCTGGATTCCTTCGAAGGCGTGGTGACAGCTCATGGTATCTGTCCCCGTTATTCCGACATCGACACCTACCATATGACCGCCAACGCCGTTGACGAGGCGCTGCGTAATTATGTGGCTGTCGGCGGTTCGCTCGACCTTGTTGCCGGTCTGGACAACTTCTGCTGGTGTGATCCGGTGCTGTCAGAGAAAACCCCCGACGGTGCCTATAAAATGGCCCAGCTTGTGCGCTCCAATCAGGCCCTCTACGATGTCTGTATGGCGTACAACCTGCCGCTCATATCCGGCAAAGACTCGATGAAAAACGACTTCTATGACGGTACGACTAAAATATCGATTCCGCCAACGCTTCTTTTCTCTGTCATCGGCAAGATCGATGATGCCAGAAAAGCGGTTACGATGGATGTTAAACGTCCGGGCGATATTGTATATCTTCTGGGCTGCACGGCCAATGAACTGGGCGCTTCAGAATATTACACAATGAAAGGATTTATCGGCAGCAACGTGCCCCTGGTTGATCCAGGCACCGCCTACGCACGCTACCAGGCCTATAACAGGGCAGTAGTGAATGGATTGGTTGCTTCGTGCCATGATCTGTCAGACGGCGGTTTAGCCGTGGCAGTTGCCGAGTCGGCCTTTGCCGGCGGGTTCGGCATCGCTATCGATCTCTCTCGTGTTCCGTGGAAAGGGGCTGCAGAGGGATGGACTGATATGGCGCTGCTATTCTCGGAATCTGCGTCACGGCTGCTTGTTACGGTACGACCTGAACACGCGGATGCTTTTGATGCCGCCATGGGTGATGACGGTTGTGCCCCGATCGGTGTGGTTACCGAACAACCGCTACTCTCTATCGAAGCCATAGAAGGGAATACTATCGTCAAGGCAGGACTGGCAGAGCTAAAAGAGGCGTGGCAGCGTACGTTGAGAGAGCTGTAGCTCTGCCAGATGCCGGATACCATCCACCATACCCTGAAAACGGTCTTCGGTTTTCACCAGTTCCGGGCACCCCAGCAGGATGTCATCGAGCGGGTGGTGTCTGGCGAGGATGTCTTTCTGGTGATGCCGACCGGCGGCGGCAAGTCGCTCTGTTATCAGATACCGGCTCTGCACCGGGACGGGGTTGCGATTGTCGTTTCACCGCTGATTGCGTTGATGAAGGATCAGGTCGATGCTCTTGTAGACAACGGCGTGCGTGCCGCCTGCCTCAATTCGTCACTGAGTTCCGATGAAGCGCGTCAGGTTCTGCGGCAGATGCACAGCAACGAGCTTGACCTGCTCTATGTTGCGCCGGAGCGGCTGCTTCTTCCTGATTTTCTGGATACTTTGGCAACGCTGAAACTGGCGCTGTTTGCCATCGACGAAGCGCACTGCATCTCCCAGTGGGGTCATGATTTCCGACCCGACTATGTAAAACTCGGTCAGTTGCGGAATGCGTTCCCGGATGTGCCGATTGTGGCGATGACTGCTACAGCTGATCCGGAAACCCGCAAGGACATCGTCAACCAGTTGGGCATTCATCAGGCCACGGTATTCGTCGCCGGGTTTGATCGTCCGAACATAACGTACACGGTTGTTCCCAAACATAAGCCCTTTGTGCAATTGAGCCGGTTTCTGAACGGTCGCAGTGATGAAGCCGGCATCATCTATGCGCTGAGCAGGAAACGGGTCGAACAGATTGCAGAGCAGCTGAAGCAGGCGGGATTTTCCGCAGCAGCCTACCACGCCGGCCTGTCAGATAAAGAGCGGAGTCGTGTGCAGAATGCCTTTCGTCGCGACGACCTGCGGATCGTTGTGGCCACTGTTGCCTTTGGCATGGGGATCGACAAACCAAATGTTCGCTTTGTCGTTCACTACGACATGCCAAAAAGTGTTGAAAGCTATTATCAGGAAACCGGTCGGGCGGGGCGGGACGGCCTGCCGTCCGAGGCGTTGATGCTCTTTGGGATGGGGGATGTGATGACCGCCCGGTCGCTGATCGAGAACAGCGACAATGCCGAGCGGGTACGGATCGAGCTCCAGAAACTGAATGCCATGGTCGCCTATGGAGAAGCTCTGACCTGTCGCCGTCGGGCGCTCCTTTCCTATTTCGGCGATCAGCGGGAACACGACTGCGGCAACTGTGATGTCTGCACTGATCCGCCGCAACGCTTCGATGCCAGTAAGCAGGCCAGGAAAGCGCTCTCCTGCGTATTCCGGGTTGGTGAGCGGTTCGGCGTCCGGCATGTTATTGAGGTGCTTCGCGGTGCCAAAAGTCAGCGAATTTCCGATCTGCGCCACAATGAGCTTTCTACCTACGGTATCGGCGCCGACCAGTCGGCTGTAGAATGGGAAAATATTTTCCGCCAGTTGATTCATCTCGGCTATCTTGTTCAGGATTTTACCCGCTACGGTGTTTTGGGGCTTTCACCGGCAGCGCGCCCGGTGCTTAAGGGTGAAACAGAGGTTATACTCGGCCTTCCCCGGGCAGTTATCAAGCCGGAAGCCAAGGGGAAACGTCGCAGCGGAGCCGTTGGTGAACTTCATCAGGAGTTGTTTGACCGGCTGCGGACTCTGCGCAAACAGATCGCCGATGCCGCTAATGTGCCACCTTTTGTCGTGTTTTCAGATGCTTCTTTGTTGGAAATGGCGTCGAGCAAACCCCGTGATGAGAGAGAACTGCTGGCTATTACCGGGGTTGGCGAGCATAAGTTGCGCAAGTATGGAGCCGCCTTTCTGTCGGTTGTAAACGGTCGTAATGTTGATTTCAATTGAAGGCTGGATTGGTCGGCATGATTTTAGGTAGTGATTTAGTATGGAAGAATAAGGAGAACAGGAAGAAATGACTCAGACACGCGCAATCGTCATAACCGGCAACGGCACCAACTGCGAGATGGAGGCTGCTCATGCCTGCCGACTGGGGGGGTTCGATGAGGTCGTTATCGCCCATATCGCGGAGATTCTGTCCGGTGAAATCCGGCTGGATGATTTTCATTTTCTTAATTTGACCGGTGGATTCCTTGATGGCGACGATTTGGGAAGTGCCAAGGCCCAGGCCAATCGCCTGAAAAATGCAACAGTTGCCGGCAGCAGTGAAAAACTGGTCGACCAGTTTACCCGTTTTATTGCTGCAGGTAAGTTAATCCTCGGAGTATGTAACGGTTTTCAGCTGATGGTAAAAATGGGGATGCTGCCCGGGTTCGATGGTGCGTATCTCAATCAGACGGTGACATTGACTCATAACGACTGCGGACGCTTTCAGGATCGCTGGACGTACCTGCAGGTCGATTCACAATCACCGTGCATATTTACTACCGGGATCGACAGGGGAATTTATCTGCCGGTGCGTCACGGAGAGGGTAAATTTCTCTGTGACTCGGAAGCAACTCTGGCCCGGATTGAAAACGGACATCTGGCTGTATTTCGCTACAGCGATGCCGGATACTCTGAATCAACTATGGAGTTCCCGGCAAATCCTAACGGCTCAACCAATGCGATCGCTGCACTCTGTGATCCGACCGGTCGCTTGATGGGACTTATGCCGCATCCTGAGGCGTTTGTCCATTACACCCAGCATCCGCGCTGGACGCGGGAACATCTTCCTGAAGAGGGTGACGGGTTGATCCTGTATAAAAATGCTGCACTGTATGCCAGACAAAATCTAATCTGAATAACACGGAGACACGGAGAGCACGGAGAAAAGAATAATCTGTTTGGGGTAAATCCAGTTTTTACGCTTTGTTATTTGTTTGGTTTTCCCATGATGTTGCTTTTGACTTTCTCCGTGTACTCCGTGTCTCAGTGTTATTAATTTGAATTGGAGTCTTTACTTATGAAGCTGTCCCGTCCTCAAGAAGAATGCGGTGTGTTCGGTATTTACAATCACTCAGAGGCCTCTAACCTGACCTATCTCGGTCTCTATGCTTTGCAGCATCGCGGGCAGGAAAGCTGCGGCATCGTCTCCTCCGACGATACCTCCCTGCATGCGCATAAACGGATGGGGCTGGTTGCCGATGTGTTCAGCAATCCGGAGGTGTTTAAAAAACTGCCGGGTAAATCGGCCATCGGGCATGTCCGTTATTCGACCGCCGGAGCTTCGGTGGAAAAGAATGTTCAGCCGATCATGGTCGACTATTCGCGTGGTTCGATTGCGGTCGCCCATAACGGAAACCTTGTCAATGCACAGCTGCTGAAAGCAGAACTGGAAGCCTACGGTTCGATCTTTCAGACGACGATGGATACGGAAATAATCATTCATCTTATTGCCGCGTCCAAGACAAACTCGCTTGTTGATCGAATTGTCGATGCCCTGAAGCGAATACAGGGTGCCTACTGCCTCCTCTTTCTGACTGAGTCCCGCATGATTGCAGTACGGGACCCGAACGGCTTTCGTCCGCTCTGTCTCGGCAAGCTGGGCGAGGCATGGGTTGTTGCTTCTGAAAGCTGCGCGCTGGATCTGATCGAAGCGGATTTTATCCGTGAGATCGAGCCTGGTGAAATGGTTGTCTGCACCAAGGACGGCGGCATTAAATCGCTCTTTCCCTTTAAAAAAATCCCGCCGACCCCCTGTATTTTCGAATTTGTCTACTTTGCCCGTCCCGATTCGTACATCTTCGGCAGGAATGTGTATCTGGCCCGTAAGGAGCTGGGCCGACAGCTGGCTCGTGAATATCCTGTGGAAGCAGATGTTGTGATTGCCGTGCCTGACTCCGGTGTACCGGCTGCCATGGGGTATGCAGAGGAATCGGGGATCCCGTTCGAGCTGGGTCTCATCCGTAACCATTATGTCGGCCGAACCTTTATCGAACCCGCACAATCAATTCGTCACTTTGGCGTCAAGATCAAGCTTAATCCGGTGCGGGAACTGCTTAAAGGTAAACGGGTTGTTATAATTGATGACTCGATCGTACGCGGCACCACCTCGCGAAAAATTGTCAAGATGGTTCGCAACGCCGGGGCACTTGAAGTGCATCTCCGGATTTCATCCCCTCCTACAAGTTATCCCTGCTACTACGGCATCGATACGCCGAACCGCAAGGAGCTCATTTCGTCTTCGCATTCGATTGATGAAATATGCCGCTATGTTACCGCCGATACTCTGGGATATCTCTCCGAAGAGGGGCTGGTTTCTTCAATCGGCCATGGTAATACTCATTATTGTAAAGCCTGTTTTGCCGGTGACTATCCGGTTGCATTCCCCAAACCTGCCGAGAAACCCCAAATGGGACTATTTGAAGAGGAGATCGTAGAATATGAGTGATCGCGAACTGTTAAAGAAAATAATTCTGGAGTTGTCGTACGAAAAACGTCTGGTTACACTGGCCTCGGGTCGTCAAAGTGACTTTTACTTTGATGGGAAACAGACCACTTTGCACGCCGAAGGCGGCTTTCTGGTCGGAAAACTTTTCTATGAATGCATCAAGGATGTTGAAGGGGTTCAGGCGGTGGGCGGTATTACGCTCGGGGCTGACCCGATTGCCACAGCAACCTCGATTGCTGCGCATCTGGCCGGCAGAAGCATGCATGCCTTTATCATTCGTAAGGAACCGAAAGGGCATGGTACCGGCCAGTGGCTGGAAGGGCGCAAAAATCTTCCTCCAGGAACCAGAGTTGTTATTGTGGAAGATGTGGTAACCACCGGCGGTTCCTCGATGAAGGCGGTTCGTCGGGCAGAGGAAGAGGGGTTGGTGGTGCTCGGTATTGTGACGCTGGTTGATCGCGAAGAAGGTGGCAGAGAAAACATTGAGGCTGAAGGGTACTGGCTGAGAGCGCTTTTTACCAAGAGCCAGCTGGTTGGAGAATAATATTGTTGAGAAAGTCCCGCTGGATGCAGCGGGACTTTTTTTGACTTTTCTGGACGCAAGACACTGTGGCGTACCATAAAAAATGACGAAGATGTCAACCGATCATGCGGTCATAATCCCCGTGGTTGCCGATCCAGAACCAGACTACTCCATCTGTGGTCGAGACACCCAGGGCGCGATAGCGTAGTCCGACCCGCACCGACCAGAAACGACCGATTTGTTTGAAATGCAGAGAAGGATGGCGAGGATTGCGTTTCAGGAGCGCAAAGTTTTCGTCAGCAAGTGTACGGACACCGAGCGGCAGAATGTCGTAGCACTCCCAGAAACGGGGGGAAGTGTGATGATTCAGAGGGGTTTGCATTTACCGGCGGCATACTGGGAAAGAGCTTCCGCGGCAAGAGAATCGAGCTTGCCGTTATTGATGTCCGTTGCAAGGGAGGTCTCCCAGCGTTGTGCATCAAACTCGTCGAACCAGGAGCGAAACTTGCGGAGTTCCGGTTCGGGAAGTTCGGCAATCTGAGATTCAATGCGTTGGAGTGACGGCATGACAACCTCCGAAAATATATCGATATGAATATACCTTAGCATACAGATTGTTAATCCGTCAAATTTACAAAAGTCTGGATGAACTGCCTGGAGTGCCGCGTCAGTAGAGCGTAAAGGCAAGATGGCTGATGTGGGCATGGTGTGTGAGGATGGTGAGGAGTACAGAGAGAAAGGGTAGGAGCGGACTTGACGATTCTGTGACTTTTGGTGTTGAGCGTAAAACTGGCAAATAATTGGTAGGATTAATAACAGGACATTTTGAACATGGATGAAACTGTAAATTTCAAATCACAGCTCAGGCGACAGCTCGGATTTGTTAGAACGTCATGCACCCTCTTTGATCAGGGATACACAGACGAGGCGATAAGAATTGCTCTCGGCATTCGAGTAATTCTACATGACACCAAGTCTTCAACATCGGTATTAAAGCACCTTAGAATCAAAGATAACGTTACCTTAATATCTACCATCTTACCTAATAACCTGGAGATGTTTCCTGGTTTCTGTGGTCTTGATCTCAGGAAAGATCAGCCTATCTTTCCTTTGCTTGGTAATGCTCCAAAACGACTATTATTAATATCTGAGTGGTGGGAAGAAGTCTTTTATGTAACGGCTAAAGATTCAGATTTAGTAGCCATTCATAGAGTTGGTCGAGATGGGGATTCTTTTGTTGCCTTGGAGCGTAATTCACACAATAAGGTAGAAATTTCAAGAAAGAACCTGATAATTGCGGCAGCAAATACTGACGGTGGTGCCCATGTCGATAAAGAGTTACCTGCCAATTACAAATTGATTGCAAATGACGGAAGTCTTGGGATGCTTGTCGAGAACCAGCCATTAAAAGAGGCACACTTGGTCGCTATTAGGCAGATTGGATTCGAAATTTTAAACAGTCCCGATATCTTAAGCTTGCTTGCGGACGAAACGGAGCAGACGCACATCCAATCCTGTCTGACGTGACGCCGGTGCGTCACAGACTGCGTTCCTACGCTCCATATGTAGAACTATAAATATTCAACTTGGGTGAGTGTGGACGTTCCGAGTTGTCCTGACAGGCACCTATTATCCAAAATATGAGCATAATTTATTTGTTCATTCAAGCCTTACCTTGTATACACCTATAGTGCAATTCGGAAGAGCATAAGTCTTAAATCGGAGACGGTGTCGAGAAAAATGCCAGATCAAATATTTAATGGTGAAATTAGCATCGAAGAAGCACTTGCAAAATTACGCGTCAGATTACAAATGGACTTGCCTTTGTGTTTCTGAGATGGGAAGGGTGGAACAAGGAGCTGTTTCATGTGACGGTTCCACGGAAGTTGATCACAGCGGATTTTTTTTTACCCTGAATTCTGGTATGAGCGGTATGAGAGTGTTATTCCATTGCATTACCCCGCCAGATTAGCTACGCTGTCTGAAAAGTACCAGAAAGGGTGTCGATATGAATGCTATTGCGGCAAATGATCTTAAGAGGCACGGCATTTCGGCAGTCGAGCAACTGCTCGCAAATGGCCCGGTCCACATAATCAAGCGCAATCAGCTAATCTGTGTGGTGTTGGCCGAGGATGAGTACGAAAAACTCACCAAGGCCGCTCAGGCAAACATATCAGTTCACTCTCATACGGTAATGGAATGGTTTGCTCTTCCCTCGTCCGGGGCATCTTCAAAAGGAGAAATAGATCAACGTCTTGATGTTGAACGGAATTCATGGGACAAGGGATGATTCTTTTTCTTGATGCCAACATAATAATCTACCGGGTTGAAGCGGTTGAGCCGTTTAACCGGCAGGTTCTTGCGGCGGTTCAGGAACTGGTTACTCTACATTCGAAAGCCGGATTTGCCGTATCCCGATTGAGTATGATGGAATGCCTGGTGAAGCCGTTGCGGGATCAGAACCGCACTGACATCGAGCATTATCGCAGTTTCTTCGCTTCAACCGGTTTGCAGGTTATCGAGGTAAACTCGCTGGTGCTTGAAACGGCAACATTATTGCGGGCTCGTCATGGTCTGCGTACACCGGATGCCATTCAGGCAGCATCGGCTATGTCAATAAAGGGTCCGATGACGTTTTTCACCGGAGATAAGCAGTTCGGGAAAGTGCCGGGGTTGAATCTGCGGTTGGTATTATGACCAAACAACGCCTCGACAAACTGATGTTAGAACGTGATCTGGCACACACAATCGAAATGGCCCGGGCGATGATTATGGCCGGTCAGGTGGTGGTAGGTGACCACACTGTCGATAAAGCCGGCCAACAGGTGGCAGTTGATGCAGAAATCCGTATCAGGGGGGAGAGTCTCCCGTATGTCAGTCGGGGCGGGATTAAATTACGCAAGGCGCTGGACGAGTTTGGCGTTGATGTAACCGGACTGGTGGCCGTAGATGTCGGTTCCTCGACCGGCGGTTTCACCGATTGCCTGCTGCAGGCGGGAGCGGCAAAGGTTTTTGCTATTGATGTCGGTTATGGCCAACTGGCCTGGAAGCTGCAGCAGGATTCACGTGTTGTCAGCATGGAAAAAACCAATATCCGCTATGTTACGCCGGATCAGCTTGACAGCGAACCGGCACTGGCGACTATTGATGCCTCGTTCATTGCACTGGCCAAGGTGCTACCTGCTACGGTTGGTTTGTTGAAGCCGGGTAGTCGGATCATTGCCCTGATCAAACCTCAATTCGAGGTTGGTAAAGGGGAAGTAGGGAAGGGTGGGGTTGTGCGTGACTCCGCTATCCATGAAAAAGTTATCGATGATGTCCGCCGAACCGCGCAGGATCTCGGGCTGACAGTCTCCGGACTGTGTGAATCGCCCATCACCGGGGCGGATGGAAACCGGGAGTTTCTGATCCTGCTGCAACTGCCCGAAGGAGGTCAGGATGGAAAACTGCATTTTCTGTAAAATAATTCGTGGTGATATTCCTTCAAAGAAGGTGTTTGAAGACGAGCAACTGCTCGTGATCGAAGATTTGTCTCCTCAGGCGCCGCTGCACCTGCTGCTGCTGCCGAAAAAACATTTTGTCAACTGCCTGGATATGACTTCAGAAGAAGATGCGCTGGTCGGCTCTGCGTTCAGGAAGGGTGGAGAAATTGCCCGTGATAAAGGGTATGCAGAATCCGGTTTCCGCATTGTACAGAATAACGGAGCGGGGGCGGGACAGTCGGTATTTCACGTTCACTTTCATCTGCTGGCGGGGCGAAATCTGGGCTGGCCTCCCGGTTAAAGCGTGAGGAGCTTTTATGAAATTATGTTTCTGCAGTATCTGTATCGCATTTGTTCTGCTGCTGTCGACGTCCCTGCAGGCTGAGACTTATTCATGGGTTGACGACAGTGGCACCTACAACTTTACCGAAGATTTTTCACGAATCCCCCCAAAGTATCAGAAGAAGGTCCAGCGGCGTGGCGATAATCAGCAGCAGCAGGAGGTCAGGCCTCAGGAGGTAGCTGCTCCGCAGATCATTTCCCGCCCACCGGAAAAAACGGACTCAAAGACAGATGGCACAATGGCAACTGATAAGGGGCTCTATGGCGGAAAGAGTTATGCCGACTGGCGACGTGAGTTGGATTCTCTTGAAGCAGAATTGGTCGGCATCGAGCAAAATGCAGAACAGTTGCGGAAACAGATTTATGAGCTGAAAGGTTATCCCCCAGCGCGGGTTGATGCATTGAAAAAGGAGTACGACGAGAACCGGGCACAGTATGATCAGAAATACAAAAATTACTTGGGGGTAGTTGAGGCTGTTCGCAAGGCAGGAGTCGTTGTAGAATTCAAAAAGTAGACACTTCCGATTGCAAGAGAGTTCAAAATGACATCAGCCGCTTGATCAATCCCGGAATCAGTATATCTATCGTCATTACCACGGTGAGCAGGATCATTGTCACAACGGTAAGCCAGGCGATAAGATTGAAAGCGGGTCCATTAACATATGTTCCCATCAGGTTCTTGTCATTGATCAGTTTGATCATGAAAATAAGTACAAAGGGAAGCACTGCGCCGTTCACAACCTGCGAAATAAACATGATTGTCATCAGCGGGGCATTCGGGATCAAAATCAGTCCGGCGCTTATGGCGATGATGATGGTAAAGAGCCAGAAAAACTGCGGTGCCTGCTCGAAATCCTTATTGACTCCCGATTCCCACCCCATCCCTTCACAAATGTAATAGGCCGTTGAAAGGGGCAGAATGCAGGCGCCGAACAGCGATGCATTGAATAGTCCAAAGGCGAACAGCGTTGAGGCATACTGACCGACCAACGGTTTCAGAGCCAACGCTGCATCGGCCGCCGTTTCGATCTTTAACCCGTGCAGATGGATAGTTGAGGCGCAGGCTACCATCATAAAAAACGCCACCACAATGGCCATAATGCATCCGAAGATGACATCAATCCGGGAAAAATTGTATTGATCGGCGGTTATCCCTTTTTCGACGACCGCAGCTTGTTGATAAAACTGCATCCAGGGCGCAATGGTCGTGCCGACGATGCCGATCAGGGTCATCAGATAGGCGCTGTCGGTATTAAAAGAGGGGGTGACGGCTGCTTTCATGACGACTTTCCAGTCCGGTCCGGCCATATACGCGGCGATCGGGTAGGCAATGTATACCAGGCAGGCGACCAGAAAGACCTTTTCAACAACTTTGTAGGAACCCTTGACAATCAACAGCCAGACCAGAATAGCGCTTACCGGGACAGAAATATATTTGCTGATGCCGAAGATCTCAAGGCTGGCGGCGATACCGGCAAACTCGGATATGGAGTTGCCCATATTGGTCAGCAGCAGAGCGATCATGACGTAGAAGGTGACTTTTACGCCGAATGATTCACGGATCAGGTCCGAAAGGCCTTTGCCGGTGACCGCTCCCATGCGGGCGCACATCTCCTGAACTACAACCAGCGCAATAGTGGTCGGGATCATCATCCAGAGGATGGAGTAGCCGTAGTTTGCCGCAGCAAGCGAATAGGTGGTGATGCCGCCGGCGTCATTATCCACATTGGCCGTTATAATTCCCGGCCCGATGATTGCCAGAAAGATCATGACATTCCGCGGGCTGAAACTTTTTAAGGGCTTCAAAAATCTGAATTGTGAAATATTGTTAAACATTACGTTAGCGCCGTTTTATTTTGATTATTTGCGGCAGATAGTGAGCCAGAACATCGTCGACCGTAACTATGCCTGCCATACGCTCGTCAGAGTCCAGAACCGGGACCGCGATCAGATCGTATTTTGCCATTGTTTCAAGAATGTCTTCCGGCTCGGCATCAACATGCACGAACTTGATGTTCTCTTCCATGACATCGGTGATATGGGTTTCCGGAGGATTCATCAGCAGTTGTTTCAGAGAAACAATCCCTTCCAACCGGTCATCAGAATCAACTATATAGCCATAGAAAATGGTCTCGACTTCGTTTGCGCACTCTTTTAAACGCTCCATTGCCTGACCAACGGTAATCTGTGAGGAAAGACGGAAGTAATCCGGGGTCATCAAGCCGCCCGCTGAATCCTCTTCATGCTCCAGCAGTTCCTGAATGTCTTCGGCATCCTCCTGATCCATCATCTCCAGGAGTTCCTGGGCTTTGTCTTCCGGAAGGTCGGAGAGTACATCGGCGGCTTCATCAGGTTCCATCTCTTCCAGAATATCGGTTACCTGTTCGTCATTCAGTTGACTGATAACAACATTACGCATGTCAGCTTCAAGCTCGTAAATAGTGTCGCCGGTAGTCTCGGAATCGATAAAATTGAGCACGGTGCGGATATTCTGAATGGGAATGTTTTCAATAATGTCGGCAAGGTCGGCCGGGTGCATTTCGTTCATCTGATTGCGGGCGATGTTAAGTGCCAGTTTCGACGAATTTGCTTCAAGCGGCTGGACATATTCCCAGCTGATCTCGCTGTGCGGAATGTCGCGTTTGAGTATCCGGGCAAAGCGCTCACCAAAACGCTCATAACCAAGACGCCTGAGCAGGCCGCGAAAGCCGATATCGACCGAGAATATGCACAGCTTCTGATCCAGTTTACCGAGTTTTATATCGTTTACCCGAACGACTTTGGCCCCGTCGACATCAACGATCTGTTTGTCAAGAAGGTCCCGCTTGACCAGAATATCTCCCTCTTCGGGCAGGTATGCGATCAGGCGGAGCGGTTTGATGCTGCCGGTTGAAATCACCACGTGCGTAAAGAGTGAGACTTCATTCCACGGAAGGGTTTTAACCCCCTTGCGTGATTTGATCACGATGTGCGAAACCTCCGGAAATACTTCGCCCGGAATCATGATCAGATCACGGAGAATCCCTATCTGATCACCTTTACTGTTGATCACCGAACGGCCAATGACCGAGCTGAGGTAGATTTCATTTATTTCAACAGTCATAATACAAACCTTCGCATGCAAAAAAAACCCTTTCGGGAAGAAAGGGCCTTGAGCGTGCAACCAACCATTTCCCCCCTGGTTGACTTTCGGCAGTGCACAACGTAGGACAGATTCCAGCTACATTGGGTCAAGCCTTAATCCGGCAAAACCTGGTAACCGCATTGGCGTCTTTCGACGTTTCTGGGTAGTAGCATCTGTTTGTGCAAACGCCTCAATCTAACGAGGAACCTATGTATAATCGAAACTGCTGAATAAAAACGGTAAAAACAGAATAAAAATCAGGATGATGAGCCTCAAGCGTGCCGGAATTGTATAGCATGATCCTTGCCGTTGTGCAATTGATTAACGTGCCGTTTTGGTAGGTCGTGTTGAACGGTTTTCCGTGAAACGCGACATATCGATGTAGGGGCGCACACAATGTTGCGTTTCGCGATGAGACCGCTTAACGGCAACCTGCGATTTCAATTGTGCGATATGCCTTCCCGGTTTTGGGGAATGTCTACGCATGAATTATATTATTCCTGATTGACAGCCATTTCAATAATGCATTACTATATAAAAAAGTAATGCATTTAATTTTTGGAGTTAACACATGGCATATTCTGCAACAATTACCTCAAAGGGACAGATTACCATTCCTCGTGCAGCCCGCAAGGCGTTAAATTCCTCAACTGTCGATATCGAGGTGCAGGGAAACCTGGTTATTCTGAGACCGGTACAAAGTGTCGCCGGTTCTCTGTCAGCATATCAGCGCGGCGTTGAACCCTTTGAAAAAATCAGGGATAGCGTTTGGCAGGAGGTTGCCGATGAAAAAGCGGGCAAGCCTTCCTGATACCAATTTCATACTGTGTTACCTGTTGCGTGATAACGAAGAACAATTTGCCGAAGCAACTGATTTTTTTGAAAAGGTGCGTGTCGGTAAAGAGCTGGCCTTAATTGCTGAATCGGTGTTGGTGGAGTGCCTGTATGTGTTGACAAAACACTACAAGGTCCCGCGAGCAGAGGCCGCTGCGAGTCTGAAAGGAATTCTTCTCTACAAAGGCATTGTTGATTCAAATCGGGAGCTGTTGACAAACGTATTGATGCTTTTTGCAGAATCAACGCTTGATCCGGTGGATTGCATTATCCTGCAAATGAATGCTCTTGAGGGGTACACAGTGCGGACGTTTGACAAGGCCATGCAGAAACGGATTCTGAAATCGTAAGATGTTGATCGACGCTCTAAGCCCAATCAGAACATAAACCGCCGCATACTGATATTCTGCAGCAGACCAATGGCGACCATGGAGGTAATCATGGAGGTGCCTCCGTAGGAGAAAAACGGCAGCGGTACGCCGACTACCGGAAACATGCCGATTACCATCCCCATGTTGATGACAACGTGCCAGAAGAGCATAGCGGTGACACCTACCGCAAGCAGACCACCGAAGCGGTCATTGCAGCGACGGGCGATGTTGAGCCCCCACAGCACTAGGGAGAGATAGAGGAAGATCAGCACGAGACAGCCGATAAAGCCCCACTCCTCTGCAAAGACGGAAAAGGCGAAATCGGTATGCTGTTCGGGGAGAAAACGAAGCTGTGACTGAGTCCCTTTCACAAACCCCTTGCCGGTAAATCCCCCCGAACCAACAGCAATCTTACTTTGAATGATGTGATAGCCGCTTCCGAGCCGCGAACGTTCCGGGTTCAGGAAGTCGAGGATCCGGTTTTTCTGGTACGGCCGGAGCAGATACGCCCATCCGACCCAGGCCATTGGAATCGTGATGCAGATAAAGGTCACAATGGCTGACCAGCGTAAGCCGACATACATGGCCATCGAGATGGCGATCAGTATGATCAGGGTGGCGGTGCCTAAATCCGGCTGCTTCATAATCAGCACCGCTGGAAGCGCAAGCAGGCTCAAGGGGATAAGGAGGTCCCGGACAGTCAGCCCGCCGATTGTGTGAAAATTGTTAAAAAAACGTGCAAACGTCACAATTATAACGATCTTCATGAGCTCAGACGGTTGAATATTAAACAAACCGAGGTTCAGCCAGCGGGTAGCCCCCATGGAACGTTTGCCGACAATGAGCACCGCAAGCAGCAGAAGTATCAGGAATCCATAAAACCAGTATGACAGATCTTCAAGAATGTGATAATCAAGGCTGCAAACAACCAGTGAAATAGTTATTCCCGCCAGCATCCAATACAACTGTTTAATATAGTAGGCGATCCCGACTATTTTGTAAGGGGTTGTGGCGCTGTAGATATTCATTATCCCGAGCAGGCAGACCGTCAAAACCAGTCCGGCAAGAATCCAGTCAATGTTTGTCAGCAGGCGCCGATCAATCATGGGAAGCCTCTCCGTTAATGCCGGGTTTTTTCATTACGGCCGGTGTCACGTTTTCATCGGTATCTTCATCATCATCCTGTGACGAGGCGGCTGCCTCCTTGCGGGGCGGCTTTTTTCCGTCAAAATACGCCCGCAATATCCGGCTGGCAATCGGAGCTGCAGCTGCTCCTCCATGCTCACCATGTTCGATGACGACAGCAACAGCAATTTCAGGTTTTTCAAATGGTGCAAACGCCACAAACAGGGCATGATCCCGGAATTGGTATGCGGTGCCCGCTTTACTGCCACCCATCCTGACAACCTGGGATGTGCCGGTTTTTCCCGCTACCTTAACATCATACTGTCGGGCCGCTCCGCCGGTGCCTCCAGGAGCATTGACTACATCCAGCATCCCCTGTTTGACAAGTTTAAACGATTCTTTGGAAAAGGAAGCGGTGCCGATTATCTCGGGTTTCGTCTCACGAAGTGTTTTTCCGTCTGCATCGACAATGCGTTTTACCAGATGAGGGCGGTAAATCGTACCATCGTTTGCAATTGTTGCAGTCATGGATACCATCTGGATCGGGGTTAAAAGAACCGCGCCCTGTCCAATTGAGACCGGAATTGTTTCACCATGAAACCACCGTTTGCCGAAGCGTTTCAGTTTCCATTCAGTTGTCGGAATGAGTCCGCTCTTTTCGTTCAACAATTCGACGCCGAGAGGAGAACCGAGCTTAAAGGCTTGAGCTGCGGCAGCTATTTTATCCACTCCCAGTTTTTCCCCCAGCAGATAATAGAATACATCGCACGACTCACGCAGCGATTTGCGCAGATTCGTCGCCCCGTGCCCTTTTTTATTCCAGCATTTGAACGTTGATGTACCCAGATCATAACTGCCGTTACAAGTGATCGATGTAGAATCGTTGATCCTGTTCTCCTGCAGACCTGCCAGAGCGGTGATCATTTTGAAGGTGGAACCGGGTGGATATTGACCGCTGAGTGCCTTGTTTTCAAGTGGATGGCGTTTGTCGTCAAGATATCCCTGCCAGACGTCTGCCGGTAATTTCCCGCTGAAAAGCGAAGGGTCAAAGCCGGGATTGCTTACGAATGCCAGTATTTCACCAGTGGTGACATCCATGGCGACTGCTGCCCCGGCCTGAACACCAAAAGCCAGTTCGGTCTGTTTTTGTACCGCAGCATCGATTGTCAGTACGACACTGTTGCCGACTGTTGGATAACTCTCCGAGACGGTACGCAGTACTCTGCCGCGAGCATCAACTTCAAGCTGTCGCCCGCCATCATCGCCATGAAGATCTTTTTCAAGTGCGCGTTCAATGCCGTTTTTACCGATGTAATCACCGGGGTTATACTCCTCGAAACCTGCTATGTTCAGTTCCTTCTCGGAAACTTCACCGATGTACCCGAGCAGATGTGCAGCAAGCTGCCTGCTGGTATATTCACGAACCGGTTTCATCTCAATTTCAATGCCGGGCAGGCGCAACCGATTCTCTTCAACAATTTCTACATGGTTACGTGAGATATTTGAGGCAAGAACGATCGGATAGTATTTGGCACGACTCCTGTTCTTTTCCCACCGTTCTGCCATCTCAGCCCGGTCAAGTCCTAACAGTGTAGAGAGTAAGGTGAGAAGGGCCTCTTTGTCCTTGACCTCCTGCGGAATGACCGCAAGACTGAACGAGGGACGATTACTGACCAGTACGGTTCCGGTGCGATCGAGTATTGCGCCGCGGGCTGCTGCTACCGGTACGAAACGGAGACGGTTGTTTTCAGACATTGCATGATAATCGTCTGAGCTGAGGATCTGTAAATGCCACAATCGTATTACCAGAAAGAGGAATACGACTCCGACTACAAACGAAAGCACCAATATCCGCTGCTTTGATTCCAGTAATTCCCGGACAAAACGCCGCTCTTTCATTGCGATTCCAATTGACAGTCAAATCCGGGGAATGCTGAAACGATTGATGCAACAAAGGCGTTGACCAGAAGGCGTGGGAAAATGTCTGAAAACATGGAATAAGCGATTCCCGGAGAGGCGGTAAATATAACAAGCAAGAGCAGATTAAGCATGAATCCAGCGAGAGTGACTCCGGCGACAGTCAGAACGAACAGAATTGCGCTATCAGCATACAAGCGGTCTGACACACTTTTGATAACAAGAAATGCGATGAGAAAAGTAACGGCATTAAGGCCGATGTATAAGCCGCTACAGACATCGTTCAGCATGCCAAGAAGCCAGGCCAGGGGGGCACCCGCCTCAAATGAAACGCGTAGTGCGATAAAAACGAGGATGACGAGCAACAGGTCGGGCTTGAATGGAGTGCGCACAAAAACAGGAAGCAGTGACACCTGTACGACTATTGACGCGACTACGAGACAGAGAAAAAACAGCACCGCACGTCTACTCATATCCACCTCGCTGCACGACCAGAACTTCCTCAAGATGGGGGATATTGACAGCAGGACGGATTGATATAGTCTGGAAGATGCCGTATTCACCGCGCTTGACCATAGTAACTTCACCGATCGGCAGCCCTTTCAGAAAGACTCCGCCGATTCCGGATGTGATCACCGTATCGCCGACGCTCACATTTTCTTCGCGCGTCGTAAATTCAAGGCTGCAGAGCATTTCGCCTTTGCCTTTGACGACACCCCTGGCTCTTGACCGCTGGATTGTTGCAGATATGCCGCTGGCATGATCAGTCAGCAAAAGGACCCGTGAGGTTGTAGCGGAAACCTTGACGGTCTGACCGACGACTCCATCGGCAGAAATCACTGCCATTCCCTCACGTATACCATGAGAGCTGCCGCGATTAATTACCAGTGTCCTGAACCATGAGGTGACATCCTCACCAATAACCGTCGCTGCAATGGTTGGTTCTTTGACACTTTTTTTAATATCAAGCAGCCGTTCAAGACGCTGGTTTGCAAGCAAGGCCTCATTACCTTCGAGTACCCGGCGATTAAGACTCCGGA
The DNA here is from genome assembly GCA_009885845.1 of Geobacter sp. Classification (GTDB taxonomy): domain Bacteria; phylum Desulfobacterota; class Desulfuromonadia; order Geobacterales; family Pseudopelobacteraceae; genus JACRCG01. The sequence goes on from VFJW01000086.1 coordinate 40,427, forward strand.
TGTCATCACGTAAACGGATGTTTTCACTATGTGTATCGACAAGCCGTATGTACTTGTCCCAGATATTTTCTACAGTACCGCTTATTTTGGAAACCGGCTCGAGGAGAGGAGACAAAACAGACAGAACGGTACGTTCAAATGCATTTGCCTCTCTGTTACGAGGGACATTCAGCGAAAAAACCAGCATGGCAACAAGAATGCCGGCACCGATTAGCAGCGGGTACATATATTTTTTTAATAAATCCATGGAATCGATCTCGTATTATTCCATTCCGCACAAGTCAGATTCATTATAAACCCGTTGAAGATATTCCTTGTAGGAAGAGTTGGGCGTTGCTTCAATAACTTTTTCCATTTGCCTGCAATCTATGAAACCGCGACGCAGGGCTATTTCTTCAAGACAGGCAATCTTCAGCCCTTGCCTTGACTCGATTGTTTCTATAAAATTGCTGGCCTCCAGCAAACTTTTATGTGTACCGGTATCAAGCCAGGCGATGCCGCGGCCAAGTCGCTCGACCATCAATTCGCCGCGCCGCAGATAGTCAAGATTTATATCGGTAATTTCCAGTTCGCCACGGAGTGATGGTTGTATGGATTTAGCCACTGCAACGATATTTTTGTCATACAGATACAGACCCGGCACTGCAAAATGAGACTTGGGCCGTTGCGGTTTTTCTTCGATGCTGAGGACAGTACCGTTTCCATCGAAGGACACAACGCCATAACGCTCCGGGTCGTTGACCTGATAGCCGAAAACCCGGGCGCCGGTTGTGAACTCGGATACGATTTTATCAAGATTCATTTTGCCGTAAAATATATTGTCACCCAGAATCAGGCAGACCGGCTGGTTATCGATAAACTCTTCACCAACCAGAAATGCCTGGGCAATTCCCTTTGGTTCCGGCTGCACTTTGTATGAAATTGATATGCCCCATCGCGAACCATCGCCGAGAAGCGCTTCAAAGCGCGGTGTGTCGTGCGGAGTTGAAATCAGCAGGATGTCCTGTATCCCGGCTGTCATAAGGGTCGCAAGTGGATAATAGATCATCGGTTTGTCATACACCGGTTGCAGTTGCTTGCTCGCAACCAGAGTAAGAGGGAAAAGACGACTGCCGGCTCCGCCCGCCAGAATGATTCCTTTTTTTATTCCGTGAGACATATCGAATCCCTCGCTTTGATATTTAATGTGTCTAGGTAGCATGTTATCTGGAGCGGTGTCAATTTTGAATGAATACTCACAACAGGCATTTGACCGCCGAAAGCAGGTCGTCGCAGACAGTTGTTTGAGTATCTACGAACGGTTCGTCATACACCCCGTATCCGGTACGAACCAGGATGGTTCGACACCCGGCGGCCCTCCCCGCTTCTATATCCGCGAGTTTGTCACCAATCATGGTCGAATTCTCCAGATCGACGTCATAGCGCCTGGCGGCTTCCTGCAGCATCCCCGGCGAAGGTTTTCGGCAACTGCAGGGGAGGGCATAACTGCCGCGACCATCAGGATGGTGGGGACAGTACAGCCAGGCATCAATATACGCACCATGACTTTCCAGAGTGCGGGAGATATGGCGATGCAGGTTTTCAACATCATCTTCCGTATAAAAGCCCCGGGCGACACCGGACTGGTTTGTTACTACAACAACCATGACCCCTGCCTGGTTGCACAACCGGATTGCCTCTACGGCGCCAGGAATAAATTCAAAATCTGCAATCCGGTACAGATACTCTTTTTCGATATTGATGGTGCCGTCCCGGTCAAGAAATACCGCTCGCTTCATCAATTCCTCCATAACAATTGTTTTGTTATATTTAACATGCTCATTTAGCGGGCAAATCATTCAGAGAAGCATTGACAGCTTGATGTAAAAACATCTATAACACCACTATTACCAACGCTTGTTACCCTCAAGGAGATCTGTCCCGTGATTAAAACCAACAATCTTAAAATAACCGCTATTACCCCCATAATTGCTCCTGCTGATCTGCGTCAGGTATTCCCGTTGTCGGAAAAAGATCGTGCCTTTATCAGCAGGAGCAGGGAACAGATCAAAGAGATCATCCAGCGTCGGGACAGACGGCTGATGGTGGTAGTCGGTCCCTGCTCGATCCACGACACCGAATCGGCTCTGGAATATGCCGAGCGATTGGCTGAACTATCGCGCAGGGTTGGCGATCAACTCCTTCTGATCATGCGGGTATATTTTGAAAAGCCACGCACCACAGTCGGGTGGAAGGGGCTGATAAACGACCCGGACATGAACGGTACACATCTCATTTCCAAAGGGCTCGGTATTGCTCGTGGCCTGCTGAGCCGGGTTACTGCTCTTGAAGTGCCGGTTGCCAATGAAATGCTTGATCCGATCACTCCTGAATACGTTGCAGATATGATCAGCTGGGGGGCAATCGGCGCCCGTACAACGGAATCACAGACCCATCGCGAACTGGCCAGTGGTCTTTCCTTCCCGATCGGCTTTAAAAACGGTACCGACGGCAATCTTCAGATTGCCATGGACGCTATGAAAGCGGCCATGCATCCTCACAGTTTCCTCGGCATCAACCGCGAGGGACGGACGTCCATAATCCAGACCAGCGGAAATCCGGATGTACACATGGTCCTTCGAGGTGGTTCAAGAAAAGTGAACTATCATCCCGAAGATATTGCGTATACTGAAGAACAGCTTAATAAAAACGGTCTGTTGCCGACCATGATGGTTGACTGCAGTCATGGAAATTCAAACAAGGATTTCCTGAGACAACCGGCTGTGCTGGAGTGTGTTGTTGACCAACTGCTGGTTGGCAACAACTCTATCTCGGGTGTGATGATCGAAAGCAATCTTCAGGCCGGGAGTCAGAAAATACCCGCCGATATCGGCCAGCTGAAATATGGGGTGTCCATTACCGATGCCTGTATTGATTGGGCTATGACGGAAAAAATACTGCTGAGCGCCCACGACAGACTGAAACAGAGAAAATAATATGTAGGGGCGAACGCACGCAGTGCGCCCCTACTCATACATCATCTTCAATCCGCCGGTCACCCGACCAAGTGGGCCGTTGAATGTATTTTCAGCCCCTTCCGCCAGCATTTCCAGGTAATTCACCTTCTTTTTCGGAGGCAGCAGCAGCTCCGGGTCGCCGGCAATCCCTGCCTGCCTGCCCGCCTCTTCAATTGCGTCCTGCAGAGTTCCCAGGCGGTCCACCAGTTTATGCCCCATGGCCTGTTCACCGGACAGTATCCGTCCGTCCGCAATGGCCCGCACATTCTCTATCGGCAGTTTACGACCTTCTGCGACTGCTCTGACAAACTGCTGGTGGGTATTGTCGATAACGGACTGCAGCATGGCACGATCTTCAACAGAAAATTGTCTCAACGGAGAACCGGAGTCCTTGTATTTGCCGGTTTTCAGCGTATGAGACTTTATCCCGATTTTATCCATGAGCGATTCGATGTTGGACAGTTTAAGAATGACTCCGATACTGGCCGTAATAGTGCCGGGGTTTGCATAAATCATGGTTGCAGGTGCGGAAATATAGTATCCGCCGGAAGCGGCAAGACTGCCCATTGAGACAATTATTTTCTTCGCAGCGGCGAATTTTTTTACTTCAGCATATATCTCCTGTGACGGAGCGACAATTCCACCGGGAGAATCAACGCGAAGAACGACAGCCTTAATCCTGTCCTGCTTAAGGAAATACCTCAATTGCCGGACAGTCTCTTTGGAGTTGAGAATCATTCCCTTGACTTCAATGAGTCCGACCCCCTCTTTACTTGCCGGAATATCCCCGGAACCGATAAAGACCGAAGCAATTTTTACGGAAATCGCAAACAGGATTGCAACTGAAACAACGACAACAGCAGTGATAACGACAGTTTTTTTTAGCATATTCCGGCACCTTATCAAGATATTTTCTTTAGAGAAAGAAGCACTTCTGCTACAGTTAAACTATGAAAGTTCTTGTCATGTCAGATTCTCACGGAGATGTAACCCGTGCTTTTACCGCGTTCTCTCTTGTTGCGCCTGTTGATATCGTCATACATCTTGGAGATGGGAGTGCCGAGGCGGAGCTGCTTCGCGAAGCGCTCGATGTCCCGGTCATCAGCATCGCCGGCAACTGTGACTCCGGTTCACGTGCGCCGCGAGAGCATCTGTGGGAGTGCGAGGGAAAACGGATTCTTTTGACACACGGTGACGCGTATCAGGTTAAGTCCGGATTGGGCAGGTTACGGCAGAGGGCGGATGAAATCGGTGCTGACGCGGTTTTGTTCGGGCACACTCACAAAAGTGTGTCTGAACAACATGCAGGTCTGTTGATGGTGAACCCCGGTGCACTCTCACATGTCGCTCATCATCGCACTGTTGCCGTTTTGAACATCACATCAGCCGGTATAACTTCCCGATATTACAACATTGATTAAAAAACTACAAAATATCACCTTCCCGGCTTATAGCCTCATGCCCCTTGTGCACCGCTTTCTCCAGTCTGCGCCGTCTTGGCCACGAAACCACATAATCAACCGGACCGGAAAGAATATACAGAAGCAGCACAACGAAAGTCATGACTACCGGTTCGGCGGCCACTACAATCAGAAGCACTACCGCAAGCAGTAAAAATCCAAACGGCTGCCGCTTGATAAAAGCAGGGTCTTTGAATGAATGGTATCTGAAGTTGGAAACCATCAGGAATGCCAGCAGATAGATAAGCCCCAGTATGGCAAGTTTCTTGAATGAGCTGGGCCAGCTGAAGTGATGAAACAGCATCACCGTTGCGGCTACCATACATGCGGATGCCGGAGTCGGAAGACCGACAAAACGTTTACTTTCGACGGTGTCGACCTGCACGTTAAACCGGGCAAGACGTAATGCGGCACAGACAAGAAACAGAAAAGCTGCGACCCAACCCAGTCTTCCAAACGGTTTAAGGGCCCAGGCATACATGAGAAATGCGGGGGTAACCCCGAAAGCGACAAGGTCTGCCAAAGAATCAAACTCGACTCCGAATTTACTGGTAGTACCGGTCATCCGGGCAACCTTGCCGTCAAGGCCGTCACACACTGCAGAGATGAATATCCAGATTGCTGCGGTGCTGTAGTTGCCGTTCAACGTTGCTACCATACTGTAAAAACCGGCAAACAGGCTGCTTGCAGTAATCAGATTGGGAAGAATGTAAATCCCGCGTTTTATATTCTCTTTTTTTTCGCCCGCTGATTCTACACTGTCAATACTCATGAGGTCGTATCCTTGATTAAACGATTCTCGCCAGCACGGTTTCTCCTGCTGCTGTTTTGTCTCCCAGTTTCACCAGAGGTTCTACATCAGGCGGCAGGTACACATCCACTCGTGAGCCAAAGCGAATTAAACCATATCGTTCGCCACGCACCAGTAGATCACCAACACGGGGATAGCTGATAATTCTGCGTGCTACCAGTCCAGCAATCTGAACAAATGCTATTCTGGCGCCTCCGGCGATTTCCAGCACAATGCCATTACGCTCGTTCTCACAGGAGGCGCGACCGTCACGGGCATCAAAAAATTTCCCCCGATGATGAAACGTGTCGATAACCCTGCCGTCAAAAGGGGTGCGGTTGACATGAACACTGAATACTGACATGAAAATACTGATTTTCAACGCCTCTGCGCCAAGCGGCGTTTCCGGTACCCGTTCAGCGACAATTACAACCCCATCAGCCGGAGCAATAACTGCAGTGACGTCAGATGGAGTCACCCGTTCCGGATTGCGGAAAAAATAGAGTACGAACAGTGTTACCAGCAGGGAAAGCGCGGCTGGGAATGACAGGGTAGCAGAGCAGAGTTTCCATGCGGAAAAAGTCAGCAGTACTGTCAGGCCAGCGGAATAAGCGATGAACGGGTAACCTTCTCGGGCAAACGGGGATGAATTAGTCATAAACCTGCCTGGCCCTGAAAATAGAATACGTGCATAATACGAGGACACCCCTCTCCGGGCAGAGTAGGGGCGTCATGACTCGCATTGAGATCAGTTTTTGGTCTTGTCGACAATCTTCTTGATCCAGGGCATCATGCTCCTCAGACGCTCACCGGTCTGCTCGATCGGGTGGGCGGCGTTGAGTCGCCGGCATGCCGTCATTTCGGGGTAGTTTGACGCCCCTTCGAGGATGAACCGTTTGGCATAATTGCCATTCTGGATATTGGTCAGACACTCCTTCATGGCCGCACGGCTCTGGTCGTTGATAACCTTTGGTCCGGTGACATACTCGCCATATTCGGCATTGTTGGAGATGGAATAGTTCATATTGGCAATGCCGCCCTCATACATCAGATCGACAATCAGTTTGAGCTCATGCAGACACTCAAAATAGGCCATTTCTGGTTCATAACCTGCTTCCACCAAGGTCTCAAAGCCGGCCTTCACCAACTCCACCGCTCCTCCGCAGAGCACGGCCTGCTCACCGAACAGATCGGTCTCGGTTTCGTCCTGGAAGGTGGTCTCGATGATGCCGGTACGGCCGCCACCAATAGCACTGGCGTAGGAGAGCGCCAATTCGCGGGCCTGACCCGAGGCATTCTGGAAGACAGCAATCAGGTCAGGGATTCCGCCGCCTCTGACAAACTCGGAGCGAACTGTGTGACCAGGCGCCTTGGGAGCGATCATGATGACGTCGAGGTCAGCGCGCGGCACAACCTGGTTATAGTGGATGGCGAAGCCGTGTGCAAAGGCAAGGGTTGCCCCTTTTTTGAGTTTCGGTGCGATTTCATCGCGGTACAAAACCGATTGGAACTCGTCAGGAGTCAGGATCATTACCAGATCAGCCGAGGCAACAGCTTCAGCAACGGATGCCACCTTGAGGCCTGAATTTTGTGCCTTGACTGCGGAGGTCGATCCTTCACGGAGTGCCACAGTAACATCAACCCCGGAATCCTTCAGGTTGCAGGCATGGGCGTGGCCCTGGGAACCGTAACCGACAATAGTAACTTTTTTTGACTTGACCAACGCCAGATCACAATCACGATCATAATAAACGTTCATACTGATATATCCTCCACATAAAAAGTATCCGGAAAACCGGTCTGACTTGCTTCGTAAAACGAACCGAAACAGTTACTACATTCAACCGTTACTGTCAATGTTTCTGCTATCCGTTCCACCCTTTGGCACCTCTGCCGATAGCGACAGAACCGGTACGTACGACCTCTTTCAGGCCGAGTGGGCGCAGCAGTTCAAGAATCCCGTCAATCTTGAGCGGATTACCGGTCGCCTCAATGGTATATGATTTCGGCGTGACATCAATAATCTTGGCGCGGAAAATATCGACAATGCGCAGAACTTCTGCCCGGCCATCATCTTCGGCAGCAACCTTTATCAGTGCCAGCTCACGCTCAATGGCGCTGCCATCAGTGAAATCAAGAACCTTGAGTACATCAATCAGCTTGTTGAGCTGCTTGTTTATCTGCTCAAGAATCTGGGCGTCGCCACGGGTAACGATCGTCATTCGCGACAGACCCTCTTCATTTGTCGGTGCTACCGAAAGAGACTCGATGTTGAAACCACGTCCTGAAAAAAGAGTTGCAACGCGGGATAGAACCCCGAAATCGTTTTCAACTATAACTGAAATTGTATGCTGCATGGGAAAAACCCTCCATGATTATTTTGTAGGGGCAACCCCATGTGGTTGCCCTGTTTTTGAACGGTATATTGGGCGGCCACACGGGGCCGCCCCTACGCGTTCAGTACCATTTCATTAAGCGATGCTCCGGCCGGAACCATTGGCAGCACTTTTTCTTCGCGGGCAATCTTGAATTCCATGATTACCGGCCCCTTTTCCTTGAAACCCTTCTTGATAACCGACTCGACTTCACCCGGTTTAGTGGCAAGGAACCCTTTGGCACCATAGGCATCGGCTAGTTTGATATAGTCGATCGGCAGTTCCATGCAGGTGGATGAGTAGCGTTTGTCGAAGAACAGTTCCTGCCATTGACGTACCATGCCGAGAAAATTGTTGTTCAGAATAACAATTTTAACCGGGAGCTTGTTCTGTACCAGGGTCGCCATCTCCTGAATGTTCATCTGAACGCCGCCGTCACCGCAGATTGAAATAACCTGGCGGTTCGGGAAGGCCGCCTGGGCTCCCATAGCCGCCGGCAGTCCGTAACCCATCGTGCCGAGACCGCCGGAGGTCAGCAGCGTGCGGGGTTTGTTGAATTTGAAAAACTGGGCTGTCCACATCTGGTGCTGGCCGACATCTGTTGAGATGATGGCATCTTCATCGGACAATTCGCGCAGTTTCTGAATGACAAACTGAGGCTTGATAATAGTACTGCTCTGTTTGTACCCGATAGGATGTTTTTCCTTCCACCCGGAAATATCCAGATGCCAGGGTGCAAGAGCCGTCGTAAATCCGGCGAGCTTCTCCTTGCTCTTGTCGGCCTGTTTGATCATCTTGGTTAACACATCCTTGACATCGCCGACTATCGGTAGATCAACGCGAACATTTTTCTTGATGGAAGTCGGGTCTACATCGATATGAATAATTTTTGCGTGCGGAGCAAACGTCGAAAGTTTGCCGGTAACCCGATCGTCAAAACGTGCCCCGACGGCTATGATGAGATCACTGTTGGTCATCGCCATATTGGCGCAATAGGAACCGTGCATGCCGAGCATGCCGAGTGAAAGATCATCGCTCTCGGGAAATGACCCGAGTCCCATCAAAGTAGTTGTCACCGGAATTGTCAGCTTGCGTGCCAATGCGGTCAGTGGTTCGGCAGCGCCGCCAAGCACCGCTCCGCCACCGACGTACAAGACCGGTCGCTGTGAATCAAGCATCATGGTAACGGCTTTTTCCACCTGGCGGGGATGTCCGGAGAGGTTGGGTTTGTAGCCGCGAATTTCTACCGTTTCCGGGTAATGAAATTCACCCTGAGCCATCTGGACATCCTTCGGAAAATCTACCAGTACCGGGCCGGGACGACCACTGCGTGCGATGTAAAAGGCTTTTTTCATGGTCAGGGCGATGTCCTTGACATCCCGGATCAGAAAACTGTGTTTGGTGCAGGGGCGGGTGATGCCGATAATATCGACTTCCTGAAAGGCATCGTTTCCGATCAGCGCCGTCGGTACCTGCCCGGTAATAATGACCATCGGGATGGAATCCATATACGCGGTAGCAATGCCGGTTACGGTATTGGTCGCGCCGGGGCCTGAAGTAGCGATTGCCACTCCGACTCTGCCGGTGGCCCGGGCGTAGCCGTCAGCAGCATGGGTGCCGGCCTGTTCGTGGCGCGGCAGGATATGGTGTATCTCCTTGAAATTAAAAAGCTCGTCATACAGGTTGATAACCGTTCCGCCCGGATAGCCGAAAACAGTGTCTACCCCCTCTTTTTTCAAGCATTCCAGCATTATTCGTGCGCCGTTCATTTTCATATAATAACCTCTTGTGTGTTGTGTAAATTCTTATGGATATCAGACCGGTCAGACGTGTCAGACTGGTCTGAAAACATTTAATCAGCAGTTGTAATTGCCCCGGTGTGGGCTGACGTAACGACTTTGGCATAGCGGGCGAGCCAGCCGCCTTTGATCTTCGGCTGCGGCGCCTTCCATCCGGCGCGACGGGTAGTGAGGGTTGCATCGTCTACCAGAAGTTCCAATCGCCGGTTCGGAATATCGAGTAAAATCCTGTCGCCATCCACCACCAGGGCGATCGGTCCACCTTCGGCGGCTTCCGGGGATATATGCCCGATGCAGGGGCCGCGTGTGCCTCCCGAAAAACGACCATCGGTAATGAGCGCGACACTGTCGCCGAGTCCCATCCCCATGATTGCAGCGGTCGGAGCCAGCATTTCCCGCATGCCAGGGCCGCCTTTCGGACCTTCATAGCGAATAACCACAATGTCACCGGACTTGATTTTCCCTTCCATGATGGCAGCCATCGCCAGCTCTTCCGCATCATAACAACGGGCGGTACCCTCAAAATACATCATGGCGTCAGAAACTCCCGACTGCTTGACGACGGCCCCTTTGGGAGCGATGTTTCCGGAGAGGATGGCGATGCCACCTTCCTTCTTTATCGGATTCCCGAGCGGGCGGATAACCTCCTCGTCTACATTCTCTATACTTGCGGCCAGCTGGTGGGTCGTAAGGCCGAAAAGTGTCTGCGTATCCTTGATCTTGCTCCCGAGCTGTTTCAGAACGCCGCTTACGCCACCGGCAATGTCGAGATCTTCCATAAAATGCTCACCGGCAGGATTCATTGAAGCCAGTTGCGGAGTATCTTTTCCCAGTACGTCGAACAGTTCCAACGGCAGATCGACGCCGGCTTCATGGGCGATAGCCAGCAGATGCAGCACGGTGTTGGATGAACCGCCCAGAGCCAGATCAACCCGGATCGCGTTCTCGAACGCTTCACGAGTCATAATATCGCGCGGTTTAACGTCATTATTCACCAGCTCGACAATCTTTTCGCCGGAGGCAAAGGCGATGCGCCGTTTCAGCGCCGAAACCGCAAGGGCGGTGCCGCAGCGGGGCAGACTCATGCCCATGGTCTCGGTCAGGATAGCCATGGTATTTGCCGTAAAAAGTCCCTGACAGGAACCCATACCGGGACAGGCGTTGTCTTCGCAGACCTGCAGTTCCTTGTCGTTGATAACACCGGCTTTATAGCGCGCCATCGCTTCAAAAGTGTCAGAAACGAAGGAATATTTGCGTCCGGCAGAGCCGCGACCGCTCATCATCGGTCCGGCGGTGACTACGATGCAGGGGATATTCAGGCGGGCAGCCGCCATCAGCATGCCGGGGGTGATTTTATCGCAATTGGTCAGCAGTACCAGGCCGTCAAGACGGTGTGCCTCTGCCACAGACTCAACCATATCGGCAATCAGTTCACGGGTCGGGAGGGAGTAATGCATCCCCTTGTGCCCCATCGCCATACCGTCGCACACGCCTGGAATACCGAAAAAGAAAGCATACCCGCCGCCGGAGTGAACGCCTTTTTCAATAAAACGCTCCAGATCGCGCATGCCGACATGTCCGGGGATCAGGTCGGTAAAGCTGGTTGCGACGCCGATAAACGGCTTGTCCATCTGATTTTGCGGGACACCGGTCCCTTTGAGCAGGGCGCGGTGCGGTGTCCGCTCCAGCCCTTTTTTAATCATGTCGCTACGCATGTGAAAGTCCTTGGGGAAAGATTGGTTTGATACCGCTAAACCCTTGATTGATCAGAATTTACGGGTTGTAAAGAATAATATAGATAACCGGATGTGTCAAACTTAAATGCCTGTGACGGCACTTTTGTCAGTAAAAAAACTATGTGGTTACCCCTCTGTTCCGGGCAGTCAAACCCTGCAGGAAATTTCTCAGAAACTGGTCGCCACACTCTTTGAAATGCTTGTGCTCTTTATTTCTGAACAGGGCACTCAATTCTGATTTTGAAATGGTAACACCGGCACGCAGCATGATCGCCAGCATATCACCTTCTTTCAGATCAAGTGCGATGCGCAACTTTTTCAGGATGGCATTATTGTTCAGGGATGCATCCGGTTTCGGCAGTTCCCCCGCATCCTCATCCCTTCGGCCTCTTTTATGAATAATCAGGCCATCGAGAAAAAATGAGAGCAGCGGATTACTGCAGGCAATAAATTCTTCTTCCTCTTCCTTCTTCAGCAGCTTGAGCAGGGTAGGCTGTTCCAGACTGCAACCGGACAACTGGAAAATATCGATCATGCCGGGATTGCTGATATCAAGTGCGTAGCGAACCCGGCGCAAAATGTCGTTGTTGTTCATGTATAAGTCTCCTGAATAAGTGTTTCTCAAGGCTTCGTTGGACAAATGAGATTTAAACCTTTTTTTCACGCGACGACGCGCCAAAAGTAGGCGCCTCCAGGCGACGACGCAACGTTTAAAAGCAGTAAACCAAAAATTGTCCAGAAGCCTTTCGTCGCGTCGTCGCGTCGTTGCGTGAGTAATGCCTTTTTGCGCTTATTTGAATGCTGCCACCTGTGCCTGATACATCGTCACCTGCACATACCGGACGGCATAATCGGTATTGCATCTGATGCACGTTACGAAGAACGGCTTACCGTTTTTCCCTTTTTCAACCGGCAGATCCTGTTTGTGACTGCAGTAAGGGCAGGTTGCCACGACAACAGTCTGGGCGATTTTTACCGGTTTTATATCTGCCGGCGTTGACTTTTTTGCTGCAGGCGGGGCCGGTTTAAACACCTGTAGATGATCTTCGGATAGCTCAGATAGTGAAGAAGTGCTTTTCGGCATGATAGTACGCTCCTTTTTTGTCGAAGTGGTAATCGGAAGAAATTCATCTTCTGGATGTTCGATAATGGTTGCCGGCGGCGGCAGGATACCTTTCAGCGCTTTTTTCCAGAGCAGCGGCATCGATGTTTTCGAATAGTGCAGCGGTCTGACGCCCCTCATTAATGCCGCTCCGGCGACGACGATATAATACTTGTCGCGATACGACACGAGCGTCTGACTGCCGATTTCAGCCACCTTGAAACCGGATGATATTTTGTTGTCGAGCCAGAAAGTTATTGTTTCATCCATCACTTCTCCTCCTTAACTGAGTTGCATTCGGTAACAGTTACCAGAATCGCAGCCTGGTTACCAATAAAAATCATCACGCAAGATATTTTATACACTGGTCATCATGCTCGAAAGGGTGAAGAGTGATGTGTCTTGATAGAAAAATAAAGAATTGAGTAAGCATCCCCCGGCAGAGCCGGGGATGCTTACTCGTGGCCAAAGATAATGCTGGATGGCTTTTACATGGCAACTCCGGAAAAGGCTTTGCTCGATACAGCCTGTTTTCGCAAAGGATTGCCGGTTCGGGATGAGCTGGAATTGGACAAGATTGACCGGGTACTGATCTGGCAGATGGCGCTGGCCTATCCCAAAAGGGTGCAGGATGATATGGCAGAACTTATCCGGTGAGGGTGGGCACGGGTCGGGGGAATCGGGCACTGCGCGCCGTGCCCCTGTAGTGGGGAAATTAATCGAAATTGTGTCCCTTGATTTCCAAATGAGTAATCGTGGTTCCATGCTTCTGATACACCTTGATTTACGTTGCCACATACGGTGAATGATGGTAAATGTTTACCCAGTTTCCATACCGAGGTTAAATATATGGTTGATTGGAACCGTTTTTCTCCGACAGATTTTGAGTATGATTTTGATAATGATAAATTGAGCGTTCACAGGGTTACTTTTGATGAGGTAGTCGATTGTTTTTTCTCTGATTTTTCAGTTTGCAGGAACAAATCTTACAAAGACAGGTTTCAGCTTTACGGTACGACAATCGGTGGCAGATCGCTGAAAATCATTTTTCAGATCAAGCCAGGTGGCATTGTCCGCATAATTACGGGGTGGGAAATATGAAAACGCAGCGTAATAAACAGATGGAAGAAGAAATTGATGCCATTGTCATTGCTCATGCTGATGATGAAGAGGCGTGGGATCAGCCTGTAAACGTTCGTAAGAAAAAAACTACCTCCGTGTCCCTGCCAGCAGCTCTAGCGGAGCGAGCGTTTTTCTTTTCCCGTGTTCACAAGGAGAAGAACACAGGAAACTGGATTGCGCGCATTATTCAAGAACGCTTAGATATGGAAGAAGCTGCATTTACCGGATTAAAAAGAGATATGTTTGCCAAAAGCGCAAGGTAGACTGCGAACGGATTCTTGTACCAACAAAATTGCGGTAAGGTTACAGCATTAAATCCGGCCGCAGAGGTGGTAAATGGCAAGACATCACACAGGCAGGCAGGTCTTCCCCTAATAAACAGAACAGTCAGAATTTTTTCTGATTGATCAGCTACAAACCGGCGTTGCGGCTAATACCGTGCGCCGGTTTTTTGTTTTTAGCCTCTCACCCGGCCTTTGGCCACCCTCTCCCGGTGGGAGAGGGGATACATTTTACCTTCTCCATCAGGGAGAAGGTGTCCCGAAGGGGCGGATGAGGGGCGCTTTTGACTTGACGCACAAACCAAACTGACAACGCTGAGAAAAAGTAATTTATGTATAAAACAGAAACCGGTGTATAATGTAGTTACAAAACTACAGGAGGCCAGATATGGAAACAGTCGGATTGCGCGAGGCCAATGTTCATTTTGCCAGCTATTTAAAGAAAGTACGGGGAGGGGCAGAAATTATCCTTACCGATCGTGGCATCCCGATTGCCATAATCAAGCCGATAATTTCAAACACTAATCCTCTTACAATAAAGCTTGATCAACTTGAGGCATCGGGAATGCTTCGCCGTGCAAAGGGCGAATTTATCCTCACGACACCTGTTTCATGCAAAGGCGGTTTAATATCCGAAACCGTAACCGACCAGCGCCGGGAGCGTTGCTGATGAAACCAAATGCATATTTTGACACCAGCGTCTGGCTCAAGCTCTACATAAACGAAGAGGGTTCAGATAGCGCACGGGAGATGGCAGGCACCTGCACTATTGTTTCTTCATCAATACTGATTACTGAATCCTTTTCAGCAATCAAGCGTCGTCACGTCGCCAGGCAGATCTCAAAAACCACATTTTTAAAACTGGTTAAACAGATAGGTTCCGATGTTGAGAATATTGACATCCTCCCACTACTTGATCTCCACATTCGCCGTGCTGAAACGATAGTTCTGGAAACAGGTTCTGCCGCACTGGATGCCCTGCACATCGCTTCTGCTCTTGTTTTTTCAGAGTTATCCGGCGAGAAGGTGCCCTTTTTAACTGCCGACAAAAGGCAAGCTGAAAGTGCGGAACAGTTGGGCTTGAAGGTTGTACGGATTGGGTTTTAATAAGCGGATTTAAAGTTGCACTCCCGAAGAACTGCTATATAGTTTCATCATAAAATCTGTTTCGGAAAGGTATCCTCCAGCAATTTCTAAAATTTAAATTAG
>VFJW01000079.1 GCA_009885845.1 Geobacter sp.
CTCGGAATCCTCTTCGCGAGGCTGAAGGCATTTCCGCCTGAAACGGTTCAGGTTCTCAACATGTTTGCCCTGTACGTATCGCTGCCTGCGGTGATTCTGCTGAAGGTTCCGCAGATACAGTTCTCCCGTGAAGCGCTGCTTCCGATTGCGATTGCCTGGGGAGCCCTGTTCTTCTCAATTATTCTGATACTGCTTGCGGCTCACCTGCTGAAGTGGCCCCGTTCCGCCACCGGAGTTCTGCTGCTGGTAGTGCCGCTCGGCAACACGTCGTTCTTGGGCGTTCCGATAATAACAGCTTTCTTCGGAGAGCCCGGCCTACGGCATCTGATTGTATATGACCAGTTCGGCACCATCCTGATCTTTGCATCGTACGGTTCAGTCATACTCGCGCTGTATGGCCAGGAAGGCTCAGCAAATCTGCGGCATATCGCGCGACGGGTGTTCCTTTTTCCTCCTTCCGTCGCCCTGGCCGCCGGTATCGCTCTGCTCCCATGGGGTGCCTATTCCCCCCTGGTCGAGCGGCTGCTGCAGACCGTTGCCACAACCATGACACCGCTGGTTATGACCGCCATCGGTTTCCAGCTGAAATTACAACTGAAGCCGACGCTGCGCACCCCGCTCTGTCTCGGGCTTCTGCTCAAACTGATTCTTGCTCCGGCTGCAGCCTTGATTATCTGCCGAATGTTCGGCTTGCATGGCCTGTCAGCTGATGTATCGATCATTGAAGCCGGCATGCCTCCCATGGTTACTGCCGGTGCCCTGGCTGTCATTGCAGGAATGAACACCGAGCTTTCTGCTGCCCTGATCGGTCTTGGACTGCTGCTGTCATTCGGAACTCTGCCCCTGTTTTACTGGCTACTTCAATTATTCTGAAAGGTAACACATCCAATGAATCCTTCTTTCACGCAAGAACTGGCATCCATTGTAGGACAGCAGTACATCCTGACCGACAGAGAATCACTGGCGGTCTACGGCTACGACTCCACTCCTGAAATCGAGAGCCTGCCGGGCGCCGTACTGCTCCCCGGTTCCACTGATGAAGTTGTGCGTATCATGAAATTGTGCCATGAGGCCGGCGTAACAGTCACCCCCCGTGGCTCCGGCACCAACCTCTCAGGCGGCTCTCTGTCAGCCGGAGGGGTTGTGGTCCAGACCAGCCGTCTTAACCGGTTACTTGAAATCGATGAAGAAAATTTGACCGCGACGGTGGAGCCCGGCCTGATTACCAGCACCCTGCACCGTGAAGTGGAATCGCGCGGCCTGTTCTATCCTCCGGATCCGGGGAGCATGAACATCTCCACCATGGGGGGCAATGTTGCCGAGAATTCAGGCGGCCTGCGCGGTCTTAAGTACGGCGTCACTGCCGATTATGTCATGGGCCTGGAAACGGTTCTTGCCGACGGAGACATGCTCCGCACAGGTGGCAAGGTAGTCAAAGACGTGGCCGGATACAGCCTAAACCCACTACTGGTTTCGTCTGAAGGAACGCTCGGGTTTTTCACCGGGATCACCGTCAAGCTGATTCCTAAACCACAGGGCAAGATCACCATGCTGGCTCATTTTCCGGTACTACAGGATGCCGCTCTGGCGGTATCGGCAATCATCGCCGCCAAAGTGATTCCGGCCACTCTGGAGTTCCTCGATAAAGTCACTATCAAGTGCGTTGAAGACTACGCTCATGTTGGCCTGCCGCTGGATGTGGACGCTGTGCTTCTTATTGAAGTGGACGGGCATCCGGTAGTGATTGCAGAGGAAGCTGCAGCAGTGGCCGAAATCTGCAAAAAACACCGCAGTTCCTTCTTTCAGACTGCGCAGACAGCGGCCGAAGCGCTCAAGTTGACCGAAGCCCGTCGAACTGCGCTTTCAGCCCTTGCGCGTCTCAAACCGACGACTATTCTGGAAGACGCCACTGTGCCTCGCAGCTGCATAGCCGCGATGCTGAAAGTGATTCAGGATTCGGCCCAAAAGTACAATGTGGTTATTGGCACCTTCGGCCACGCCGGAGATGGCAACCTGCACCCGACCTGCCTGACCGACGAGCGCGACCACGACGAAATTAAACGCGCCCACGCAGCGTTCGAAGAAATATTCGATGCCGCAATCGCTATGGGTGGCACCATCACCGGCGAACACGGGGTTGGACTGGCAAAGAAAAAATATCTGCCCAAGCTGGTCGGTGAAACAGGTATTCGAGTCATGCGGGGCATCAAGCAGGCGTTTGATCCGAAGGGAATTTTGAATCCAGGGAAAATCTTTTAGAAGCAGACTAAGATTTTCGTTCGCTTACGTTCACAGGTTAAGATTCAGCTTAACCTCAACCTTAATCTCAATCTGTATCTTTCTGAGGTTTAACCATGGACTACGTCAAACTGATAAACTGTATGCGCTGCGGAATGTGTCTTCCTGCCTGTCCAACCTACAAGGAGACATTCCTTGAAACCGCATCACCGCGCGGGCGGGTTGCCCTGATCCGCAAATTACAGGAAGGAGAACTTGATCAGTCGGAACGCCTGCTCGAATTTCTGTCGCTCTGCCTTGACTGTCAGGCATGTGCCTCGGCCTGCCCCTGCGGTGTTAATGCTGGTGAACTGGTAGCGGAATTCACCTGCGAGAAAAAAAGTGCTGATGGACTCGGCTTTATGGAGGATCTGATTCTCCGGAAACTGGTTCCTCACCCTGACCGTCTGGAAACCTCCATGGTGCCGATGCGGCTCTATCAGAACAGCGGACTGCAAAAACTGGTAAGAACGCTCGGAGTACTTAAAATGTTCCCCAAACCGCTTGAACGGATGGAAGGTCTGCTCCCTTCCCTCCCCTCCCGTTCGCTTCGACAGGAAATCAGTGAAGTTACGCCGGCGGTCGGCACTGAGCGCGGCACGGTCGGATTCTTTCTGGGCTGCGTCATGAGCCTGATATTCTCTGATGCCAGTCGGGCAACGATAAAACTGCTGTCCGTCCTCGGCTACAAGGTCATTACGCCGCGGAATCAGGTCTGTTGCGGTGCTCCCAACATGTTAGGTGGCGACCTTGAAGGCCTGAAAGAGGCAGCCCGCACTAATATCGATATTTTTGGTGGCTATATGGTTGATTTTATCGTTACTGACTGTGGCGGTTGCGGCGCCGAACTAAAAAAATACGGGCACCATATCGAAGAAGAAGCCGCTTCAGAGTTCAGCACTAAAGTGCGTGATATTTCCCAGGTCCTGGCACTGCACATCGAAGAACTGCAGGCCAAACTGAAACCTCTGCATCAAAAAGTTACGTACCACGATCCCTGCCACATTGCACATTGCCAGGGCATTCGCAAGGAACCGCGCGACCTGCTCAAACTGGTTCCGGGGCTTGAGTACAAAGAACTCGATACAGCCGATGCCTGCTGCGGCAGCGCCGGAACGTACAATATTGCCAAACCGGAAATGTCTGACAAAATTCTGCACCGCAAACTGGACACAGTACGAGCCAGTGGCGCTGAAATTCTGGTGACGAGCAATCCGGGATGCCTGCTGCAGTTAAAGAAGGGGCTTGCTGACCAGTTGCCGCATGTCAAACTCATGCATCTGACCGAGATACTGGCGCAAAGTATGGAAAATTGACATCTGGCCGGTTGCAGAACAGCAGAAAATAATATAAAAGGAAGGGGTGCCGTTATGACACCCCTTTTTTGATTGGATCAGACAATGAATTTTCAACCGATTAAACCGAAAAAAGTCTCAACCCAGATAGCTGACCAGATTCGCGCTTCTATCCTGACGGGAGAGTTCGCTCCCGGTGACAAGCTTCCACCGGAGCGCGAACTTGCCGAAATGTTCGGTGTTTCGCGCCCATCGGTTCGCGAAGCGTTGAACGTTCTGGCTTCGTCCGGTCTGGTCATGTCGTATCAGGGAGGTGGCACTGTTGTCATGTCGCTGGTAGAAACGTCTTCCACCAACCCGCTCAGTGAACTGATTCGTGTCCAGCAGGATCGGGCTCTTGATGTTATCGAAGTCCGTAAATCCATGGAATCATGGACCGCCTGGTACGCCGCTCAGCGCGCCCTTCCTGATGATATCCGCCGAATGGACGAAATTATCGCCGGGATGAAAAACAATCTTGCACTGAAACAGCCTTCAGAAGATCTTGATGCCAATCTGCATATTGTCATTGCCCGCGCCACCCATAATATTGTCTGGCTGCACCTGATGCAGAGCCTGTTCGACGCGATGAAAGAGTTTCAACAGACCGTCTGGCGGGCGGTATATCTGACCCATGAAGACCATCAACTTCTGTATGATCATCACCGCGCGATTGTTGGGGCTATTAAAGCAAAAGACCCCCAGGCCGCTCGGGACGCCATGATTCTTCACCTGACGTTTGCCGAAGGCCGCAGCAGTGCCTACGTTGCGCAAAATAATCCATAACCGGATCTGATGCTATTTCCCGAGAGTTCTTGATGCAGATAATTCCTACAACCTTACCCGATGTACTGATACTGGAACCAAAGGTGTTTGGCGACGATCGCGGGTTCTTTTTTGAAAGTTTCAATGAACATTTATGGCAAAACCTTACCGGTCTTGATGTCAGATTTGTCCAGCACAACCACTCCCGCTCTGCCGGCGGTGTGCTGCGTGGACTTCATTATCAGATTCAGCAATCCCAGGGGAAACTGGTCCGAGTAACGGCAGGTGAAGTGTTTGACGTTGCCGTTGATCTTCGCCGGAGTTCACCATTCTTCGGACAATGGTTCGGCACCCTGCTCTCTGCTGAGAACAAACGACTGATGTGGGTGCCTCCCGGCTTTGCTCATGGCTTTTGTGTCACATCCGACAGTGCCGAGTTTCTCTATCTGACTACGGATTATTATGCGCCGGAACATGAACGATGTATCAGCTGGAACGATCCCGACCTGAATATATCCTGGCCACTCGCGGCAGAGCCGATTATCTCCGCCAAAGACCGTGCCGGAACTTCATTCAAAGCAGCAGATCTGTTCACATAATCCGCCAAAATACTTCTGCCTAACACTATTACCCCTGCATCCGGAACAGATAACTTTCGTGTAAACTACTTGATTTTTAATTATTTTAGCTTATTATTACAGCATTATGTAAAAAGGGGAGAATGTATGCCTAAAGTTCTCATACCGCTGGCACATGGATTTGAAGAAATCGAAGCAATTACGGTTATTGATATACTCCGGAGAGCTGAAATTGATGTTGTTCTTGCCGGACTCCAACCCGGCCCGGTAACCGGTGCCCATAATATCAGCGTTATCCCTGAAACCACTATAGACACCGTCAATGCGGACTCTTTCGACATGATCGTTCTCCCCGGCGGGCAACCGGGCAGCGACAACCTCAATGCGGATCCCCGCATTCACGCTCTTCTTAAAGAATTTTCTGCCAGAGACAAACTTATTGGCGCCATATGTGCCGCCCCTATTGTGCTTGCCGCAGCCAGTCTGCTACGAGGCAAAAGAGTAACCTGTTACCCGACATATCGTGATCGATTACTTGGAGGTATCTACGAAGACACATCAGTCGTCAGTGACGACAATATATTAACCAGCCAGGGACCGGCTACGGCAATTAAATTTGGGCTCGCAGTAATCGACCAACTGGTTGGCCACCATATCTCTAACAGCATTTCCAAGGTCATATTGGTTCAGGATTCGCCACAGGATATTTGGGACTCCTGTCTGTTTAATGACATTATCCAGGCCCTGGTTGGTGCTCTGGAGCTAAAAGATAGCTATACACAGGGGCAGGCTTGCAGGGTTGCTGAATATTGTCTGAGTATCGGTTCAAAACTGAAACTATCCATGACCGAGATGCGCGACTTGTACCTTGGAGCGATGCTGCATGATATAGGCAAATACAATACAGCCGAAGATGTTCTCAACAAACCGGACAGCCTCAATCTTCGAGAGGAGACTCTGACACGAGAGCATACCATGAAAGGAACACTCTTTGTCGTCGGCATCAGCAAGTTAAGTCATATAGCCCCGACCATCCTTCATCATCATGAGCATTGGGATGGCAGTGGTTACCCCGGACGACTGAAAGGTGAGCAGATTCCGCTCCATGCCCGTATTGTTGCAGTTGCAGATGCCTTTGATGCGATGATTTCAAACCGCTCGTATCGTGACGGACTGGATAAGGATATGGCTATCCGTGAACTCATTAAGAAAAAAGATTCACAGTTTGACCCGTTTATCGTCGATGTCTTCATTGAATGCCTGAACGATTCGCCGTTCGAGATGAAGGATTTCAGTTATTATTTCTGACCTTTTTTCCTACGACACCTTCAATCCAGAACGAAAGCGCCCTTCCGGTCTGTAATATCTCCTCCGGTATCACGAGACAGTTTTTTTGTGCAAGGGCATTGGCGTACTTGATCTGTGCTTCACTTGGCCCGCCTCCCGCACTCCTGACCGGCGGAATAGAGAACCCCATCTTGTTATGAACTCCCCGGCAGAAACGCTGCCAGGTTTCCTTGTTCTCCACGACCAGATCCAGAAAGGTTTCCATTTTGCTCGTCAGTTCATAATCAATCACCCACGCATGCTTGTCCCTGAGAAAATCAATCAGCGTTTCGCCGGGTGGAAGCGGCACCACTTTCCCCTTCTCCACTTTGATATAGCCTCTATCCGTAATATTTTTTGTGATGGCGGCGTAGGTTGAAGGGCGTCCGATTCCGAGTTTCTCCAATTCCTTTACCAGTGAACCGAGCGTAAACCTTCCGGGCGGCTTGGTTTTTTTCTCATCAAGGATTTCCCCAAGCTTCGGCACCAGTTCGCCGGTTTCAACCGGAGGAAGAAGCTGCAGCTTATCGTCTTCACCCTTCTTTTCCTTCTCCTCGTCGATCTCGGCGTACACCTTGAGAAATCCATCAAAGACCAGTACCCGTCCGGCCGCCTTGAAACGTTCTCCGGCCACACTGAAGAGCATTGTCGTGGAGTCGTATCTCGCCGCCGCCATCTGACTGGCGACCGCACGTTTGAAGATCAGCTCATAGAGCTTTGCATGGTCGGGCGTCAGCCTCTCCTTTTTGATCAGGGCTGAAATGTCGGCAACCGAGTGCATATGAGTGGGACGAATCCCTTCGTGAGCCTCTGCCTGCGAGTTCTTTGACGTATGCTGGTTCGGCTGAGGTGGCAGATAGTCGACCCCGAGAGACTTCCCCAGAAACTCGCGAATCTCGGCGATAAATGATTCGTCCATCCGGACTGAATCAGTACGGTGATAGGTGATGACGCCGCCGTCAAAAAGCGCCTGAGCCAGCTTCATGGTCTGTTCCGGAGTGAACTTCAGGCGTGCGGCTGCGGCAGCCTGAAGATCGACCGTTGTGAAGGGAGGTTTGGCGGATTGCCTCACCTCTTTCCGGTCAACTTTTTCTGCCAGAGCATGAGTTTCGGCTCTAATGAGGGCAATGATCTGCTCTGCATCAGACTGCTGCAGAAATTTCCCGTTGACGTGGCGGGCGAGGAACGTTGTGCCATCCTTGTCCAGCTGGATATCCAGCATCCAGTATGGAGAAGAGTTGAAGGCGCGGATTTCCCGTTCACGATCGACCACCAGCCGGACCGCCGGTGACTGCACCCGTCCGACACTGTAGCTGCTCCGGAGGGTTTTACTGGCAATCGGCGAGAGGATATACCCTACCAACCGGTCGCCGATTCTGCGGCCGAGGAACGCATTGTAGAGTCCCCTGTTGGTCTGTTCGAACGGCACCGCCCGGGCAAGCGATTCCTTCAGCCCCTTCGCGGTGACCTCATAAATCTCCATACGGAGACACTCTTTGGCGACTGATTTCACTTCTTCATAGATATGGCAACTGATGGCATACCCTTCCCTGTCCGGGTCACCGGCAAGCATGACAGTTTTGCCGCGCGCAGCTGCACGAAGTTCCTGAGGGAGGTTGGCTTTCTTTTCGTGGAACACGAAGGTCGGTTCATAGGTTGCCAGATCAACACCGATTGAAGAATCGGGCAGATCTTTGAAGTGACCCACCGTTGACATGGTCTTCACATTGAGGATTGACTGAATTTTTTTCGCTTTGGTGGGCGATTCGACAATTATGAGCATGAAGACTCAGTCATTATCCGGTTACCTTTTTCGAATTGTACCGCCATGATTTTTGCGCAGACTTCTTCATGAGACAGACCGGAGCAGATGATGGTGATATCTGCATACTGCCGGTACAGAGCCGATCGCTCGTGAAACAGGTCGGTAAAGCTCTGATCAGGCTTTTTTGCAAGCCCTCGCATACTGAAGTCGTGAACCCGTGATTCAAGAGTGGGGATATCAACCTCGAGAAAGACGACGATGCCGTCAGACTTAAGATGAGCCATAGCACGGTCGCTGTAGACCGCGCTTCCCCCCGTGGCGATGACGCAGTTGTGTACGGAGAGCGCGCAGAGAACCTCTTCCTCTCTGTTCCGGAGTACTTCGTATCCCTCCCGGTCGACAATATCCTGCAGTGTCCGTCCCTGAGAGGTCTGAATGAGCAGATCCGTATCCACGAAACCGCGTGATGCCTGTTTCGCCAGAATCACACCGACGGTGCTCTTTCCGGCGCCCGGCATGCCGATTAAAATTATATTTGAAGGAGTTTTTGCCATTTTTCCCGGTGTCAAGGTGAACCCACCGGCAGGTAAGCAGGAGTACCCGCAGGAGCCGAACGGACGTACTGGGCCGGCCAGGGTGTCGGGTGACCGAGTTCGCGGGCGGCACGGAGCGGCCAATGGGGATCGCGCAGCAACTCCCGCGCAAGCAGCACCAGATCGGCCTGGCCGGAACGGATGATGTGGTCGGCCTGGGCGGGAGACGTGATCATCCCGACGGCACCGGTTCTGCTCCCGGTTTTCCGGCGGATCTGTTCGGCAAATTGTGTCTGGTAACCCGGTCCGACCGGTACTTTGGCGTTCGGCGCACTTCCGCCGGAGGAACAGTCGATCAGATCAACGCCCAGCGGGAGGAGCAGACGTACCAGTTCGAGAGACTGTTCAAGATCCCACCCACCTTCTACCCAGTCGGTCGCGGAGATCCGCACCAGGAGCGGCAGATGATCCGGCCAGACATTCCGTACCGCAGTTACCACCTCCCGGAGCAGCCGGATCCGGTTCTCAAAGCTGCCGCCATAACGGTCTCCCCGCTTGTTGCTGAGCGGCGAGAGAAACTGGTGCAGCAGGTAGCCGTGGGCTGCGTGTACTTCGGCAACCTGAAAGCCGACCAGAAACGCCCGGCGGGCAGCCAGGACAAAAGCTTCCGTGACACCCTGTATTCCCTCTTCGGTAAGCGCGTTCGGCTCAATACAGCCGGCGTCATACGGCACAGCGCTCGGAGCGACAATCGGCCAGCCACCTTCCGCTTCGCTCAGGGTGACACCCCGGTTCTCCCACGGAGGCGAGGTACTCGCCTTGCGTCCGGCATGAGCCAGCTGGATGCCGGCAACACTTCCCCGTTGAGAAATAAAATGTGTAATGCGCGCCAGTGGTTCTATCTGATCATCGCTCCAGAGCCCGAGATCCTGTGGGCTGATGCGCCCCTGCGGCGTCACGGCAACGGCTTCGGTCAGCACCAGCCCTGCCCCCCCGGCCGCGCGGCTGCCGAGATGTACCAGATGCCAGTCATTGGCTGATCCGTCAACGCTGGAATACTGACACATCGGTGATACGGCGATCCGGTTGGGGATTGTTACACCCCGCAGAGACAGTGGTTCAAAGAGATGAGACATAATTGGTTCTCCTTATATCGTGTTTCAATCTTGAGGAAGCAGCTGCGGATTCCACACCACTTCCCACAGGTGACCGTCAGGTAAAATCAGGTATTTCTTAGAACGAACCTTTCCCTTATGGACTCGAATTCTTCGGCAAAGCCCTCCCTGGCAGACCAGCGCTGAACCTCATCCAGGTCGACGGGATGGTCTCCGGCAACCAGCACAGCCTGTTCGAGACTTTGCCGGTCCTTCCAGTGGTAGTAGGCGGCCAGTCGATCCTTGACACTGTCCGTGGCCGAAAGAAGACGCAGCACACCTGTCTGGTAGGAAAGCGTTGAAATTTCACCGGGAGGCTCATTTCCAATGGCAAGTGGGCCTGATGGAAATTCGACGAAGTAGTCGGTTTCCGGGTTCTTGAAGTATCGCTGCTCTTCAGTGAAATTGATTTCCGCAAGCGCTGTCCGGATTTTCTGGCGGCTCGTCATGCCGGTGGTGATAAAATCGAGGTCAAAGGAACGGTATTTGTTGTCCGTATAAATGCAGATGCAGGCGCCACCCACCAGCACAACGTCTATGCCTCTTGAGCGCAGGTGATCAGAAACAAACGCCGCCAGTTCTCCTAGCGACAATCCGGCAAGTGCTATCATAGCGGTTTTGCCCTGCGGCGCGGGCGCCTCCTGTCAAGAATGAGCCTTGACTGGAGTTCCTGATCGTAAAAGGTAAGCGCCCTGGACAGGAATGCTTTCAGTTCCGGCAGAAACGGGTAGCGGGGATTAAAAACATACAGCCTGGTACGCCCGACGGTCCTGCTGGCAAGCACACCGCCGGCTTCCAGCTTGTCGAGCTGCTTTTGCACCGGGGCAAGCGAAGTCGTGTAGAACGTCGCAATCTCCCGCGCATACCCTTCATCCCTGGCGGTAAGAAAGATGAGCACCCTTTCGCAACTTATGGAACCGAGAACCGCTTCAAGCATGTTCATCTCCTCATCGAATACAGGTCATATGACCTATATTGTAAGTCATTACCGCAATGTCTCCTGATTGTCAAGAAAACCGTCAAGGTATTACGAACAACCGCCTAACCAGATATAGTGCAGGGGGGAACCAGCGCAGCGTTGTTTGCCGCGACTGGCCAGAGCGCCAGTTGGCTGTTCTGTCAATCGGCTATTCGTAATACGTCCACATTCGAATAATCTTTATAATCTGTATGTTGTCCAAAACCTCATACACCAGTCGATGTTGAATATTAATTCTACGGGAATATGCTCCCGACAGGTCGCCTATAAGTTTTTCGTATGGAGGGGGAATTTTGAAGGGATTTTCTTTGATAATTTCAAGTAGTCGTTCGGCTTGCGGCTTTAACCCGGAGTGCGCTATCTTTTTTGCATCTTTTTGCGCTTGCTTTGTAAAAACAAGTCGCCATCCTACCATGCAAGTTCCTCACTGCACACGGATACCGGGGTTTTGAGACCCTTCTTGATGGATTCTCGCATGCCAGGAATTGACGTAAGATACAATGTTTCCTGAATAGCACGCCAATCGTCTTCTGAGATGAGAACTGCTGAATGCCGTTTGCCAACAATCTGAATCGGGTCATGCGATAAAGCTACATCATCGACAAGGTTATAAAGGGATTTTCTTGCTTCTGTTGCTGATAGCGTTGTCATTTTAAACCACCCCCCATTTCGTACGTTAAATCGTACGCTAATGGTTGTTTTAAGTCAAATAATTATTCATCCAACGGTAATGGGGTCACAAAAATCTGGGGTCAGGTTAGAGTTTCGGATATTTGTAGCCTTCAGTTTGCATAGAGTCAACCAGATCAGAAACTAAACGCCGCGCATTAACGTCTCCTGCAATCCGCTGGGCGGCTTTACCAAGCGCTGATATATCCCGGCCCAAAAACTTTGCCAACTCAGTCAATCGAAGATGAGGGGCTGTCTGCACAATAGCAGCAGCAACGGCTCTTGCTTCAGCCATGGGGCGCGTCTTACCCTTTTTTGGTAACGATTGACATATGCGGCCCACTCCTTGAATATTTCAGTGATTAACGGGAAAATCTCTGGGGTCTAGGTTTGAGTTTCGGATAAATACATGATCATTCACACCTGACACAATACGCTTCGGCCGTTAACACAGAAATTTCAGCTTTACGGTAATGCCTGCCATTACGGGTAAGAAGTACAGAGCACCCGGCGCTGAGCGCAGAATAATGCTGTATGGCGTCTTCAAAGTCGGTAAATCCAGCCTTGAGCGCCAGTTCAATGATTGCATCATCCACGGAAACAACAGTTACAAGCTGCTTGAAGTTGCGCAAAACTTCATGCGCCTGCCTGGCGGAAACCTGTTTTCTCAAGATGTAAAAGAGATTGGCAAAGGTGAGTGAAGATACGGAAAGGGAAATGGTGCCGGTCTCGGCAAGGGAAAAAAGACGTGCTGATGCAGTGTAGAAAGGTTCCCGACGGGCCAGCAGGTCGAGAACGATATCCGTATCGACAAACAGTGCCGGTTTCATCGGTATTTATCCGCGAGGTATTCCGCATAATCGCTTGTACCGTCACCCAGCTTTCGGGCATCAATAACACCGGAAAGCCTGGCAACCAGCGGCGTTATCTGCGTCGCCGAATCAGTGGGAGCGGTTGTCTGACGTAGATACCCCTCAATAAGCTTTGAAAGACTTTTGTGCTGTGAACGGGCAAACTCTTTTGCCTGCTCAATTATGTCGCGGTCAAGACTGAGGGTGAGCTTTACATTCATGAACATGCCTCCTTTATACGTATTACAAAATCATTATACGTACAAAAACAGAAATATCAAGCGTCAGTTACTTCGTGAAGGGTAGATAAGTCGGCGGATAACACAGGCCGCGGCGAAAAAGAGCAGATTTACCATGACAATGGAGGCGCTGGCAGGGAGGTTGGACATGATGGAAATAATGATGCCGATAAGCACCGAGCTGCACCCCTGAAGCGCAGCCAGAAAGATGCAGACCTTGAAACCGCGTGCCAGCTGCAGTGCCCCCGCAGCAGGAACGATCAACAGTGACGAAATCAGCATGATGCCGACCAGTTTCATCGCCAGAACCACTGACAGCGCGGTCAGCAGCACCAGAATCGAATTGATGAATGAAGTGCGTATCCCGGATACCTGAGCCAGCTCGTCACTGAATGAGATGGCGAACAGTTCGTGATAATAGAGGGTCAGCATCAACATGACCCCGAGACAGAGGAGTGCCGCAATCACCACCTCTTCGCTCCGGATTGACAGAATGTTGCCGAACAGGAAGCTGAGCAGATCAACATTGTACCCCCCCCCAACACTGGCGAGGATGATACCGGCAGAAATCCCGAGTGCAGAGACCAGACCGATGGCAGTATCTCCGCTCAGACGACCTTTTTCGGTTAATTTGAGGATACCGAGAGAGGCGAGCAGCACAATCGGCATCGTCACCAGCAGCGACATAACGGAGTAGAACTTGAGCGCCAGAGCGATTGCGGTGCTGCCGAAGGTGACATGCGCCAGACCGTCACCGATCAAGGAGAGCCGCCGCAGCACCAGAAAAACCCCCAGCACCGAGCAGAGCAGTGCAATGAGGGTCCCTGCCAGCAGGGCGCGCTGTATAAAGCCGTATGAAAGGATTTCGAGAAGATTCATGGTCAGTGGCGGTGGCACATCAGATGCTGTGAATGTTCGCCGAACAGCGACGACATCTCCGGTGAGCAGCAGAATTCGTCAAAACTGCCGTAAAAAAGGATCTTTTTATCCAGATAGAGCATCTTGGATGCATGCTCGCCGATCGCACCGCTGTCATGAGTCACTAGCAGGACCGTGACGCCCCGGGTACGGTTAATATCTGCAATCATGGCATAAAACCGTCCTCTGGTTTCCGGATCGAGGGCAGCGGTCGGTTCATCCAGCACCAGCAGTTCCGGATCATTGACAATGGCCCGGGCAAGGAGCACACGCTGCAGCTGACCTCCTGACAGTTCACCTATCAGTTTATGTTCAAGATCGTAAATACCCAGTTCTTCAAGAATTATACTTATTTTATCATTGTCGTCGCGATTCAGCCGTTTCGGAAAACGCTTGAGACTTAACAGACCGAGGCCGACCGTCTCACGCACCGTCGCGGGAAAAACCGGATTGACCAGATGAAGGCTTTGCGGCAGATAGCCTACCTTGTGCCAGTCGCGAAAACCGGTCAGGGAGGTACCGAACAGAGAGGCTGAGCCGGAGCTGATCGTCACCAGGCCGAGCAGCGCCTTGATCAGCGTGCTCTTTCCGGAACCGTTCGGCCCGACAATGCCGACATAGTCACCCCGCTCCACCTGAAAGGAAACCTCTTCAAGCACCCTCCCCTCGCGGTAGCTGCATGACAGCTGTTCAGTTGAGACTATTGCGCCCGACATTTCAAACCTTTCTGCAACTGCACCAGATTGCGTTCCATCAGATCGAAGAAAGTTACATTCCCGGAGAGGTCGTCACGTGACAGGTTATGCGCGCCATGAAGCATCAACATCCCCACCCCCGCTTCCTTTGCCAGTGTTTCGGTCAGACGTGGCGACAGCAGCTCTTCAGCAAACAGGTATCCGGAACCGGATGACCTGATCTCCCGGACAAGTGCAACCATCCGCTCGGCCGACGGTTCCGAGTCTGATGAAATCCCGCTGAGCGCGTGATACTGGAGCCCGTAGCGACCGGCCAGGTAGCCAAAGGTGTAATGTCCACCATGCAGAAGTTTCCGGGTAGCACAGGAGGAAAGGCTACCCCGGTAGCGCTGGTCAAGCACTGCCAGATCCGATTTCAGTATATCTGCATTCCGGCGGTACCGGTCGCCATTGCCCGGATCTGCGGCAATAAACCCGTCCAGAATCGAATCAACTATAAGCGCTGCGTTGGCAAAATCAAGCCAGATATGCGGATCCATTCCTTTTGCATCATGGTCAGGGCTCCCGTTCTCTTTCTGACCGTGATCATGTGCATCTTCCCTCGCGACCGCCCGGTAGTTGACCTTCTCTCCGGCATTAACAACCCGGAGCGATGTATTATCAATACCGGTGATAATTTTCTCCGCCCACGGCTCCATGTATCTGTTGGTATAGATAAACAGTCCGGCGCGGCTGATTCTGATCATATCCTCCGGTTTCGGCTCAAAGGTGTGCGGCTCGACTCCGGGGGGGAGCAGCATGGTCACCTGCGCACGGTCACCGCCGATTGCACGGGCAAAGTCATACAGGGGAAACAGGGTCGTGACCACCTGCAGGCCGACTACCGGCTTCACTTCAGCTTTTTTGCAGCCGGCAACAAAAATAGCGGCACAGCTCAAAACCAGTATGACTATGCCGCCGATGTAACGCTTCATAATGTTTGAACACTCCGCAACCGGATACCATCCGGTGTAATACTGACAATTCCCTCTTTGTACAAACCACCGAGAGCTTTTTTGAAACTTTTTTTGCTCATGCGGAGCAGTCCCGCAATCGCTTCGGGAGAGCTTTTGTCTGTCAGTTGAAGAAACCCGCCGCCGTCCTTCAAGGCCTCCAGAAGCTTGCCGCGATCCTCCGCCGCCTCTGAAGCACCCCCTTTACGCAGGGTGATATCAACCTTGCCGTCATCCCTGATTTTTTTGACATAGCCGCGAAGACGTTGGCCATAAAGCGGCTTGACAACCATCTCTGTATGAAAGATCAGTCCGCCGAAACGGTTGTTGATGATAACCTTGGCACCGAGATCAGTGTAGGCGTAGACTAACAGTTCAACTTCATCACCCTCAGCGACACTGTCATCCACTGGAACGATGAATTTATCGAGTTTTGCCGATGCCGCAATCCGGCCGCTGCTGTGCAGAAATATATGAACCGGCACCTGATTCCCGCGCCTGACCGGTTCCATCTGCTCACCGAACGGCAGTAGCAGATCCTTTTCCAGACCCCAGTCAAGGAAGGCTCCCACCGTTGTCGCCTCCACAACCTTCAGGAACGCAAACTCACCCACAACAGCTCGCGGCCGCTTGGTCGTAGCGGTCAGACGTCCGTCAGAATCAACGTAGACGAAAACATTCAGCGGCGAGCCGACTTCCGCCCCTTTCGGGAGAAGGCGCAACGGAAGCAGCACCTCTCCTTGGGCGGTTGTGAATACAGCACCGGAGGGTGTGATGCGGGTGATAGTAAGCAGATTATAGTTTCCGACTTGAAGCATCATGTCTCCCTGCTTTTGAATGTCATTTCAAGTACTTCCCGGGCAAGCGGCAGTGTGATGCGCCGTTTTTCAGCCATGGAGAATCTATATAAGCGGTGAAAACCGGCAATCAATTCACCAACCTCACGGCTGGTGGTTGCCAGAATATAGTCGACCACATCGTCCGGTATTCTGATTTGATGGTCATCGGCCACCTTTTTGATAATCATTCTCCGGGAGTTGTCATCCGAGGTATCGAGTTGAGCAACCAGTCCCCACAGGAGCCGGGAGGTAAGATGTTCGTCCATGTTCAGCAGTTCGCGCGGGGGCGTGGCTCCGGCCATAGCAATCGTGCGGCCCGAGGTATGAAATTCATTGAACAGCTGCCACAGGGCCCGGCGCAGGTCGGGATCATCCGGCATCCGGTGTAGATCATCAACCACAAGCCCGCCGGCAGTTGCAAATGTTGACACCAGTAGCTCCGGAGTTACCGGATCGGCGAGCGAGAGATACGGGACACTGCTGCCGGCAATAGACCGGAGCAGATGGGTTTTGCCAGAACCTGGCGGGCCGTACAGATACAGCAGTGACTCGGAATCGGCAAGATCGGCAATCCTCAGGGAAAAGCGGAGTGCGGCAGCGTTTCCTTCACAGGGAACAAAGCTGTCAAAGTCGAAACAGGGGGTAACGGGAAAATCGAAGAACTGCTGCATACTAGAACAGGTTCGCCTGGGGGGATTCCGGGGCGATACGGCCAAAATGGAGATACGCAGCACGGGTAGCGACTCTGCCGCGTGGAGTACGGTTGATGAAACCGTTCTGGATAAGAAACGGTTCGTAGACATCCTCGATAGTGTCGCTCTCCTCACTGATGGCGGCGGCAATGGTGTCCAGACCGACCGGCCCCCCGCCGAACTTGTCGATAATTGTCAGGAGGATCATGCGATCCATCTGGTCGAATCCCATCTCGTCAATTTCAAGCAGCTTCAGCGTCTTCCGCACGACATCAAGTGTAATAACTCCGTCAGCACGCACCTGTGCATAGTCACGCACACGGCGCAGCAGGCGGTTGGCGATCCGGGGGGTTCCACGACTGCGCCGGGCAAGCTCGGCGGCTCCGTGAGGATCAATTTCCATCCCCAGGATCCCTGATGAACGGCAGATAATAGTGGCGAGTTCATCGTACGTATAAAATTCAAGGCGCGATATGACCCCGAAGCGATCGCGCAGCGGAGAAGAAAGCAGCCCCGCGCGGGTTGTGGCACCTACCAGGGTAAAACGTGGCAGATCAAGCTTGATCGAGCGGGCGCTCGGTCCCTGGCCGATGATGATATCGAGCTGATAATCCTCCATCGCCGGATACAGGATTTCTTCAACTATATGGGAAATGCGGTGGATTTCATCGATAAAAAGCACGTCGTGCGGCTCAAGATTGGTGAGAATTGCGGCCAGATCACCCGGGCGTTCAATGACCGGGCCGGAGGTAGACTTAATGTTGACCCCCATCTCACAGGCAATGATATTGGCCAGCGTCGTCTTGCCAAGACCGGGCGGTCCGTACAATAGTACATGATCAAGTGCTTCCCCCCGCCCCCTGGCAGCATCTATGAACAGGCGCAGATTACCCTTGATCTTCTCCTGGCCGATGTAGTCATCAAAGGATCGCGGGCGCAGGGTCGCATCGAACTGGGAGTCATCGTCTCTTTTTTCCGGGGAGACTGCACGGGCGGCAAGGGAGTCCATCACTGCTCCGACTTCATGACACATGCCCGGATTTCGGCAACCGTCAGTGCTGTATCGGCCTGGGCTCCATCAGCCATCCGTTTGAACGTAGCACGACCTGACGCCACCTCGTTTTCACCTATCACCACGCTGTAGCGGGATTTAAGTTTGTCGGCCCGGCGCATCTGGCTCTTCAGACTTTTCCCTTCATAGTCCATTTCAACACGGATTCCGGACTTCAGCAGTCCATCCATCAGGCGAAAAGCAACGTCACGTTCCCCTACTCCCATCGTGGCGATAAACAGGTCGGGACAAGAGGAAAAATTCTGACTGCCAAGTAGCAGTGCGACCCGCTCAAGCCCCATCGCAAAACCTATCCCGGGGATGGCCGGACCGCCAAGCTGCGAGATAAGCCCATCATAGCGCCCACCGGCAGCTACGGCGGATTGCGCACCGAGAAGTCCGGTAACCATTTCGAAGGTTGTGCGGGTGTAGTAATCAAGTCCGCGCACCATACGGGCATTGATGCTGTACGGCGTGGCTGAAAGGTCAAGATAGCGGCGTACACTGCTGAAATGATCGTCACAACTGCTGCAGAGATGATCAAGTACCGACGGAGCACCGGCGGTCGCCTCAACACAGCCCGGCACCTTACAGTCAAGCGTGCGGAGCGGGTTGGTGGCAGAGCGCCGTTTGCAGTCGTCACAGAGCAGCGCCATCCGCTCATCAAGAAAATTCCGCAACGCGGTACGGTAGGCGGGGCGGCATTCCGGACATCCGAGCGAATTTATCTGAAGCGTCGGCTCAGTCAGGCCGATTTCACGAAAAAAGGCCGTCAGCATATTCAGTACCTGGGCGTCTGCCAGCGGGTCGTGGACACCGGTAATTTCAGCGCCGATCTGGTGAAATTGGCGATAGCGACCCTTTTGAGGGCGTTCATAGCGGAACATCGGCCCCAAGTAGTACAATTTTGCAACCGGATCAGCGGCATACAGCTTGTGCTCGATAAACGCTCGCATGACCCCTGCGGTACCTTCCGGCCGGAGTGTGACGCTGTTCTCACCTTTGTCCGTGAAGGTGTACATCTCTTTTTCTACAATATCGGTTGCATCACCGATCGAGCGGCTGAACAGTTCGGTTTTCTCTAACACCGGAACCCGGATTTCAGCAAAACCATTCAATTCAAATACCCGACGGGCCATCTGTTCAATATGCTGCCAACGCCCGGACTCATCAGGGAGAATATCGTTAAAACCTTTCACTGCAGTAAGCGCCACACATCACCTCATATTAAAGTTACAAACGGAAAAAGTCCAGGCTGCACGACACATCTGCAGGACCGGACTTGTTCTGATCCTCTATAGATCAGGAAACTATGCGTTGAACACAGTTTTTACCTGATGATTTACCGGCATACATGGCCTTGTCAGCCATTTCAAGCAGCACTTCCTTTGACGCGGTATCATCGGGACAACAGGCATAGCCGATACTGCAGGTAAGTTGAATTATCTGCCCTTCAGACACATGAAATTGGTGGCCGGCAACTAACCGGCGAATACGTTCTGCAACATGGCCAGCCGTTTCACAGGACGTTTCAACCAGTATGACGGTATATTCATCTCCACCATATCGGATAACAATATCAACATCACGTACCGCTTTTTTGAGCAGTGCTCCGAATTCAGCCAGAACCTGACTGCCAATTAAATGTCCGTGAACATCGTTTACCTGCTTGAAATAATCAACGTCAATAAAAAGAACCGCCAGGTGTGAGGAATACCGCTCAACACGTTTCATTTCACGCTCAAGAGCAATTTCCAGATAACGATGATTATAAAGGCCACTGATGTCGTCAATAAACAGCAGATCATTTGCTTTTGAAAACGTTTCAGCATTCTCAAAAGCACGTAACGACTGTTCGATCAAAAATAGAATATTTTTACTGTTTTTTGCAATGTCTGGAAGTAAACAAGAGGGGTTGTTCAGGAGAACAATCATACCGAACGGCGCGGAATGACTGTACACCGGTATCAATAGGGCTTCAGTGAATCCTTTTGAACAGCACTGTGCAGGGAGGTGAAGATGTTCGATTAAAGATTCAGGGGTTGTTGGTGTAACGAGGCGTGAATTGATTTCATCAGAAAGTAATTCACCTAAAACAGCTGGGATTCCTTTTGCAGCCTTAAGCTCAAGAACACCTTTTACCATAAAGAATCCGATTGCTCGACTGAGTCCTGTTTCGCGGGCAATTGCTTCAACCATCAAGTGATAAAGATGTTCGCGATTAAGACAACCGGCAATGGTCTGACTTGCCCGAAACAATGAAAGCATGTTTTTGAGCTCTTCATTTTCATCAAGAAGACGGCGCTGCAGGATGCACTGAGCAACAGAATGCTTGAATTTATCCGGATCAACCGGCTTTACGAGATAATCACGCGCACCAAGCTTGAGGGCAAGGATAGCAGACTCCATATTTGCATTGCCGGTGACCATAATGACATCGACGGTCGGATGACTCTCACGTACCTGCGACAAAATTTCAAGGCCGCTGATATCAGGCATAACCAGATCAGTAATAACCAGCGAATACTGTCCGTTGGCAAGCATTTTGAGTCCATCGCTCCCGCAGGATGCGGTCTCGACCTGATACCCTTCTGCAAACAGCAGGTTGGAGAACATTTCCCGAAAAAAACGGTCATCTTCAACTAACAGGATTGTATCCATGTGGCATCGCCCGATATAGAAAATATCACTAACTTATTCTACCCTTGTACTCTATATTACTGCTCGTAGTCAACGTCATTCGGGGTTGAATGGCGTTGCTACTGACCAGCTTTTGCCATCAGTGACAAGCTCGATAGTTCCATCACGATCAGTACGATAGAGAGGAACACCTTTTGATCTCAGAAGGTCAACCGTCCGCACTGAAGGAAGACCGAACCGATTCGCAGCACCGGCAGAAATAAGCGCCAGTTCCGGACTCACCCGTGCCAGAAATCTCTCTGAAGTTGAAAAGCGACTGCCATGATGCCCAACCTTGAGAACGGATGATTTCAGATCATATCCCTTGTCAAGCATCCTTTGTTCAGCCTCAAAACCAGCATCAGCGCAAAAGATCATACTGAAGGAACCATAACTGAGACGGAATACGAGTGACTGTTCGTTCACACTTGATTCGTCACCATCAGCAGCATTTTCCATCGACTCCACCGGTGAAAGCACAGTGATAGAAACCGGACCTGGAAGAGTAATAACGTCGCCGGCAACTAATGTGCGCTGCGGGACACTTTTTGAATCCAGCTCACGTATTATGTCTTCAGACACTTTGGTGCCGCTCCAAAACTCACCGACGCTAAAATTCTTTATGACATACGGTAGACCGCCGCTATGGTCGGGATGGTCATGCGTAGCGATCATTCTGTCGATCCGGCCGACATGCATTGCTCCGAGTGCCGGTGCAAGAAAACGTTTGCCGAAGTCCTGCCCGGTGTCATGCAGATACCCACCCCCGTCGACAAGCAGAGTTGAGCCGTCCGGAAGCTGCAACAGCATAGATTCAGCCTGCCCGACACTAAGCATTGTTATATGCAGCCGACCATCTGAAACTGTAGCGGCGTAGAGATGCAAAACTACGGCAGTGATCGGTATCAGCAAAGACAGGCATATAAGCAGTAATCTTTTTTTCACGAATGTAATAACAATCATAAAGAGGAGAAAAAATAACATATCCCAACCGGTTATGCCGTGAAAGGTAAGTACCGGAAGCGAGGTACACCAGATAATAAAACGGTTGGAAATAGCAATCAGGATTGCCGCCGGCCAGAGCAGCATGGATGCAAACGACGGGAACAGCGTCAGGAACGGCAATGCTATGAATCCTGCAAGTACGGCTCCATAACCGAGAAGCGGCACTATCACAAAATTGGTCAGAATTCCATTGAGCGAAGCAATTTTGAAGATATATAAAACCGGCAAAAGCGTGACGCAGGATGCCGCAACCGACGCGGCAATAAATTGAATCATACTTTTCTGCCAGGGAGATTTCATGACTGCGGTATACTTTACGATCATCGGAACGGCGACAAGAATGCCCCATAATGACAGGAAAGACAGCTGAAATGACACATCAAAAAGTGTTGGCGGATTTACTGCAACAAGCAAAAATGCGGCAAACAGGAGCGTATTGACCGAATCCCGTTCTCTCTCTGAGAAAAGTGCGGCTGCAAAAACAGACAGCATAATTACAGAACGCGCTGTTGCCGGGGCATTACCGGTCAGCAAAAGATATAAAAGCATAGCCGGGACAGCTATCAACACTGCAATCCTGCGTACATTCCAGCGTAGTGCAGGATATTCAAAACGGGTCATAAGCCATACAACCAGCAGAGCAATGAACGCAGCAATAATGCCGATATGAAAACCGGATATTGAAAGGATATGGTTTACTCCGGCTCTGGCATAGGCATCGGCCAGATCGCGTGGAATTCTTCTTTGATCGCCGACAAGAAGTGCCGTAAGGATTGAAGAGATATGCACATCAGGAATCGAGCTGCGAATAACGTCTCCCAGAGATCGTGCCGTTTTATCAATTGTGCGTTGTATCGATTCTACCGCGGCAGCGCGCATAAGAACAATTTCATCCTGTGAAACGACTCGACCAATAGCCGATATGCCCTGAAAGGCAAGATACCGTACATAATCAAATTCACCGGCCAGACCGAGTCGTCGCGGTACAGAAACCCTTGATTTGAAACGAATACGGTCTCCACGAGTCAGCGTAATATCCCCTTCGCTAACGTACAGCAGAAGCTTTCCAGAAATCAGTTCCGCTCGGTTTCCGTTGATTACACTTTCAACCTGGACTGTCAGGCGGCTCCCTTCCGGAGACACCGATGGACGTGTCGAGATAACTCCTTCAATGGTAATCGGACGATCAGAAACGTGAGTCCTGAGAGAATGCTGAGATTGGTCGGGAGTTAACCAGGGGTGCAGGACAGTCAGACCCCAGAAAAAGAAAAAGAGAACAGTGAAAACAGAGAAGGAAAGCGGGTACGGCAGAAAAGAGGCAAGCAGCAGGCACGTAAAAACGGCCGCTAACATCAATATATCAGAATAAAAACCGGTTAGTACAGACAGCGACATCGCTGCCGTCATACATATAAACGGAATCAGGAACGGCCAGCGACGAGACATGGCGACAGATTATTTTCGAACGGAAAAAGAACCCTGCATACTCTTCAGCAACACACCAGCTTCTTCCGACCCTATCAGACGATTCGCAGGCCCGGCCACACCGGCCAAACGGAGAAAATCATCCGGAGTCATACTTTTTTTGTTGAGTTCAATACTATCAATTCCACCGGTTGGGGGCAGAGTTATCGAAAGGGAATTTTCTCCAGATTCAAGTCGGAAGAGACCGATAGCAACTTTACTCAAATACGGCTTGGCGATAATTTTAAACGGTGTATCGTTTATTATTCCGGTGATCAATTCACCCAAGAGATTTACTGTGATGCCATAATATCCCGCTTCAGCAACAGTCAGCGGAATCTGGAGCGTTGCTCCCCGGTAATCTGCCCGAATCCATTCAGAAGAATAAAAAGGACCGAGATAGGAAACTTTTGTTGGCGTTGCAGTGGGATGGGAAGCTATCTTCTCCGAAACAGCAATCATCCTGGGTAATGTGTCATGAGCGCCACTCGGTAATTCGGCATAACGATTTGTCAGAGCAACAACGATTTCAGCCAAACGAACCGCAGTCAACTTTTCTTTGAAACGCCATCCATTAAAGGGCTGAATCGGTGTATAGTCAGGCGCCGTCAGAGAAAATGAATCTATGGCACCATCAGGAGGAATGGTAAGTTTGATGGTAACAGCACCCGCTGGTAACGGTATCTTTGCGATGTCTGTTTCCCGAAAATTCCCCGAGTTTGAATCGACTCGATAATCCTTATTATCAATATTCCAGACAAATCCATTCCCTTTTATGATGCCTTTAAGCTCATAGTCACCAGCTATCGGCAGTAAAACAGTAAAGGTGGCAGTAGTCGAATCAGAAACTCCCATAAGCCACCCTTTTCCGGTAAAAGCACCGAACAGGGGAAAGTCTCGTAAGGTTACCCGATCCGTCAGTTCATTATAGGCATTTTCCGCCTCATAGCGAAAAATACGTTTCCCGCCAAGAATTAAAAGATAATCCCGATCAGCTGGCTCGCCGGGGAGGCCGTTACTCCACGAAAATTGCTGGAGCAGCTGACTGGCAAAATCTTTTTGTGTGAAGACGGGAACTTTGTCAGCTCCCCACGAAACTGACTGAAATAGAGAAAAAAAAGCAATTACTATCAGAGTATGGCGAAGCATACACACCCCCGAACCGGTAAAATAACCTGCATTATGAAACCAAAACGGGGGTCAGACGCATCTGAACCCCGTAGCAAACTACATTTGAATATGATTACCCCTGATATCCCCGGCAGTCATCCTCATCATTCTCTACATTCTCAATGTCACACTCATTATCACCTTCTTCATATCCATACTCATTATCCACTTCTGAAACATCATCTTCAGAAAGACAGCGTTCCTGAACCCGGAGTTCATTTTCGGCAATCTTTTCAAAACGATCCAGCAAATCAGGGTTTGTACAAAAACGACCTTCCTTCTGTTTGCACGAATTCAGATCACACAAATCGAAAAGCTGAATTTCGCTGCAAAGTCGTTGAGGCAGAATATCAGATTTTAACCCGGAATCAGACATAGCTATTTACTGGTTAACAGGCACCGTTCAAGAAGTCTGCTGCCTTGGCAACATCCTCCTTGCAGCCGATATACACCGGACAGCGTTGATCAAGACCTTCTGGCACAATATCAAGGATCGGAATTTCACCATTTGTTGCGGCGCCTCCGGCCTGCTCGATCAAGAACGCCATCGGGTTGAGTTCAAACAGCAATCGCAGTTTACCCTGCGGGCTGTCGCTAAGCGCCGGATACATGAAGACTCCTTTCCCCTTCATCAGAATCTGATTAAAGTCCGGCACAAAACCACCCGAATAACGGAGTTTTGCCCCTTTTTCTTCCAGATAACGGATAAATCGCTCATTTCCCTCGCTATATTTTTTGCGCAAACCACCAGGAGAATAAATATCACCGGACGGCTGCATCTTAATTTTTTCACGGGTAAGCGTATATTCCATCAACTGATTCATCGTGAACTCAAAAACACCTTTACCGACCGAATACACCAACGAGACGCGCGGACCGTACAGAATATATATGGCTCCAACCATTTTCCGACCGGGCTGAAGCAGATCATCTCCCTGATAAATACCGACAATTGTGCCGACAGCCAGATTTACGTCAACCAGTGAAGAACCATCAAGTGGGTCATAGGCGACTGAAAACATTCCCCGCGGATTGCTGGTAACCTGAAAAATTTCTTCCATCTCTTCGGATGCGATGTTGCACACAACCCCTGAGTGCTGCAGGCGCTTACGCATGATCCGATCAGAAAGGACATCGAGAGCAAGCTGCTCCTCACCATACAGGTTGGAGGTTCCGGCCACTCCCAGATCACCGGTTCGAACTGCATTGATCACATATTTACTTGCTTCAGCAATTTCACACAGAAGATGAACGAGATTGCCGCTAATATTCTGGTCACGCAAATGCTGACGAAAATCAATCTGAAATTTTGTCTTACCTGCAACACTGGCCATACTTCCTCCGGGCTGAATTTGTTGAGAGTGTTACTGCAAAATATACCTGTTGAATACGTAAGCTTTGGCACTATTACATATAATTACAGTTGGATAGAGATGCGTCGGGTTAACAGGATCGATCGCTTCTTTTTTATATTTCATACACGGAACCATCACGGAGCAGCTCAACTCCCCTGATTGCCAACTCTGCTACTTCCTTGTGAATAATGTTGTAATACTGGGGTTTTGGGTGAGTAATGAGAATTTTCCCGGGCAGTACATCAATTTTTGCAAGTTCTTTAACCAGCATTGACGCTGTTAAATGCTTTGACAGTAGCGCCAGATCCTCCATTGAGTCGGGAAAAGAAACCTCAACAATCAATGCATCTACACCTGAACAGTACTTCCAGATTTCCTCAGTGGGTCCTGTGTCACCGGTATACACAAGCGTTCTTCCACCGGATTTTACCAGATACCCGACGGTTGGAACGGTGTGATTTACCGGAATAGCAGTAATAGAATATCCGTTTATAAAATACTCCCGATTCGGGATGATTGTCGTAAACTTTATGACAGGATTCTCTGT
Organism: Geobacter sp.; assembly: GCA_009885845.1. Taxonomy (GTDB): domain Bacteria; phylum Desulfobacterota; class Desulfuromonadia; order Geobacterales; family Pseudopelobacteraceae; genus JACRCG01. The sequence continues at coordinate 25,878 of VFJW01000079.1, forward strand.
AGAAGGAATTTGTGTGAAATCGGGCCAGATGATATTGTTAAACAGATGGTTTTGCAGAGCTTCAATGACTTCACTCGTGCTTTGGACAGAAACCGTGTGGTACAGATTTTTGATGATGATATTATCAGCCAGAGCGGGAATACTTCGAATATGATCAAGATGAGAATGGGTAATAAAGATTGTATGAATATTCCACTGTTCCGCTTCACTAAGTACCGAACCGATTGTGCCGGCATCAAGGAGCAATTGATCATCGAGTAAAAAAGCCGGGGGCCTGAAGTCAGGCAATTCTGCACCGGCGCTCCCCAATACGCGCAATTTCATGATCCCTCCCCGACAAAAAGTGGATACGTGAATTATCTGCTCTTTTCTTTACCATTTACACCCGACAAAGTCATCTCAAATTCCACTTGAGATATACTCTAAATCTGCTACTCTAGCGAAAGCTCATTTCCCGAAAACAGGATGATACCATGCCTCAGGAAACAGACGCATTACGTCAGCAGCTTGAATATCGCAAACGGCTGATGGATAAAATCAATGAAATCCACTCCGCAGACAACCTCAACACCATTCTTATTACTATAAAAGATAGTATTGCTGGCCTTTTTAGTGCTGACCGCATAACGATCTATCTGGCTGATGCCAAGCGGAATCTGCTGATTTCAAAAGTAAAGAGCGGGGTTGAAGTTCAGCAGATTATTGTACCGATTAGTGACACAAGTCTTTCCGGCTATTGCGCTATCAGCGGAACTATCATCAACATTAAAAATGCATATGATCATCATGAATTGAAAATGATCGGCAGCAACCTCAAGTTTGACGATAGTTGGGATAAAAAAACCGGGTTTGTTACCAGACAGGTGCTCTGTGTACCGATGAAATTTCAGAAAACACTCATCGGTGTTATCCAGATCATCAACAAAAAAGACAATATTCCCTACGACGATACCGATATCAGCTACGCAATGGAACTGGCAACCTCACTCTCAATTGCCATCCACAACATCTACCGGCTTTCGGTTACCACAAAGGTTATCCGTCACAAAGCGCGTTACAACTTCCTGTTAGACAAGAATCTTGTTGACGATAAATTGCTGGAAAAAGCCTCAACTCATCCTGAAGTTACAAAATTAGGCATGGACACGATCCTGATGCGTGAATTCGGGATTGGCAGAGAAGATATGGCGAAGAACCTCTCCCTCTACTTTGGTTCCGAATTTATTGGGTACGACCCCACTGCACCGGCACTTGAGGAGGATATACTCAGACGGATTAAGCCGGATCGACTGAATAAGGAGTGGTGGGTACCGTTCAAAATAGAGAACGGCATTCTGCATATTATTATTGACGACCCGACCGATCTCGGGCGACAAGACATGCTTAAGTTCGTCTATCCCGAGTACAAACGCATCAGTTTTATCGGCGCTTTCCGCGAAGACATCCTGAGCTATATCAATCTATTCTACTTTCATGGCTCTTCCAGTTCTTCCAATAGCAGTATCGACGAGATTCTGAACAAGCTTGACACCAGCGATGATCCGGAAATTGATTCAGAGTCACAGAGGGTTTCGGAACAGGACAGCGTTATTGTTCAATTAGTTAACAAGATTATTATTGATGCAGTTAACAACAAAGTTTCAGATATCCATATTGAACCATTTCCCGGCAAAGAAGATATACAAGTCAGGATGAGGGTCGACGGACGTTGCAAGGTCTACCAGAAAATCCCCTATAAATATAAATACGCCATTCCATCGCGCATCAAAATTATGTGCAATCTGGATATTTCTGAACGACGCAAACCGCAGGACGGCAAAATTGACTTTAAAAAGTTCGGACCGCTCAATGTTGAGCTGCGCGTAGCGACTGTTCCGACCGCCGGCCAGCTTGAAGATGTTGTCATGCGAGTGCTCGCGTCTGGCGAACCTATTCCTTACGACAAGCTTGGCCTTACCGAACGCAACTCACGAGTATTGGACGCATGTGTCAAGCAACCCTACGGACTCGTGCTGGTTGTCGGACCAACCGGTTCAGGCAAGACCACCACGCTTCATTCAGCCATTTCTGTCATCAATACAATCGACACGAAAATCTGGACCGCAGAAGATCCGGTCGAAATAACCCAGCGTGGCCTGCGCCAGGTGCAGGTACATCCCAAGATCGGCTTCACCTTTGCCGCAGCCCTGCGTTCTTTTTTGCGCGCAGACCCTGATGTCATAATGGTTGGCGAGATGCGTGATCAGGAAACAGCTGAAATCGGCATAGAATGTTCTCTCACCGGTCACCTGGTTTTTTCAACCCTTCACACCAACTCAGCACCGGAAACAATTACCCGTCTGCTCGATATGGAACTTGACCCGTTCAGTTTTTCTGATGCGATCCTTTGTATTCTGGCTCAGCGTCTGGCACGTCGGCTCTGCTCCTGTAAAGAGGAGTATGTGCCGACTCAAAAAGAACTGGAGGATATTGTTATTGAATACGGTTCAGAACACTTTGGCAAAACGGGTATCAATCTGGCTGACATCCGGCTATGCAAGGCAGTTGGATGTCCAAAATGCGGGGATTCGGGTTACAAAGGGCGGCTGGGACTTCATGAGTTACTTGAAGGAACTGATGCTATCAAGGCACTTGTAAAACGAAAATCTGAAATAGAATTCATCAGAAAACAGGCAATTGAAGATGGAATGACAACACTGAAACAAGACGGGATTCTTAAATGCTTTCAAGGTTTGACCGACTTGAAGGAAGTTCGCAAAGTCTGTATTAAATAATTTCCGTCCGAAAACTCCGCAGCAGTCGTATCTGTTCAGCCCCAGCGACTGTGCATAATTTTCAAAAACGCAGATGCTGCGGGTGACAACTCCCGTTCGTTGCGATGGGTGGCATAGAATTTTCGAGTGATCTGTACTGCTGGGATCCTGACTTTTATCAACTGACCGTTTGCAAGTTCTTCCAAAATTACCCGTTCAGAAATAAATGCATAACCGGCACCATCCAGAAGCGCCCGACGGATCGAATCACTCGTGCCGAACCGGGCTACAATTGTAAGTGAATCCTTGTTGATCCACGTACCTGACAAAGAATCCTGTATCGCCTTTTGCGTTCCGGAACCGTCCTCCCAACCTATCAGAGGAATCCTGCAGAGTTGGGCCTGACTCAAACTCCCGTTGCACCCTGCGTTCACATCCGGCGATACTGCACAAACCAGGACATCCTCTCCCAACGACTCAAACGAAACGCGTTCGTCCTCAAATCGGCCTCCAACAAATCCAAGCTCAATGTTTTCATCGACAAGATCCTGAAGGACTGAACGACTATTACCCTGATGCACATCCAGACGCACCTTAGGGTGTTTTTTTTGAAATTCGCCCAGCACCGCAGGTATCATCCATGAACCGGGAACATCACTTGTTCCGACCCTCAGAATAACGTCTTCCATACTAAGAAAGCGATGTATTGCAGCACGGGAACCATCACAGTCATTAAGAATTCGGCGGGTGCGATCAAAAAAAAGCTTGCCGCCCTCCGTCAATAAAGCACCTTCCCTGCCCCGGTCAAAGAGCCTGACACCCAATTCCTTTTCCAGCCCCAGAATGTGCTGACTTGCAGTTGATTGGGTAATACCGCTCCTCTCGGCTCCCTTTGAAAAGCTTCCCGTTTCAGCGATTGCAACGAACACTCCCATCTGCTTTAACGTCATAATTTAAAACCTTTATAGGTAAATGCGATTACATCAATACAAGTTTAACTATAGTACTGTAATCAATAAAAAAGCAATGCCCAATCGGACATTCCGATTGGGCATGTTTGCGTTATATTGTACTCCCTACTTCAATCAATACGAAAAAGATGATGAAATAAACAGGGTCCAGTTATTTGCCGTTACGTCTTGAATAGTAACATTATTAGAAAAAAGCTGGGCCTTACCGCTCCCAAATTTATAACTGCCACCGCATGAAATTGAAGTATTTTTTGTAAAATGACTTACAGTCAGGCTACCGCCATACATATCAATATGCTCTCTCTGATTTACAGAGCCTTCTTCAACTTGTGGTGTGTTTGCAAAATCAGAGAACAAACCACCCCGGACAGCCCAGTTTTTGTTTATAAAATATTCAGCTCCCAAGGCTCCGTTCAAAACCGCCGTACGTTTTTCCAGACCAGTATGCCAGTTATAGTCAAACGGGGAATAATAGTTCAAGTCACCCGAAAGGAGTAATGAACTGTCAGGGAAAAAAGCAACACCTGCAGAAACCTGATATGGGTATTTTCGTTTATAATCAAAAGATTCATATGTTCTTGCAGGGATGGCGGCAGAATCCGTCGTCTGTTTTAAAGTGTCTGACGAAAGAATAAGCGTTTTTGAAAATGCAAGCCCAATTGAAATTTTATCTACAGGAGCCCACATGGCACCAATAATCGGCCTGAGACCCCATTCATCACTTTCTAAATATCCGTTATTCCAGCTCACTATGCTACCAGTGCTTGTTACAGTTGAACTATTAAGTATTGCTTCTGTACTTCTCATGTGCACATAAAGTGTAGCCCCAACCGCAAGGGAGTCACTCACTTGGACGGCGGCAGAAGGACCAAACAGATTTGTGGTATTTTTATTATTGAAATTGATTACCGTCGTATCGGTTGAACTTGTAAACGCAAACTTCTGATCCTGATCCTCCTGGTTACTGTCAGGAACCGCGTACGAAAACCCTAATTTTAATTTGCCAACCGGTTGAATAATACCAAAGTAATTCGGGAGGAGTGTCTCAGAAGTCCGTTTCCAATCCTGACCGCCGATAACATTCTTGTACGTTCTGCTTGACACGTTATAGGCATTAACACTGGCAGAAAGATTCTTGCCGGTTGAATAGGCAATGCCCGCCGGATTGTAATACATTCCCCCCGGATCATCGGAGATTGCCGTATACGCTCCGCCCATGCCGGAAGCCCGATCACCTATCAGGATATTGTTGTAATGAAACTCATCAGCCTCTGAAATCGCAGCGCACGAAAGCAGTGCCAGCACGGCAGCTACCTGAAGATATCTTCTCATCATCGGGTTCCTCCTGGAATCACTTTACGAATTAAATTGAGCTTATTTATGCTGTTATCAGCCTTCATGGTACTGGTGAACCGTTCCGTGTTCAGGGCAAGTTTCATCTCGGCAATCCCTTCATTAGCCATCGCCCGATGAAGAGTGGCAAGACGCACATCATACAGTGGATAGGTTTTCCCAACGCCATTCTTGATCCTGCCGACCTTATCAAGAAACGTCACCAACCCGGAAGGATCATAACCGGAGAAAGTGCAAAGGAGAACGGCAATGGCATCAGCCTGCATCTCGTCTCCTTTCTTATAGCCATCCCGTAAAAGAAGATCCATCGTCTTATCAACCGCCTGAGAAAATGCAATGCCGACTGATTCCGAGGTGCCGCTGATGAGAGCGGCAATCGACGACACCGCCGATTTTTCCACCCCTTTCAGGCTGAGTTCTTTTACAATATGGCGTTCGGTAACGTGAGCAATTTCATGGGCAAGTACACCGGCCAGTTCCGCTTCATTCTCCATATTTTCAAGAACCGCCGAGGTGACAAAGACATACCCGCCGGGGGTTGAATAGGCATTGATCTCACTGCTGTCGACAACAACAAAATGAAAATCAAGCTCAGGGCGACTGCAGTTACTGGTCAAAGTAGTTCCGACAAGATTGACATATTTTTGTAGTTCTTCATTTCCCGAAATCTTTAACTGGCCCAGAAGGCGGGCGGCAATCTCACGGCCGAAGCTCAGCTCTTCACTGGTATCAGCATCAGAATAGGTGTCGCGGTCAACAACAGAAACTCGCGCGCGCCAATCATCGGCAGCGTGGATGGGAAGTGGCTGTAGAGAGAAGAGAACCACCATAGCGCATACAACACCCGGAAATTTCATCTTTTCCCCCCTTCCAGCTGAAACTGTTTAAGATCGTCTGGAGATATCTTCAGAGCATCGACCTTTTCAAGCGCCTCAAAATCACTCCGCTCTTCCTTGGTAATCCTGGCCCGGTCCTCATACGTTAGCCCCTTCATGCCGGCGACTACGGCAGATGAAGACGATGTTCGCGCTCGAGCACTCACCTTGGGGGCAGCTTCCACGTCCTGCGCCCCGGCCTTCCCGAGCGGCGGAGTCCTGGCGGCCTGAACCACAGGAATAAAACCCTGCTTGCCTTTAAAATCAAGCTTCAGCCAGCGTCCTTCCGTTCCGGTTGAGACGAACTGAAAACCGGAATCGACCGTGCCGAGAACGTCAGAGGAGATGGAAGGCTTGGAGAATATTTTAGCTTTGAATGGTTGAACGTAAAGAGATTCATCAGCAAAGGAATGCATATTTGGGAGGAGAAGCAACAAATTTACGGCAACAAAATACAAAAACTTTTTCTTCATACTGAGTACCTCGCTCGTGGAGAGTTTTAGTGCAGCACTCGCTGAAAACAATGGCTTTAAAATATCATGCTATTTCGAAAAGTCAAAGAATATGCTGTTATTGATATCATTTCGTTTTCGCCACGAAAACCCCATCCCATTCAGGCGGTGGCGGTTCTGCAATGAACTCCCGACAGCGCTCGGCATACAATACTGAAACAGAATCCTGATGAGATGTACTGAGACAATCAAACAGAATGAGTGCAGCGGCAAACTCCCGGTTCCGGTGCATCATGAGCGCATCACTAAACGAAATAAGCAATCCACTGACATCATCAACCATAAGCTCATAAATCGGCACCGGTTGCAGTTTACCTTTTACCGCAACCAAATCGATTTCCCTAAAATAGAAACCTTCCCCTGCCAGCATCTTTGTCGATTCACTGACGATAATATGTGTCCCGTACATCTTGTTAAGCCCTTCCAGTCGAGACGCCAGGTTAACGTTGTCCCCGATGGCTGTGTAGTCAAAACGCATTGATGCACCCATGTTACCGACAACGGCATCACCGGTGTTGATGCCGATGCCGATATCTATCGAATGTATGCCCCGCTCGATAAATGAACGGTTAAGATCACCTAGTTTTTCCATCATCTTCAAGGCGGAGCGGCAGGCATGTCTGGCATGACCGGCAACATCGAGCGGCGCGTTGTAAATTGCCATGATTGCATCGCCGATATACTTGTCAAGCGTCCCCTTCTCTTCAAGGACGATCATGGTCATTGGATTCAGGTATTCGTTAAGCACCTGAACCAGAGCTTCCGGAGACAACTGTTCTGAAAGAGTAGTGAACCCGCGTATGTCGGAAAAGAGGATGCTGATTTCCCGTTTTTCTCCCCCCAACTTGAGGCTATCCGGATTTTTCATGATCTGGGCAACCAGATCGGCAGAGACATAGTTACTGAACGCCCTCTTCATGTGGCGCCCCTTCCGGTCCACGACCAGACTCCGGTATATCTCGGAACCGATCGTAGTAAGACCAAGCGCCATCAACGGCGACAACAGCGATCCATCGATGAGGTATCTACTGAAGAGCAGATAGTTGACGGCTATATAAAGGGTACTCATACCGGTTCCGGCCAGAAAACCGATCAAAGCGCTCGGAGCCAGTCCAAGAAAAAGTGCCAGAATGAGCGGAAGCAGGAATAGTGTCGCTCTGTCCAGAAGATCGGTACTACTGTTGTGGATGATAAAGCGGCCGTCAAGAGTGTTTGCTGCAGCGGTTGCGTGAATTTCAACTCCAGGCAGGACTGAGTCAAATGGAGTCGGTCGAACATCATAAATACCCATTTCGGTGAATCCGACAAAAGCCAGTTTTCCCTGAAGTTCATTCTGCGGAAGCCGTTTCCTTATTACATCGGCTGCGGAGTAGGTTTTGATACTACCGCCAGGGCCATAATAGTTGACCGATAGCTCCGCCTGCTGATTTGATGGAATTACATATTTTCCCACATGAATTGATCGTACACCGGCACTACCGACACTGACCTCTGCCCCCTCCCCGATGAAGTGCTGCAGCGCCTGCAGAACCATCGACGGATATACATCCTTGTTATAAAGCATGAGCAGCGGCAATTGCCTGAAGAGTCCATCGGAATCAGATATTACGTTAAAAAAACCGTAGGCGAGTGCCCCCTGGCCAATAGCGGCAATGTTCGCATCAAAATTGGCATATTCGATGAGCGGTACTGATGTAACGCCCGCATCGATCTGAAGTTGACTGATTTTGGAAGACTTAATCTGCGCAAGAACCTCAGGATCGATCGGATGCACCTCATCTCTGAAAAAATGCCCCGCGATGACATTTCCCGACAGGGCAATACTCTCTGCAAGCGCCGAATCCGAGAGAGGATTTTGAGTCTCTGAAAAGACAACATCGAGAGCGGTTACCTTCGCACCGTATTCGGCGACTCCCGTAACGAGCTCGCCGATTATTTCGCGTGACCAGGGCCAGCGGCCAATCTCTTTAACACTTTTATTGTCAATTGCAACGACTACGACGGAGGAGGGCGGAGGGATTTGACCTCGAACGAGAAGACGGAGATCTTTCATTTTAAGATCTACATTATGGATAAACGAGACAGATGCGGAATCTACGAAAAAAATAATGATCGAAGCAACCAGTGCAATAAGGAAAAAAAGGAGATTTTTGCTCATAGTTGGCACCGCCTGGTATGTGCTGTTTCTGGAGGGGATTTTATAAAAAAATGAGCTACGGCCCAACCTTCTTCACCACCGGTATCGCTTCATCGAGGACTATCAGGTATCCGTCCGGATCAAAACACCACATTTCCTTGACCCCATACGGCTTGATGTCAAGCGGATAAAGCACCTCAAGCCCCTCTTCCATTATGGCATCACGAATATCCTCAATCTCGGTGACTTCAAAATGGAGCGTAATACCTATACCACGTGGGAACATGCTGAAACGCGACTCCAGCACCGGGTGGGCTTTGATGACATCAACCTCCTCCACAAAAACAATAGCCATCCCATCCATATCAATAACCAGATGATCAGGCGCACCTTTCGAGGTAAATGACCGACGTACCGGCAACTCAAGAATGCCAGCATAAAATGCTTCCGTAACGACCAGTTGCGCAACGGTCAACTGAATTGAATGCGGTGCGCGATGTGCCTTCACTCAAATCCCTTAAAAAACGTCACATAACCGGAAAGGCGGGAAAGCCAGTTGGTATAGATCAGAACCCCGATCACCATCAGGAAAATCCCCGTGATGATTTCAAAAATATGGATATATTTTTTGAATCGGTTAAATACAACCAGAAATTGATGCATGGCTAATGCAGAAATAAAAAACGGCACTCCCAATCCCATCGAGTAGAGCAGTAGAAGAAAAATGCCTTGATAGACACTTTCTTCGGTTGCTGCGACCGCAAGGATAGCGGCAAGAATCGGCCCGATACAAGGAGTCCATCCGGCGGCAAACGCAATCCCGACGAGAAAACTTCCGGCATATCCGGCAGGTTTATGTTTTATTGAAACCCGTTTTTCACCTAGCAGGAAATTGAGATGCAGTACTCCAGTGACATGGATACCAAGCAGTACCAGCAGAACGCCGCCTACTCTTCTAATGACGGTGGCATTCTCATGCATGAAAGAGCCCAGATATGTTGCGGAAGCGCCCAGCAGAACAAACACAACGGTAAAACCGATGATAAAACAGAGTGAGTGAAAAATTGATTTCTGACGGATGATGTGTGTCGGGTGCTCTGCCTGCAGGTCAGCAAAGGAGATTCCGGTAATATACGTTATATAGGACGGGATCAGCGGCAGCACGCACGGCGACAGAAACGACAGCAGGCCTGCGATAAAAGCCCCGATATAGGTAACTTCATGACTGATCATGGGGGTGCCCTATTTCATCAACCCTTCAAGAAAAGCAACAACCTCCGGAGAGTCCCAGGCAGCACCTCCGACGATTTTTTTGACGATAATGCCTTGCTTATCAATAATAAATGTTTCCGGAACTCCGGTAATTCCATACGCTTTGGATGAAGCGCCGCTTTCATCAAGGTATGTCGGCAGTGAAAAACCGGTCTCCTTGAAGAAGGATTCAATCACCTTTTTACCACCTTCATCAATTGAAATGGCAATCATCTGAAACGACTTGCCTGCCATAAAACTGTTCAATTTCATCATGGCAGGAATCTCTTCACGGCAAGGGGGGCACCAGGTCGCCCAAAAGTTCAGCAGAACAACTTTGCCTTTTAGATCTGATAATTTCAGAATACCGCCGCTAGTCAGCGACATAACAGAAACGTCCGGGGCAGCACTCTTTTCTTTGGCAACAGCCACCGTTTTAGGCGATTCGGACCTGGTACAGGCAGTCATTGACAATAAAACGCACACTATGAAAAGGCATATAATCCGCTGCATGAAACCTCCAAAGAAATAAAAACGGAAAATCAGGGAAAACTCGGCTGGCTGAAGGCAAACTTATTTACTGCGCGTCACAACATATTCAGACAAGCTGAGAAGAGCCTCGCGAACGGGTGATGGCTCGAACTGTTCAATGTGGATCCTGCAGCGATTAATATAAAAGCGGGCCGCATCAACAGTGTACGAAATGCCGTCGTACTTATTTACCAGACCGGAAACAGCACGGAAGTCATCAAGCGACATTTCATCCTGCTCAACAACCGTGGCAATCAGCGCATGTTCGGCATCGCTGCAGTTACGAAGTGTATGAATCAGCGGAAGTGTAATTTTACCTTCTTCAAGGTCATGACCGATGCTCTTGCCAAACTCTTCTTCGGTAGCAACATAATCAAGAATATCATCCATCAGCTGAAATGCGATGCCGAGGTCCATCCCAAAATCCGCCAAAGCCTGCTGGTGACTTTCCCGGGCAGTACCCAGAACCGCACCCGCTTCACAGGCGGCAGACATCAGAATAGCGGTTTTAGAACGAATAACATTGATATATCGCTCTTCAGTAAGATCAATTTCACCGGTACAGAGCAGCTGCATAACCTCGCCTTCAGCAATAACGGTTGTTGCATCGGAAAGAATCCGCAGGATATCCAGGCTGCCGACTTTAACCATTAGTGAGAATGATTTTGAAAACAGGAAATCGCCAACCAGAACCGAGGCTTCATTGCCCCAAAGGGTATTGGCAGACGCCAGCCCCCGTCGCAGCGTAGCACTATCAACTACATCATCATGCAGCAGTGTGGCGGTATGAATAAACTCGATAACGCTCGCAAGCGGAACAGCCTTGTCGGCGGAATATCCACACAAACGTGAGGCAAGCAACAGCAGAGCAGGGCGAATACGCTTACCGCCACTGGAAAGAACATATTCACCGACCTTGCGAATCAAAGGGACATCTGACTGCAGATCTTTACGAAACTGTAATTCGACCAGTTTGAGATCGTCACCGATTATGGTAAGAGCAGCTTGCATAAGATGGTATCCTTTATAGATAATTCGGGTAATAGTAAGGAATGGCCTCAGATTTGTCAAAGCATTTTTGGCCGGAACCATGGTATTTTAACGGTCTGTAACTTCATGTTTCGATTGCAAGACGTGATATCACGGTATATGGTGTTAATTGTTACCCAGAGCTGTGCAGCAAAGGAATATTTATGCGATTTGATGAACTCCCGATTCCCGGACTGGTACTGCGCGGCATTGCAGAAGCCGGATTCAGTGTATGTACCCCTATTCAGGAACAGACCCTTCCGCTAACCCTTACGGGAACAGACATCGCCGGTCAGGCTCAAACTGGCACCGGAAAAACCGCCGCGTTTCTGATTTCACTTTTTACCCGGTTGCTGGCCAATGAACACCCGGCCGGCCGACCCCGTGCGTTGATACTGGCTCCTACCCGCGAACTCGTAGTTCAAATTGATGCGGATGCCAAACAACTTGGTGCTCACTGCGGTTTCGTCGTCCAGGCAATTTATGGCGGTGTTGATTATATGAAGCAGAAGAACGCCCTTCTGGACGGTGCGGACGTCATAGTCGGTACCCCGGGACGTTTGATAGATTATTTGAAACAAAAGATTTACAGTCTGAAAGACATTGAAGTTCTGGTCATTGATGAGGCGGATCGTATGTTTGATCTCGGTTTCATCGCCGATCTGCGCTTTATCCTCAGGAAATTGCCGCCATTTGAAAAGCGCCAGAACATGATGTTTTCGGCCACCCTCAACCCCAGAGTCATGGAGTTGGCGTACGAATTCATGAACTCACCGACCAAGGTTTCAGTAACTCCGGAAAATATGACCGCTGAACGGGTGGAGCAGTTGCTGTTTCACTGCTCGCGCAAAGAGAAGTTTTCGCTTCTGCTGGGACTACTGCGGCGTGAAGGTATGGCACGCACCATGATATTCATGAACACCAAAAGGGAAGCTGAGCATCTTCATAACCTGCTGAATGCCAACAGCTTTCCCTGCAAAGTTATTTCGGGGGATGTTGAGCAGCGCAAGCGGATGAAAATCCTTGATGACTTCAAAGACGGCACACTCCCGATTTTGATTGCAACCGATGTTGCCTCTCGGGGTCTGCATATAGACGGCGTTTCTCATGTAATAAATTATGACATGCCGCAGGATTGCGAGGATTATGTCCACCGTATCGGACGTACCGCACGAGCCGGTGCCGAAGGGAAGGCCATTTCACTTGCAGACGAGGATGGGGCTTTTTTTCTGGAGGCCATTGAAGAGTATATTAAAGCAAAGATTCCCACAGAATGGGCTGATGATGGACTGTATGTGCTTGATTATGTGCGGACAGCGCGGCCAAAACGGGTTCAGGATATCAAGCGGGATAAACCGGGAGGAGCCAGGGTGCCTGACCGGGGAACCAGAAAACCACCACCACGCGTGAAACCGGTGGTGGCTCAACCTGCAATGGTAAAAGCAGCATCTGAAACAGCCGACGGGAGTATCGAAAAGAAAAAACGTAAACGGCGAAAAAGGAAGCCGACGGGGGACAAGCAGACCGGGCAGGAATAATTGTACAGACGGGGGGCATTGCCCCCCCTTTTTTATGGCTGTTTCAGATACTGCCCGTTTACGACATTCACCGGTGCACCGGCCAGATAGGCCCCTACGTTTGCGGTTACAATTGCCATTAAACGCTTACGCGCAGCCAGAGAAGCCCAGGCAATGTGCGGGGTAAAGATGCAGTTGGGTGCATCCAGCAGAGGATTATCTGCCAGCATCGGTTCGTGGGCGACAACATCCAGTCCGGCACCTGCCAGTTGACCGTCATGGAGCGCCCGTGCCAGATCCGCTTCATTAACCAGGCCACCACGTGCCAGATTGAGCAGGAATGCACTCGATTTCATCAAACCAAGCAGCCGGGAATTTACAAACCCGCCATTGTCAGCGGTCTGTGGACAGTTGAGGCTGATAACATCAGCCAAAGCAAACAATTCTTCCAGAGCAACAAAATTCACCGAGACAGAACCGATTTCCTTCGGAATACGAGGTGCATACGCGATGATCTTCATGCCAAAGGCAGATCCTATACGCGCCACCGCCTGGCCGATCGTACCATAGCCAACAATACCCAGAGTCAGGCCGTCCAGTTCCAGCAGCGACGTCTTCACGTACGCATGATCCGGGCAACTGATCCACTCTCCGGCCTTTACAGAAGCATCATGCAGACCGACATGCATGGCCAGTTCCAACAGCAGAGCAAAGGTTGTCTGGGCAACTGACTCGGTTGAATATGCCGGAATGTTCGAAACCGGAATTCCGCGTTTTCCTGCAGCGACGACATCCACATTATTATAACCGGTAGCCAGCATTGAAATATATTTGAGTTTCGGCAGCGCATCCAGTGCAGCCTCATCCAGCTTGACCTTGCTGAGCAGGACAATTTCAGCATCGCGGGCGCGTTCGATCTTAAGCTCCGGCGAAGTCCGGTCGTAAATGACACAGTTTCCCAAAGACTCAAGTTGATCCCAGGGGTTATCTCCCGGGTTTATGGTATATCCATCCAGAATGACTATTTTTTGTGTGCCAATCATATCAGCCACCATGCAAAAAATTATGAGATTTTATTCCGCAGCAACGACCGTTTCACTGTCTTCTGCACCTTCTTCCTGCCCGGTTTCGTCAGCATTTTGCTCACCTTTACGTGCCTTCTTTTCATCTTTCTTTTTTTGACGGTCAAGCTCCTTCTTGCGCTTTTCAAATGAATAATTCGGCTTGGCCATAATAGTCACTTCTCCTTTTTCCAATTCCAGATTGGAGTTAATTTTCCCGTATACTGCCTTCAACCAACCGAATGGTGACTCTTCGACAGGTAATAATCGTAGCTTCCTTCATACACCCGCATCACGCCATGATCAACCTCAAAAACCCGATCTACCAGTAATCGTAGAAAATGCCTGTCGTGACTGACGAGAACAATTGTCCCGCCGAAGTTTTTAAGAGTTTCCAGCAGCATCTCGCGGGAGCGGATATCAAGATGATTGGTCGGTTCGTCCAGAATCAGAAAATTGACCGGACGTGCCAGAATCGTGGCCAGCACCACCCTGCTCTTCTCGCCACCGGAAATATTTTCGATGCGTTTATCGACCGTGTCGCCTGAAAAGAGGAAGGCGCCGAGAAGATTGCGTATCATGCCGATAGTGGCAAGCGGCATACAATCCTGCATGGTTTCAAAAATCGTCTTTTTGGGATCAAGCAGTTCCATCGCGTGCTGACTGAAGTAACCGATCTCGACATTGGCACCGATTGCCATGCTTCCGGTTGTCGCTTCTGTCTGACCGGCCAGAATTTTGAGAAAGGTAGATTTACCGGCGCCATTCACCCCGACGACGGCAATCTTGTTAAGGCGTTTTACCATACCGGAAACACCATGAAAGACCGGTTTCTCCTGTCCATCAGGTGTAATCCAGACCTTGCCGAGTTCCTCAAAAGCGGCGACATCATCACCACTGCGGGGGGGATCAGCAAATCCGAACCGTACCGTCCGTTCTTCGACAGGTATTTCGATCCGTTCAATTTTCTCAAGCTTCTTAACCCGGGATTGAACCTGGGCCGCATGAGAAGCCCGGGCGGCAAAACGGGCGATAAATTCCTCTTCCTTGGCCAGCATATCCTGTTGGCGCTTGTGTGAAGCGATCAGCTGTTCCAGACGGATATCCCGCTCACGTTCATAGAAATCATAATTCCCGCCATACGTCGTTACGGTGCTGTTGGCAACCTCAATGACCCTGGTCACGACCCTGTTCATGAAATCCCGGTCATGACTGGTCATCAGAAGCGCCCCTTTGAATTCACTTGAAAGCCACTCCTCAAGCCATATGATCGATTCAACATCCAGATGGTTGGTCGGTTCGTCAAGCAGCAGCACATCAGGTTTAAGGGTCAGAATACTGGCAAGGGCGATCCGCATCTTCCAGCCGCCGCTGAACGATTCAACCGGATGATTGTATCGGTCAGGGCCGATCCCGAGCCCGGTCAGAACCGCCTGAGCGCGTGTATCCAGATCATACCCTTTCATATGTTCGAACTCCTCAACAGCATTGCCATAACGCTCCAGCAGGGCGGTCATCTCGTCATCTGACTGCGGCAGGCACATGGCCGCCTCCATCTCCTTCATCTCCGCGGCCAGCTGCACGGTCGGTCCACAGGTGGCCATGACCTCTTCAAGGGCGGTCCGCCCGGACATTTCACCGACATCCTGGGAAAAATAGCCGATCGTCGTTTTTTTCGGCAGGATTACTTCGCCGGAATCCGGCTCTTCCTGCCCTGCAATAATTCGGAAAACCGTCGTTTTCCCGGCGCCGTTCGGCCCCACCAGTCCGGTATGAGTTCCGGGCAGAATCTGACAGGATGCATCCCGGAACAATATCTGGGACCCATGCTGTCGGGCAATGTTTGATAATTGAATCATCTTGTGAAACTCCCTGTAATTTTCAATCGAGCACCTATTTACCTGAGATCAACCAGCCAGACATACGGCACCATTCCGTAATTCCACCCGAGGCAGAGTCGCCTGTACCCGGAAAAGAGCAGCCCTTCTCCGCCGCTGCAGAGAATTATCGGCGCCTTGAGATCAAGAGAACCGTTACTCTGCAGCGCATCCTCCATTCTGGAATAATTTTTCCGGTAGCCCCGTTTCGCCCGTGCGAGATACGTCTGATACTCTTCATAGGAGTGATATGAAAGTGCCACCGGAATCGTCCCGATTGTCGCAACGCGGGGCCACGCAACGAGGGCTCCATCCTCAAAGCTCGAAACTATCTGCTCCCACGAGACAGCATGAGAACGGTACCACTCCTGCTTGGCCGGATGACTGTAGAACTCCCAGCGCTCCGCTTCGAGGTCCGGCTGCAGCCAGGTAATAGAAAGCGCTGATGATGATATCATGGCATCTCCACGGCGTAAAAAACCACAGGGCGGGTAACCCTGTGGCCGGGTGCTGAAAACTATATATCATTTCTACCGTACAGCGGGCAACGAATATCGAACTTCCCGGACTTTTCCGGAATTGGAATTACTTAGAGGGGGCGTATTCCTCCAACTCCACCTTCATATTCACCATCTCACGAATCTCACTCCACTCGGTGAAGTCTACCGCTGCTTCATCACCCTTCATGGTGGCAATAATATCAAAATAGTCCATCTGGTATTTGCTCTTTTTGACTTCGGCTGCCGGCTTGACCTTGACCGCGTATACCGTCTGTACAGACTGATGGTCAAACTTCCTCCATTGCTGCTCATCTTTCAAGCCAATGTATTTACGCCCTTCCAGCGCGGTAATAACCGCTTTGGTGTTGAACGTTTTTGCCAGTTCAACGGCTGCTTTGTATTCATGCATAATGACATAGGCGGAAGCACCGGATGTTGTCGGATACCGTTTGAAGCGCTCTTCAAATTTATTTACAAATGCAATCCCCCGGGGATATTTATAAGCAAAGGGAATGCTCCACATCCATGGAGTCGCCCCGATAATCCCTTCCATCGCTTCCGGTCCGGCCCCCTGAGCCATGTCCTCATTCATCTGGGGGACAATAATCTGCATTCTGTTCTTAAGTCCCATTTCGTCGGCCTGCTTGACCGCTATCTCCATATCTCGTCCAAAAAGCGACAACACCAGAACCTCTGCTCCAGCCGCTTTCGCCTCCAGTAGCGCTTCTTTAAAATCCGTTGCACCAAGATTGGTGAGAACCTCCGGGTATTTTACCATATCTTTGGTATCGGTAAAAGAGCGCAACACTGATTCGGTTGTCCAACCCCAGGTGTAATTTGCGGTGATATAAAAATATTTTCGCCCTTTAAAATTTTTGTTCAGATAATTTGCCATGACCTTTCCGGCAAAATAGGCATCAAAGCATTCACGGAAAATATGGCGATGTCCGTATTCACCGGTTGTTTCTGTTGAGTATGACAGTGTTGCAAAAAACAGTTTGTCTTTCAGGAGTGCAACCTCGCCGGTTGCAATAGCCACCGCACTTGAGGAACCTCCCAGGATCATCGGCACACCCTCGACATCATACAGTTCGGTCGCATTTCCCCTGGCAATCTTGGCATTTGACTTGGTATCGCGCAGCACCAGCTGCACTTTTTTCCCCAGAATTCCTCCTGCAGCATTTATCTCTTCGACTGCAAGCTCTGCAGCCCGTTTCTGATCAAGACCCTGCTTTGCATACGGGCCGGTCTCCGGATAATTAAGTCCGATCTTGACAATTGCGGGGTCTGCCGCGACAGACTCTGAAGTAAAGCCACATGTCATCAGTGCTATTAAAAACACAAGTACCGGCAACGAGCTAAACAATTTATTCATGTCAATATCCTCCTGTTGTACGTTCTCGATACTACTATACACAATTTCATATCAGATCGACCACAAAAATTTTAATTAAAAAAAAAGGCGCACCATGCGGTGCACCCAGCCAACGATAAAAAGACCTTACAGAGTGTCTACAGACTTAAATCGGCGTGGCCATGGTACAGTTCATCCCGCTCCCGAGAGACATCAGCACTCTCCAGATACTCTTCAAAGACCATGCTGCGGTCGATAACTCCACCCGGTGTAATTTCTATAATCCGGTTGGCAACGGTCGAAACGAATTCATGGTCATGCGAGGCAAACAGGATAACTTCGCTGAAGGCAATCATGCCGTCATTTAAAGCGGTAATCGATTCAAGATCCAGATGATTGGTCGGTTCATCAAGAATAAGCACATTGGCTGCGGTCAACATCATGCGCGACAGCATACAGCGGACTTTTTCGCCACCGGAGAGAACTGTGGTTTTTTTCATGGCCTCTTCGCCCGAAAAAAGCATTCTTCCGAGGAAACCCCGTGCAAAGGTCTCACCCTCTGTCGGCGGTGAATATTGACCCAGCCACTCAATAAGAGTCATCTCACGCTCAAAAAACTGACTGTTCTCTTTGGGGAAATAAGCACTGGTAATGGTAATACCCCAACGAAAACTGCCACTGTCTGGCTCAAGCTCTCCTGCAAGGATTTGGAAAAGAGTTGTTCGGGCAAGTACACTGCCGCCGACAAACGCGATTTTATCTTCTTTACGCACGATGAGGTCGAATTTATTCAGCACGTTAACCCCGTCAATCGCCTTGGACAGACCTTCGATTTCCAGAATAATGTCGCCGCAAGCCCGCTCCGGTTTAAAAACCACATGAGGGTATTTGCGCGATGAAGTCGGCATATCCTCCAGAGTGAGTTTATCAAGCAGTTTCCGGCGGGATGTCGCCTGTTTTGCCTTGGAAGCATTGGAACTGAATCGCTGGATAAATGCTTTAAGTTCATCAGCTCTTTCGGATACTTTGCGGTTTTCATTTTGCTTCTGCTTTAAGTTTAACTGACTGGCATGGTACCAGAAATCATAATTGCCGACGTAAATCTGAATCCGCCCGAAATCGATATCGGCGGTATGAGTGCAGACCTGATTCAGAAAGTGACGGTCATGCGACACGACGATAACCGTGTTAGGAAAGCGGAATAGAAACTCTTCCAGCCAGTTGATTGATTTCAGATCAAGGTTGTTGGTCGGTTCGTCCAGCAGGAGCACATCCGGATTGCCGAACAGCGCCTGAGCCAGCAGCACACGCACCTTGTCTCCCGCCTCAAGCTCCTTCATCTGCTTTGTCCGCAGCTCTTCGGATATGCCGAGTCCGTTCAGAAGTACTGCTGCTTCGGATTCAGCTTCATAACCGTTCATTTCGGCAAAATCGCCTTCAAGCTCGGCAGACCGGACGCCGTCAGCTTCACTGAATTCAGCCTTGGCGTAAATTGCCTCACGCTCGGTCATAATGTCGTACAGTCGTTTATGCCCCATGATAACCGTGTTGAACACGGTTTCCTCGTCAAAGGCGAACTGATCCTGGCGAAGAACAGCAATCCGTTCACGGGGCCCGACGATAATTTCCCCTTTGTCGGCATCAAGCTCACCCGCAAGAATCTTGAGAAAGGTAGACTTTCCCGACCCGTTGGCGCCAATAAGCCCGTAGCAGTTGCCGGGGGTGAATTTAATATTGACATCCTTGAAGAGGACTCGTTTTCCGTATGACAGGGTAATGTTTGATGCTGCGATCATGATGGGTAGACTCCCTGGAGAAATAAAAAACCACAGGGCATGGTGAGCTCTGTGGTTCACGAACGATTCAGTAATATCACAGTTTTCAGCAGCGGGGCAACACATTAATCATCAGGGTATCGTGCCAGATAAACTTCTAAAAACACAAATCAGGTCATTCCTTCAGCCGGTTCAACCTGTTTTTGTAGATAAAATTTGTTCCCTGAATATACGCCAAAGCGTCCATCAGCAGATTTTCCTGCGGTTTCAATACAACTGTTGCGCCATCTTTCCGATCAAAGCTGAAATAACCGGCCTCTTTTTTCGGGCCGAGCACCAGTAGCTTGTCATCCTGAATATATCCGAGTTTCTGATAGGTCGAAATAAATGCCCGTTCACTCCAGACATCAGTGGTCATGACGTCCTTACCGATAAATGCACTGGTATATCTGAAATTCAGTAGTCCGAGAACCGTCGGAGCAACGTCTATCTGACTCATCATCCGATCAACAACCTGCGGCTTGATGACTGCCGGAGCATAGATGAACAGCGGAATTTCATAGTTTTTTACCGGCAGTGCCAGTTTTGCGGCACTGCCGGCGCAATGATCCGCAACAATGACAAAAACAGTGTCATTGAACCAGGGCTTCTTTTTTGCTTCAGCGAGCAGGCGACCGATAGCGTAGTCCGCATATTTAACTCCACCGCCGCGACCCGATTTTGATGGAATATCAATCTTGCCTTCCGGATACGTATAGGGGCGATGATTTGAAGTTGTCATGACCACACTGAAAAAAGGTTTTTTATTGCCATGTGAAAGATCTGCTTCTTTAATTACTTTCAAAAACAGGTCTTCGTCACACACTCCCCAGGCATTGGTAAAGGTTATTTCATCCTTCGAAAAATTAGTCCGGTCTATCGTTTTAAATCCGTTATTTGCGTAGAAATAGTTCATGTTATCGAAGTAGCCGTGGCCGGCATAAATAAACTTGTTTTCGTACCCCTTCTCTTTCATGACAGAACCCCATGAAATAAAATTTTCATTTTTGGGACGCTTCACGATTGAGGTGCCGGGCAACGGCGGCATGGAGAGGGTAAGCGCCTCCAACCCACGTACAGTACGGGTACCGGTTGCATACAGATGCGTAAAAAAGAGTGATTCCCCGGCCAGCTTGTCCAGGTTTGGTGTGATTCCTCCGCCGCTATTGCCGAAAGCGGTAAGAAACTCGGCACTCAGACTCTCTTCAATCACCAGTACAACGTTCAGCCGTTTTTCTGCCCCTGCCGGCTGTATGAGTCGGGTTACTGACTGATTGCCCGGAGTTTCAAAGCGGCTATGCTTCTCCTGAACCAGCTCTTTCAGGCGTGCAAGTACCGTATTGTTGTCCCTGTTGACGTAGAACTTGTTGAAATCAAGCTCGTTATTTCTGAAAGCCGAAAAAAGGCAGTAGATGCCGTTTCCAGCCAGTTCATCAGCGTAATTATTGGGCGATATCTGCGTCAGGGAGAGATCAACTGTAGCGAATGAAAGAACCGGCAGAAGAAGAAACAGTACGCCGATCTTCAACCTGCTGCCGATGCGTGATTTTCCGGAAAATGAATGGTTCAGATGTTTTCTGACAGGAAGGAATACCGCGATGTTCAGAAGCAACAGCACTGTGAGGATGACGTTAACGGGGTATGATTCCCTGATATTGCTGATGACCTCGTTGGTATAAATCAGGTAATCAATGGCAATAAAATTGAACCGGGTGGCAAATTCATCAAAAAACGTGTATTCAGCAACTACATTGAACAGCATCAGATAGGTAACGACAAAGCAGGCGCCAGAGGAGCACCATCTGAAAAAAGTGCTGTTGAACACCCGATCCGGCAGTATGACAAGAACCAGCACAAACGGAATGGCGGCATACGAAAAGGTCACACAGTCAAAGAAGAACCCGACCGCGTAAATCTTGATCAGCAGCATTGGTGAGAGATCAAGCTCCGGTATTGACTTGACCAGCAGGATCGTCCGGGTTACGGCAGAAAAACCGATAAGCATCAGCCAGAGCGTATATAGTGCATTAAATCTGCTAGTTACCTTCATATTCCTGAGTCCTTTACCAATGATAATATCAGGGGGCCGTCACGGTGATAACCTGACTCCCCTCTCCTCCGGAATTGACAACCTGAAGGCGGAAATCCTTGTTGACCGGTGAATAGGGATGACGCTGGTAGATCAGCTTCATGCAGTCACTATAGATGAGTTTTTCCCGTTCCGCCATATCCTGACCACCACGTCCGCCGATCTGCACGCCGTCAACATACACTGATGAATTCTGATTGAAATTCTTTCCGGAAATGATCAGTTCATAAAAGTTGACATGCTCGTTCCCCACGGTCACCTGGCTAATTTCCGGTCGGGTTTCAACCGTCAGGGTCAGCGGCACCGTACTGTTTTCAGGGGTATTTTTCACTTGTATCTGGTGAAGTCCTCCCGCAACCGGTGGCACATTAAAAGAGATAGATTCCGGAGAAAGAATCGTGCTGACCAGCGCAGCACCATTAAAGAAAAGCATGGCACCATCACCAAAATTACTCCCCCGGGCGATTACTTCACGTTCTTTTCCCGTTGCGCAGGAACTTATCATGGCTGGCTGCAGGGCACTGAGAACAGGACGCACCGGGAGTACCATAAAATTATACGATCTACCGATAATGCCGTCGGAGCGTTTCAGGTAAAGAGCGTACAGACCAGCTTCCAGCTTCAGCGGCACATTAAATTCAGCCTGCTTTGCAGCCGTGATCAGTGCCGGGATTTCAAGACTCCCCAAATATACGCTGGAGTTCTCGCCAAAGCCGGTTCCTGACAGCATCACTTTTGCACCCGGTTCAGCCTGAGCAGGTATTATACTGAGAATAGAGATGGGAACGGACACTGGTGCAGGCTCATTCTTCGTCCGCTTGGGACGTTCGGCGGCAGATGCTTCGTATGCGACGCACAGACAGCAAAGGAAAATAAAAATTCGCAGAATTGTAAACATGAAAGGCATTCGTCTGATCATGGCAACCTACCCTTTAACCTTCATTGACAACCATATACCGCTCAGCATAAACAGAATATTTGCCCCCCAGGCGGCGATTATCGGGGTCAAAACTCCGCTCCGGCCATATGAGAGCAGTACCGCGTTAACAACAAAATAAGCAAAACCGATTCCGACACTGGCACCGATTCCCATGGCGAGGCCGCCGGAACGGCTGTTTCTGAGAGCAAAGGGGATTCCAAGCACCACCATAATCAGGGCAGCAAACGGTGAAGCAATCTTGGTGTGCATCATCGTAAGAAAACGGTAGGCACGATAACCGCCACGCTTCAAATTTTCCGCATACTCTTTAAGGGTGCGGATACTCAGATTATCGGCATCAACATCAAGAATCTTTAAATCTTCAATTTTAAGGTTGAGATCCAGTCGCATCGACGGGACTGCATGTGGCTCAAATCCGGAAACGCTCAGAAAGTTTTTCTGCGTTGCGGAATTCAGCACCCAGTGACCGTCGCTATATACGGCAGATTCGGCGTCAATTCTGCTTACCGGATTCATGGAATTATCTACATTCCAGAGTACTATACCACTCAACGTTCGGGTTTTAGGCTCAAACAGGCGTGCCTGCAGGATCATCGACGAGGAACGAAACCATATATTATTACGTTTGAACGTAACATGATCTTCTCTTTTCTTGATCTTGACACGATCGATCAGTTCAGTTTGTGCATAGCTGTGCGGCAATACAAATTCGGCGTTTACCAGCAACAGAATACTGGCGGCAACACCGAGGACCAGCATCGGCAGAGATATTCTCAAAAGACTGACGCCGCAACTGCGCATGGCGATAATTTCGCTGTCCCGGGATAATGTCCCGAGTGTCAGAAGTGTTGCCATAAGAATTGAGAATGATGCGGTACGACTGACCATTTCAGGAATTTTCCAGACAAAATACTGCACAATGTCTCCTGCAACTCCACCAGCACGCAGAAAACGCGGAATTTTTTCAATCAGATCAATAACAAGATATAGTGAAACAAAGCCACACAGGCAGAGAACAAGCAGGCGCAGCCAGGTCCTGGCGATATACCGGTCGAGTATGCTCATATCAGGACGCCCGCCGGAAATACCGCATACTGTTTTTCAGCAAAGACAGAGAAATAGTTTTCTCCAGCGATGCCCTTCTTAAAAAAAACCACCCCACGCAAAAAAATATCAGATTTGGAATCCAGAGCAACAGGACAGGCGGGGCAATACTTCTCTCAGCCAGCGTGCGAACAATTGACATCAGAACATAATAGGCGAGAATTATCACAATACTTGTTGTGAAACCTCCTGATTTACCTGCCCGACGATTCTGCATCCCCAGGGGAACCGCTATAATCGCAAAAACCAGCGAGGTAAAAGGAAAGGTAAATCGACTGTGAAACTCTACGACCGCTTTGGTACGATTTTTGGCTAACGTGCCGGGATCATCTATTTTGCTTTGAAGCTCGGCTAACAGCATATCCTGTTCATTGCGGGAAATGACGGCGCCGTTCCCTTTCTCACCAATCGACATGATGTATTCACCGAAATGAACCAAACGATAGAGCCCGTCAGCGCCGGCCATATGAATGGAACCATTATGAAGAGACATCTGAAGCGCCTGACTGCCCGGCTCACTTGAAACAACTCCGTCCCGGGCAAAGATGGTCATAGGTAAATCAAGGCTTCGGCCATCGTGGATAACCACCCCGTTCAAAGTCTGGTTATGTTCTTCATAATGGTCAGTATACATAACGACACCCGGAATGTCCTCCCAGAACGTCTTTTCCCGAATAGTCGCCGTAAGATTTTGTTTCAATACCTGAAAAGTGAGCTCCTTGAAAGCGCTGTTGCCCCAGGGAGCACCAATCGTACTGGTACCCAATGCAAGCAGTACGGCAACGAGCGCACAGAAAATTACCGGCGGCAACATCTGGACAAGACTCACCCCGCTTGCCTTGATGACAACTATCTCGTTATCTGCCGAAAGGCGCCCAAATGCCAGCAGAACCGCCAGCAAAAATGCCATTGGAATCGTAAAAACCAGAAAAGACGGGATAAGATACAAAATCATCCTGCTGACATCTGCCAGAGGGACGCCATGAGTCACCACCATATCGGTCAACGAAATCAGGCGACCCATCAGCAGAACCAGGGTGAAGATGATAATGCCTAGCAGGAAGAGCGAGGAAATTTCTCGAATTATGTAGAGGGATAAAATGCGTTTCACGGGAGCCATAATACATGAGTGGGAGATTACTGTAAAGAAGCGTCGAAGTTAAACATTTTGATTCAAACCGAAGCCGGTTTCCGCAGTTTCAATCCGCGCCCGTCCATGAATGACGGGCGCTCCCTGTTTTTCGACCTTTTCCATATCCTGAGTGATGTTTCAATCCTCGCCCGCCCATGAAGGGCGGGCGCTCGCAAAAAAAATAGTGGATAACCCCGCAAACGCTGTGTTTCAATCCTCGCCCGCCCATGAAGGGCGGGCGCTCTTCCACGTATCGGTTGCTGTGCAGACGTACAGGTAAGTTTCAATCCTCGCCCGCCCATGAAGGGCGGGCGCTCGACCGTTGGCAGGCCGGACGGGAACAGTGACTCTGTTTCAATCCTCGCCCGCCCATGAAGGGCGGGCGCTCGGCCAGCGTTGCCGCTATTTTGTTCTTGTTGTGCATGTTTCAATCCTCGCCCGCCCATGAAGGGCGGGCGCTCACACGTTGGCCGGTCCAGTGCTCCAGGTCTTTGCTGTTTCAATCCTCGCCCGCCCATGAAGGGCGGGCGCTCTCATTGCAAACGAAACAATGATGAACAGGTATATGTTTCAATCCTCGCCCGCCCATGAAGGGCGGGCGC
>VFJW01000141.1 GCA_009885845.1 Geobacter sp.
ATAACGTCCCACGCCTGAATATTGGCGATATTGGCCGGTTCCCACCCTTCTGATTCTGCCAATACATAGCGCCCGTTTTCATCGACTGCGTAACAGACCTCACTCTGACCATCAAAGAGTTCCTTGTCCTGGGGGACTTCTTTTTTCAACATTGCGGCTGCTCCATTTTCAAGTCGTTTGACTGCTACAAGCGTCCGTCTTTAGAAAAACCTGCCTATCTGCAGGATAAGCGAGTTGGCACCACGGTTATCGTGGTAGAGATTCCCGTTTGATAGATGGTGGAACCTTACCGCCACAAAGCTGGAGGGGGCATTTTTTTGCAACAGTTCCGTACCTATTCCAAGCTGCGGATTGAAATTGAATCTCAGCCCCTGTCCCTCGACCCTGAAATCGGTGTAGATGATTCCGATACCACCCTCAACGTACGGACGAAACTGCGAGGTGGCTATCCGGTCTACATAATAAAGTGCCATCATGCCTATGGAGGCAACCACGCGTGCTTCCGGTCTGAAGGTTGATCCCAGTGCTCCTTCAACTTTGAAGCACAATTCTTTCGGCCGGTCCTGCCGCCATATTTTACCGTAATCGAACAATCCAAAAGCTGTCAAAGCGGCAAAGCTGATGGTATGCCCGGGGTCATAGACGCTGGCAAGCTCAAGCGACATGCCAAAACGGTCCGGGGCCCTTTCCTCTCTGGCCGGAATTGCTTCATCGGCTCTGCCTGTCCCTTGAAACGTATAAGAACAAAGCAGCACAAGCAGTAACGTCAGGCGGAACAGGTGTCCTCTTTTTAGTGTCATCCCTTTGACAGGGTTACCAGACCAAAACCGTCATCATCACTCAGGGAGAGACATGACACGCGTTGGCTTTCAAGGGCTTTGCCACCGGCAGCAACGGTTGCCGGAAAATCACATATGCCACTAAACGGGGATGCGAATGTTTTCCCCTCTTTCAGCATAAGGGCGGCAATGGCGAGATCGAAAGCGGGGCTGATCGGCATACTGCCATACAGAGAGGTGAAGCAGGCGACAGTTGCGTTTTCAGCGAGCACAGCATAGTCAGCCCCTTTTTCCCGGCGACCGTCTGCCCCCAGTACCAGCAGATCCTGAGGTGAGGCGATAAACCCCGGTTTCAGGTGTCTTCCCGTAATAACCTGATCAAGAAAACAGTATCCCTTCTGAGATTCTTCCTTGCGTGACAGGAGCAGAAATGCCGCTCCCTCACCCGGGACAGCCGATTCTGTTCCGGTCAGGAGTGGTGAAATCTCCCGTGAATCAGTTGTACCGCGTTGACGGCACCAGGCATAGCCGATAAGTTCAGACAGCTCCTCAACAGCACCGAACAGTACCCTGTCGACACGCCCCTCCGACAGCCAGAGCCGGGCGGTCTGCAGTGCAGAAGGAACTGATTGATGAAACTGGCTGACAGTAGAACTGGGACCGGTTGCGCCGAGCATAATGGAGATATATGCGGCTGCCGAGTTATGTACGGAATTGGCGAAGTAAGTCGGTGAAGCACAGATATCACCATCGTTGATGAATGAATCAAGAAAGGAGAACGTTATCCCGGAGGCTCCATAGCCGGAGGCGATGACGACTCCAAGACGCTCCTGCTTGCCCTCGGCGAGAACTCCGGCATCTTCCAGTGCCAGATACGCTCCAAGAAGTCCCAGTTTTGAAAAGTTGTCGATCCTGCGTAGCGCTTTTAACGGAACAAATTCAGTGAGACGGGAGGTGTCCGTACGGAAGGCCGGAATTTCAAGCGGGTCTCCACAATTGGAAAGTTGGATAATGGAACGGTTACTGGATCCTGACAGCAGCGCCTTCCGCATCTCTGCCACCCCGGTCCCGAAGCCGCCGACAACACCAACTCCCTGGATAGCAATCTGCATTATTACACCTCTCCTTTGCCGAGAATGATTACAGAGTTGTTTCCTCCAAAGGCCAGCGATTCCGAAAGGGCAATTGTACCGCTGAATGGAGTATTCTCCGTAACCGGGTTTCCCCCCAGTTCAGGATCAGGCGTTGAAAAGCCGATATTGGCGGGAATTTTACCCAGTTCCAGGCAGGCAGCGGTAAAAATTGCCTCTATCGCACCGGCTGCTCCAAGTGTGTGGCCGGTGTACCCCTTTGTTGAAAGGAAAGGAACTCCGGGAAGTACTTCCGCCAGAACCATAGTTTCAACCCGGTCGTTATCCGGAGTACCGGTCCCATGGGCATTGACAAAGGCAATCGCCGCAGGGTCGGTGTTGCTACAGGCAAAAGCTTCTGCCAGAGCATTTTTCAGTCCGGCACCATCCGGTTTCGGTGCGGTCAAATGGTAGGCATCGCAGGCCGAACCGTAACCAAGAACGAATGATCGGGCCTTTTTCTTCCGCATGGTTCGAACCCGTTCCGATTCGAGGACCAACATTGCTCCCGCTTCTCCCAGGTTCAGCCCTTTTCGGTTAACATCAAACGGCTTGCAGGGGGACTCATCTGTTATCAGCAGTGAAATAAAGCCGATGTAGGTGATTCGTCCCAACTCGTCAGCTCCGCCTGCCAGGGCAACATCACAGGCCCCGGAACGGATCCATGAGGCCGCCAGGCCGACCGCATCGGTGCCTGATGAGCAGGCGTTGACGATCGTCTGACAGGGACCGGAAAAGTCGAATTCACGGGCAATGACTGCTGCCGGGTTACTGCGGAGAATCCTTTCCAGCGGCCCCATGCCGGGAACCGAAACGGAGCGGTATTCCCGGCAGAACATCTCGTTACTGATGGCGCAGCCAACGGTTGTCCCGACACATACGCCGACCCGTAGAGTACTCAGCAGCTCCCGGTCGAGCCCGGCATCATCCAGCGCCTCACGTGCAGCGTGCAGACCGAGGGCGCTGGTACGGAGCAGATCTGCAGGCACAGTAAAATTATGGACCTCGAATACCGGATAGTTGATCGGGTGATTGCTGGTGAAGCTGACCGGGGGAACGGGAGCACGGGTTCCACTGAAAAGTGATGCCATGCTGTCGCCAAGGTTATTCCCGGCCGCGCAGATGCAACCCATCCCGGTTATGGCAACCGGACTATATGTCATGCCGCGGCGAGGCGTCTATCGATATAAGCAGCAAGCGCCTCTACCGACTTGAATGCATCGCGTCCTTCTTCCATGTCCTTGATCTCTATCCCGAAATGTTTCTGGATAATAACGACCAGTTCCACCGCATCAAGTGAGTCGAGACCAAGTCCTTCGCCGAACAGGGGCGCGTTGTCATTGATATCTTCAGGAGCCAACTCCTCAAGGTTTAGATCTGCAATGAGAATCTGTTTCAGTTTTTCCTTTGTATTCATCTCTCTGACTCCTTTATTAATGCTCATTTGTCCACATGTCATAAAAATTAAAAAACTGGTACGGGTTTTCAGATACAAATTGTTCCAGCGCACCTATAAATTCCCTGGCAAATGGAATGTAGGCATGTGCAGATCTGCCGAGGTTTTCCGGCACACGGATGATCTTTGCCACATGCAGGGCATAGCCGCCGGATTTATCCCTGAAGGGGAATATGACCGCTACCGGAGCTCCGGTGGCAGAAGCCAGTTTGTAAGGGCTGAACGGCACTTTTACCGGTCCGCCGAGAAAATCTACGCTAACAGTACCGCTGTCACCACCCATGTTTCGGTCGCCCATAATACAGAGGATCTCACCATTTTTCAAGACCTGAAGCATTTCCAGCGTTCCACCGAGATACCCGGCAGGATCCACAATCCGGTAGGGAGGTTTATTGCCGCCATGCTCAAAAAAATGTCGATCCAGATCTCCTTCATCCCGATGTACAAGCAGGTTTACCTGAGTGTCCAGGGCGCTGAGGCTTGACATGGCAAGTTGCCAGCAACCGACGTGGGCAGTCACCATGACCAGTCCCCGCCCTTCGTTGAGAAGTTCCGTAAGCTCTGACTTTCCCTCAAGACTTAGTTTCAGGCTGTCGGGGCCCAGGATCCCCAGAATCGCCCGGTCAACAAGAGTCCTGCCGATTCCGAGGTTGAGAAGGAAACTGTCCCACAGCATGAAAAGCGGGTTACGCCCGGGAAAGCGACGTTTGAGATAATGGCTTGAGCGCTTTCGGACCGAAGGGCGGAACAAGGTATAATACAACACTACGAACAGCAATAGTGTGTATGCCATCTGCTTGCCGCCACATCGGATCAGAGTGTAAAAAACATTGTGCTGCCAGTTAGAGCCGATACTCCTGCTGGACCATTGTTTATTTTCTCTGTTCATAAATGCCCAGCAGCCATCCGGTATAACATCCTGTTACGCATCTTTTTCCATGTGGCGTGACGTACCACGGGTAAACTTGATAAAACTGGCAAGATTGCTGAGGAAACGCAGCCAGCTGTCCGGCGAGCGCCACAGCATGGTGACGTAGCCCCAGAGCACCTTGGGTCGTTTGAAATGGTTTCGGTAAAACTCGTTGAACAGTACCTCCAGTCGCTCGCGAGTCATCCCCTTGGTGACGAAGATAAAGTTCATGCAGTCCATCTGCTCCCAGTCCTCTTTAAATTCACCTAATTCGTGGATATTTTCGTAGATTGGCGAGCCGGGAAACGGAGTGAATTTGGCCAGATTGAAATCGTCGATAGGTAGAGAGAATACATACTTCATGCTCCGGCGGATACTCGCCTCGGTTTCTCCGGGCAGTCCCATCATGAGAAGCCCCTTGGTCCGGATCCCTGCATCTTTAATCATGCGGATTTTTTCTGCCAGATGCTTCAGGTCAGCGTTCTGGCGGTGCTGGGCAAGGAGTTCCTCGTCGCCGGTCTCAATGCCGAGACTCATCATCCAGCAACCGGCAGTACGCATCCGGGTCAGCAGTTCCCGATCAATATGCTCTGCCCGGACCGCGCAGTTGAAAGTCATGTCGAGCGGCCGGTCGATCATCATTCCGGTGAAGTCTTCAACACGCTGGCGATTGAAGGTGAACTGATCGTCGTAAAAGTTGATGTGGCGTATGCCGAAGCGCTCCTTCAGATAACGCAGATGCTCGTAAAGGTAGTTCGCAGAGTTGTAGCGGAAGCTGCGACGAAAAACCGAACGGTCACAGTAACTGCAGGCATAAGGGCAGCCTCTGCTGGATATGCAGCTCGTATTTGGTGTCTTCGGGTAATTGAAGATCGGCAGCATATAGGAGGAGGGAAATCCCGCCAGTTTTTCGTAGGCGGGAAAAGGGAGATCGTCCAGCACAAGCCCTTTGTCCCGATAACCGGTGAAAACAGCCTCTCCCCCTTTACGGTAGATGATTCCTTTGACCGATGCCGGGTCGTCACGACCGCAACGGGCAAGCTCCTCCATGGTCTCCTCGCCTTCGCCGATAACGGCGAAATCCATGGCCGGGAAGTTAGCGAAGAGCTGTTCCTTGAGTGCTGAAACGTGTGGACCGCCGAAGACTGTCTGGATGCCGGGAACCGTTTTTCTGGCCATTTCAGCGATCCTGATGCCATCGTGAAAGCTGGAGGTCGTACAGCTCAGGCCGATGAAGGCGGGGTTTTCCGCCAGCAGGTAGTCGCGGATTGCCCGGTCGGAATCCGGGCGAGCGTAGCAGTCGACGATATCAACTGTTGTGCCGCGCTGTTCCATATAGGCCGCTATGCTTGCAAGCCCTAACGGCGGCATGATGTTGGCGATGCGGGAAATATCACGGCCGGCTGCGTCGGCCTTGTAACCGAGCGGATGCACCAGGAGAATTTTTTTGTCGTTTAACATGTTCATTCCTTGGGGAACTTGATCAACGAATCCCAGAGCAGTCCGCGGTAGCCGAACCGGTGCATGATCGAAAGCCGTTCCTGACCTTCTGACGGAGGGAAAATCCGGTCACGCCGGTTTTTGAATGCGTTCAGGATCATATCATTCATCGCCTGCACATCAACGCCGGGTGACAGGTAATAAACCGGGTCGCGCAGCGAGGCGCCTTCGACCAGAAGTCCGTCTCTGACAGCACGTGCGAGCAGCGGGGTGCCGGGGAGAATACGTATACCGGAGAAGGCGAAGACAACAGTATGCTCGAGTTGATCCAGATTGTTGAGCCCCTCGGCGACCGTTTCCATAGTTTCGCCCGGTCCGCCAAACATGACAAAATGTGCGCACGGTAGACGTTCGGCGACGCAGGCACGATTGGCCTCCAGAGCATCGGCAAAGGTAAAACCCTTGCCGAGTGAGCGCAGTGTTGTGTCGCTTGCGGCGTCAGTGCCGAGTTCGACGGCATAAAGTCCGGCTTTTTTCATCAGGGCGATTTCACGTCGCCCCACACCTTCGGGTCTCATGTAGCAACACCAGCGCAACGAAAGATTTCTCCGGATGATTTCTTCGACCACGTCGAGATAGTGGCCGTCACTGTCGTTAAAAACAGAGTCGGTGAAGAAAAAACTCTGTACTCCGTGCTCTCTCCCGGCCCGTTCCAGGTCGTCAACAACCTCTTTCGGGTCACGACAACGATAGTGTGCCCCTTCGAGGGATGGATAGCTGCAGTAGATACAGCCATGGGGACAGCCGCGTTTGGTTTGCAGATTGATCATGCCGCTTTTTTCCATGTAGAACTCGATCATACTGTTCGAGTAAAGCGGCGAAGTCATTTCGCTCCCTTGCAGAAGAGCTGCACCGCGCAAAAGTCCGGGTGGTGTTTTTCCTTCAGAATGATCACTGATCAGCTCACAGACGAGTCGTTCCCCTTCTCCGACAATACCGTAGTCGGCGCCGGTGTAGGCCATCAGTTCATCCGGCATGATGGAGAACGCGGGGCCTCCGATGATAACGGGCGCACTTGAGCCTGTTCGTACAACGTTAATAATCCGCCGGGCATTTTCCGGATAAGCAGTAACAGTCAGGGAGTCACAGTTGTCCAGATTCCTGATGGAGACGCAGACATAGTCCGGCGCAAACGCGGTGACCCTGGCTGCCAAAAGTTCTTCCGATTCTCCGGACGCCAGAAAATCGAACTGTTCGACGTCATGCCCGGCACCCGCGAGCGCCGCCGCTATGACGGCGAGTCCCAGGGGGTATACCGGATACGGCTCAGTCGTTATGTTCGAGGAGATCAGCAGAACCCGTTTCATGGCTTGATCGAACCTTTGGCAAACGAGCGCTTCCGGCGCGGATTGTAGCGGTAGTACGTGCCGTCTTCCATTTCCCGTTGAATCACCTTTTTGAAGAGGTTCCCCATTTTGAGCTGGTGACCGCCGTCGGCATAAAAGGTGTCCCACGCGTAGTAGTACATCTCCTGAAGTTTTTCAGGAGTCATCTGCTTGGGTTGGAATACCACTTTGTCAGCGGAGTAGTCTTTCCAATTGCTGCTCAGCAGTCTCCCTTCGTTCTCCAGTTGGGTACGGCAGGGGGAGTGGGGAAACGGAGTCATGATGGTGAATTCCGCTACATCCAGTTCGACTTCCAGAAGGAAGTCAACCAGCCGTTTGATGCCATCTTCGTTTTGATCGTCGGTTCCGAGCAGAATGGTACCCTCCACTCCGATGCCGTGATCCTTCAGCCGTTTGATACGATTGCGGATTACGTCGGAGGTGTCAAAAACCGCCTGGTAGACATACCATGCACCGGCATCAGCGGCGAGTTTCAAAATTTTGTCATCATCCATAATCGGGTGGGAGACCCATTTCTTCTTTAACGGTTCCATGGCGGTGAAAAGATCGATCAGCCACTGACGATCCTGTGCCAGTGAATTATCTACAATAAACATGCGATTGTTTTTGATCGCCTCCATCTCCTCGATAACCTTATCGATCGGTCGGGGACGGAAGCTTTTCCCCCCCAGAAAGCCGGTACAGCAGGGGAAACAATCGAATTTGCAGCCTCGTGAGGCATGTACCAGATCGAGCATCTGCACATCACGGTAGTTGTAGAGTTCCCGGTGCAGGATTTCCCGGCGAGCGGTACCGATAAGCGCCGCATCCGGCGGGTTATCCATGTAATTGTAGACTTTTTTCATTCCGCCTGATCTGAAGTCATCCAGCACACCGGAAAAGCGACCTTCCGCCTCGCCGAGAAATACCGCGTCCGCATGTGCAGCAACCTCTTCGGCATGCAGCATGGTTGCGATACCGCCGAAGATGACCGGTACGCCGCGTTTGCGGAATTCTGCTGCGATCTCGAAACCACGGGGAAGCTGGCAGGTGAGCATGACAGAGATACCGACCAGATCGTAGGCGGCATCAAAATCGATCTTCTCAAGGTTCTCATCGATGAATGTCAGGCCCACTTCTTTCGGGATGCAGGCAGCAAAAACGGCAGGGCCGTGGGGAGGCAGGTGAAATTCCGTCTGTCGGTCAAGTTTGGGCCAACTGGGGTAGATCAGGATCATATTCATGAGTGTGGTCTCCTTGGTCACTCTGGGGAATCGAGTGTTGTGTTGTGTTGTGTCGGTTGGACTGCTGTCCGCCCTGCCAGTACAGCCAGAACCAGACCTGTCAGGCTGTTGGTCTTAATTCCGTTGTGTATGAGACCGCCGTCTTCGGTCAGCGAAACGGTTCCGTATCCGCCCGGTATTGACGGTGGTGCGGTAGTCAGCGCCAGAAAAAGCGCCCCCGGTCTGAGTGAAATGCTGTCAACAAAAGCATCCGGGACGTCCAGGTCGCAGATTCCGGCCAGCATGGTGTCTGCCTCCCCCATGGCGAGATCTTCCAGAGCCATTTTGATGGCACCGAGGCCGTCCACATCTGTTTCGTTAATGGCGACCGAGGAACCGGTGAGTCCGAACTGAATAGCGGCATCGCCCAGAAAACAGTTGGCCAGAGTGTAGGCAAACAGGTTCGGGCTTGCCAGTCCACCGCCATTAAGGAGCACGGTCCGGTGGTACTCAAGGTCGGTGGCGAGGCAGCCGAGCCGGGTGGAGGCTACCACACCGATCGGACGCTTTTCGACCCATGTTTCCAGGTCTGCGTCACGCAGGGTGAAAGTGATGGCGGCGAGACCCAGCTTTGTGTAGTCAGACATGCGGCCAAAACGCTGATTTGGTTCCGGGAAAACATCTTTCCGTGTGAGGTGAGGAAGCGGCAGATCCGAAAATGAGCAGTCCCCTCCCTGTTTACCCCAGCCGAACCCTGCACCGGTAACCCAGCCAATGCCGCATATATGCGCGTTCATCACATCTCCTCCCGGCGCAGTATCAGGGCAGCATTGACGCCGCCGAAACCGGAATTGGTGCTTAAAAAATAGTGACCATTGATCGGCTGGGCGGAACGGCTCAGGAAACCCTCGCCACTCTCTTCCGGTTCCAGCATGCCGACCGTTGGCGGGAGCTGCCCTGACTCGAGACATTTGAGACCCAGGGCAATCTCGATTCCGCCGGCGGCACCCAGAGTGTGGCCGATGGCTCCTTTGATCGAATGCATCGGAATGCAGCGTTCTCCGAAAAGCGTACGGAAGGCGGTCAGTTCCATCTGGTCATTATAGACCGTTGCGGTGCCGTGAGCGCTGATCGCCGCTACCTGTTCCGGCTCGATGTCCGCTCGCTTCAGAGCTTGACGTACTGACTGTATCAGCCCGCATCCGTCCCGGGCGGGAGCGGTGATATGGGTGGCGTCGTTGGCTGCTCCCCAGCCGGCGACGATGCCGAGTACCGGTAGTCCTTTGCGAACTGCCTGCTCTCTGCTCATGAGGAGCAGTGCTGCTCCCCCCTCTCCAAGAGTAAGACCGTTGCGGTTGCGGTCGAAAGGACGACAGACTTCAGCCGACAGTGCCTGGAGCGCTGAAAAACCGGAGAACACGAACTCACTCACCAGATCCATACAGACTACGACTACCGCTTCGCTTCTTCCCGCGGCGATCTGTGAGGCTGCACGCGCCACTGCGATGGTCGAAGAGGCACAGGCAGCGTTAATATTTATTCCCGGCGATGTGAGCCCGAATCTCGCTGAGAGGTGATGCAGGAGATTCTCCATAGGGATCTCGGCCGGGTTGCCCGGAAGACCTGCCTGAAGCAGCTCCATAGTATCAACACAGCCCTTGGTACTCGCCGTAATCAGTGCTGCATTCGCAGGAACAGGACCGAATCCGTCGAGTAGTTGATCCAGGAGTGCAAAAATTCCGGAGCGGCCGTTTTTAGTCTCCAACCCTTCGATCCATGAAGCGTTCCCGGTCAGGTAGCGCCCGGTTGCAAAGCGGGTAAGAGGCCGTATGGCACTTTCACCGGCCATGACTCCCCGCCAGAGGCTTTCAAGGTCCGGGCCGAGGCCGGTCACGGCGTGGGCGGCACAGATGCAGACCTCTCTCATTGGATAATCCCCTTTTCCCAACGTTCAAGGAAGTCATTTACATATGGCGGTGCAATGAGCATGAGGTTCATTTCAGTGTCGAGCATCATCTGCACCGTGTAACCGGTGGTTGTAATCTCTTGTGCCTGGTTTCTGATAATGAATTCAAAGTTGAGGCGAGCTGCGCTGCTCCAGTGCAGTATTCCTTCGATGCTGAAGCGCTCCTGGAAGCGCAAGGGGCGGAAGTAGTCGAGGTGCATCTGCTTGATAGGGCAGAGGATACCTTGCTCATAGCAGTCAAGATAGCCCATGCTGTATTTCTCGCCGAATGCCACTCTGGCATCCTCAAAAAAACTCGGATAGCGTCCGTGCCAGACAATATTGAGCGGATCTACCTCTTCGAAGCGTACCTGCCGTTCGACAGTGACCCTGAGAGGGGGCGGCGCTCCCTCCTGTCGCGGAAAATAGGCGCGGCTCATGGTGACTCCTCTGCGGGGGCAAGCTCGATCAGCATAGTAGCTGTGGTTGTTTCTCCCACTCTTAGCTGTGCATCATAGAGGAGCTTCCCTTTGATTGTTCGCTGCCGGCAGTGAACAACCAGTTCCTGATTCGGTTGTACCGGATTGAGAAATTTAGCGTCTTCCACAGAGACCAAACGCTGTCGGCATCCCGCATGTTCGCTGACCAGGGAAACTACGACCATCATTTCCACGATGGCGGGCAGGATCGGGTGACCGGGAAAATGGCCGGCAAATCCGGCAAAACTGTCAGTAAAGCAGTAACGACCCTCCAGAGCCCCGTCTTCATCAGTCGTTACCGCACCCAGTGAGGCTTCTGCTATTCCCTGCAAGATTTTATTCATCGGCATTGTCCACACTTTCAATCCATAATGTCAGACGGTAACCGGCCCGTCGATCGTCAAGCACTATACCGCCGGGGAAAAGTCGACCCTGCCGGTGTTGATACAGATAATAGCGAACTTTCCAATCTCCCGCCGGACCACTGAATGATTTTTCCAGGAGTTGAGCGTCAGATCCTCCGAAAGTAAAACGGGTCGTCCCACCATCTACACCGGTTTCCCGGGTGAGCAGATAGCTCGTAGGAGTCAGATCAAGAGAGTCGTCCTGAGCCGGTTGCGGACTAAGAAATATTCTGCGAACAGAGACAGCAACCGCCTCGGCGAAACCGGGATAGCCGGCGAGGTCCGGAATGATGAAGTGTGCCTGACTGGAAGTCGTATCTACGGAGATATCGTATAACTTCACCCCCATATCATTCATCCCGATCAGTCTAGCATATTTTGCTGCGAGATCCAGCTTCATAATCCCCGCGATCGGAGCCTGCATCCCTTCAAATTCGAAGAGCGCAGACTGACGAATCATGACGCTTCCGGTACCTGAGTCCCATGATTTTGCGGACAGTTCTTGAACAGTGCGCGGGATCGTTGAGGTAAGTTCGGTCGGTGCAAACGGCACAGTGGTACAGGCACTGACCAACAGAAGGATCAGTCCAGAGAGAGAGCGGATCATGCAGCTCATTGCAGATCCTTTCTGCTCAGGGCTGGAATTACCAGAAGAGCAGCAGGAATCCCGGTGCCGATTCCAAGAAGTACTGTAATCCCGATTGAGTACATTGATGGGTGGCGGGCCAGAGCAAGAGCGCCAAGCCCCGCCAGCGTTGTGAGTCCTGAAACAAGTATCGCACGGTTTGTTGTATGGTCAGAGCCCTCTGTTAGTCTACATACCATAAATATCCCGTAATCAACGCACAACCCGATGATAAGGATGGTTGCCGCAATATTGAAAATATTGAACTCGATGCCGAACATTCCCATTATGCCAAGCATGCAGACCAGACCGGTCACAACCGGTACCAATGCAAGCATGA
>VFJW01000176.1 GCA_009885845.1 Geobacter sp.
GCCCTGATAGCCGTATACACCGCTTCAACATTATCCTGCTCATTATATACCGGTACAACAATACTTAGTTCCACGTTACTCTCCATCAGCATTTCTCTATTGCCCGGGAAAAGGTTCACCTAATCCCTTGATTTTCCGAATCCGCATGAAACCGTCCTGCGCCGGATCAGGCTTTCCACGAAGCAGGCCCCACAGCAACCCGAGTCCGTTTGCACAGTGCATAAGCGGATATATTGCCATAAGAAGCAGAGTATACAACCGCCCGGTCCGGAACAGCGCCAGAAGTGAGCTTACGAAACATGCCGACAGATATATCACGAGCGGAACCATCAGTAAAACATACTTTATGAAAATCAGGGCAAGAACCAGATAAAAGACAAAAAACAGCGGGATAAAACTGGTGAAAGAAAATGATGCAGTGATCAGCGTTTGCTCTCCTCTGCCGCGTCCATAGCTGAACATCTGACGGACAAAAGCCTTCATCGTCGGGCGTTGACTGCGAAATACCCGCATTGACGGGTCATGGATCGATATATAACCGGCTGACACAACCCTTTCCAGAAATTCGTTTTCCTCATTCGGATAGAGGCTCTCGTTAAAACCACCCAGATCCAGGAAGATCAAACGACGAACAGCAAGATTACACAAAATAAGCTCTTTATCAGTTGTCACACGGGCTTCGCCATGAGCGTGATAACGACTGTGTACGGCACCGGAACCAAATACCGAGGCAAGTGCAGAGCCGAAAAGCTGCTGCAGCCAGCTATCGTCTATCGGCGTAAGCGATGGTCCGCCAACGACAGCGACCGCCGGATCACTCATTCTATCAGAGCATCTCACGACGTTTTCAAGGGAGATCAGTGAGTCATCATCAAGAAAATACAACACATCACCAACGGCCTCGCGTGCCGCACAGTTGCGCTGCCGGCTTGGAGCAGTGCCCTCAGCAATAAGAATCTCATAGCGCGGGTCATCAGGCATGATTTTACCGAGATGTTGGCAGGCCGCCACATAGCCATCTGGTTTTACGGGAATAA
>VFJW01000080.1 GCA_009885845.1 Geobacter sp.
CATGGCCAGCACGGAGAGAAATATCTCCGGTAGAATCGGCGTCATGTTGACGGCTGGAATTAAAATCATGTCCATCTAAAATATCCTCCGGTCGGATTGACTCGTTAGTGAATTACTTTGCATTATGCGGGTTGGCAGTTGGTGCAGCATGTGGCGTTGGAGATGAACCGGGATGACCGGCCGGTTTTTCGCCACCCGGATGACCAGCCGGCATTTCTCCACCCTGATGTCCGGCGGGCATCTGAGCACCCTGTTGAGCGGCAGGCATCGGCTTCTGTTGAGACGCAGGAATCGGCTGTGCGCTTACTGAAGCAACACGAGCCTGT
The DNA here is from genome assembly GCA_009885845.1 of Geobacter sp. Taxonomy (GTDB): domain Bacteria; phylum Desulfobacterota; class Desulfuromonadia; order Geobacterales; family Pseudopelobacteraceae; genus JACRCG01. Next base: position 327 of record VFJW01000080.1, read on the forward strand.
GCTACCAGCTTTTTGATTGCAGGATCCATTTTATCTATAAACGGCTTGGGATAAAGTCCCATAACGAAGATCATTACAATAAGGGGAACCATGATCGCAATTTCACGAGCATTAAGGTCAAGCAGTTTCTGGTTTTTAGGGTTATCAAGTTCTCCGAACATGACGCGCTGGAACACCCAGAGCATGTAGACAGCTGAAAGGATTACACCACTCGTTGCAACGACGGTATACCAACGCAGATGACTTTCAAAGGCACCGAGCAGGATCAGAAATTCGCCGACGAAACCGTTGGTACCCGGGAGACCGACTGAAGAAAAGGTAACGATCATGAATATTGTCGCAAATATCGGCATCTGTTTCGATAGGCCGCCGAAATCGGTAATCAAACGCGTATGGCGCCTCTCATAAATGAATCCGACGATAAGGAACAGTGCGCCGGTTGAAATACCGTGGTTTATCATCTGAAGCATGCCGCCGGTAATTCCTTCAACGTTGAAAGCAAAAACGCCGAGCATGACAAAGCCGAGATGGGCAACAGAAGAGTAGGCAACCAGTTTTTTAACATCTTCCTGTACCATGGCGACCAGTGCGGCGTAGATAATGCCAATAACCGCAAGTGTTGCGATCAGCGGAGCGAACTTGTGAGCAGCTTCGGGAAACAGCGGAATAGCAAAACGCACGTACCCGTAGGTACCCATTTTCAGCAGAACTGCCGCCAGGATAACCGAACCGGCGGTCGGCGCTTCCGTATGCGCATCAGGCAACCAGGTATGGAGGGGAAACATCGGCACTTTAATGGCGAAGGCAAATGCGAACGCCAAAAACAACCAGGTCTGCGTAGCCATATCCAGCTTTAGATTAAAGAACTGCAACAGTCCGAAATCGGTAATGCCGGCCTGCATTCCTTTAAAATAAAGGAAGATCAGGGCAACCAGCATCAGAAGTGATCCGACCATTGTATATATGAAGAATTTCACAGCAGCATATATCTTGTTTTTGCCACCCCATATTCCGATCATGAAATACATCGGAATCAGCATAACTTCCCAGAAAATATAGAACAGGAAAAGGTCGAGCGAAATGAACGCCCCAAGCATGCCGGTTTCAAGCAGCAGCAGGCAGATCATATACTCTTTGACCTTCTCTTCAACTGCAGTGAACGTTGAAAGGACGGCAATCGGCATGATGAATGTCGTAAGAATAACAAGCCAGAGGCTGATACCATCAATACCGATGTTATAGCGCATTATGAACGGGCCGGCAGCAATCCAGGGTACATTTTCAACAAACTGGAACTCGGCGTTGGTCTGGAAACCGATCAGCATAATCAGCGATACCAGGAAAGTGACTACTGTTACCGCGAGGGTGACATTCCGAAGTACTCCCTTGCTGTCTTTCGGAATAAACAGCAGCAGCAGGACGCCCAGTATCGGCAGAAATGTCGTCAGGCTCAGTACGTTACTCATGAATTCGTGCTCCTTTATACAAAGTGCTAATTAAATAGGTTATTTAAAAATGAAGTAACCAAGCATGACAACAACACCGAGTGCCATTGAAAATGCGTAATTGTAGATGTAACCGGATTGTATGTAACGGAATATGCCGCTGAATCCCATCACAACATTGGCAACACCGTTAACCACTCCGTCAATAACAAGAACATCGAAACCTTTCCAGAGAAACTGGCCACACGCCTTGCACGGGTTGACAAAAACGTAATCATATATTTCATCAACATACCATTTGTTGTACACGACACGATGAAGCGTCGGGAAAGCAGCAACAAACTTCCCTGGCAATTCGGTGTTCTTGACATACATGGTGAATGCGATTGCTATGCCGACAAGGGCGATAACAACTGACAGTCCCATGAGACCCCATTCGATTGCGTGACTCGGATGAGCGCCATGGTGCGCATATTTGCTGCCGTATTCGTTAGCCAGTTCAAATACCGGTTCCAGCCAGTGTTCAAAGTAGTTCGGCAGCATTCCCAGAATCTTGGGCATACCGAGATATCCGCCGACAGCGGCAAGTGCTCCGAGCACCATCAGAGGGATGGTAATCACCAGTGGTGACTCGTGGAGATAACCCTTGGCTTTTGGATTGATGCGACTCTCACCGAAAAAGGTCATGAATACGAGGCGGAACATGTAGAATGCGGTGAAACAGGCGGCAATTGCACCGATACCCCACAACACAATATTGAGATTACCGTGATATGGATTTGCAAAAGCCATCCAGAGAATCTCGTCTTTTGAGAAAAATCCGGAGAACCCGGGGATGCCGGAGATCGCAATGGTTGAAACCAGAAACGTCAGGAAGGTAATCGGCATCGCCGATTTCAGGCCGCCCATGTTACGCATATCCTGAGCGTCATCATTCGAGTGAATCTTGTGCAGCGCATGGTGCATGGCATGAATAACCGAACCTGAGCCAAGGAACAGGCAGGCCTTAAAGAAAGCGTGGGTCATCAGGTGGAAGATGCCGGCACTGAATGCGCCTACTCCCATTGCAAGGAACATGAAACCGAGCTGTGATACCGTTGAGTAAGCAAGTACCCGCTTGATATCATTTTGCGCCGTGCCGATTGTTGCGGCAAAAATTGCTGTAGCTGCACCCACAACGGCAATGACCATCATGGTTTCAGGTGATTTCACAAAGACGAAACTCATTCTGCCGATCATATAGACACCGGCTGTTACCATTGTAGCAGCATGGATGAGTGCGGAAACCGGTGTCGGACCTTCCATGGCATCAGGCAGCCAGGTAAAAAGTGGAATCTGGGCAGATTTACCGGTAGCGCCGACAAAAAAGCACAAGGTGGCAAATGTCACAACACCGCCATAAGGGAGTAAATGCGAAGCCGCTTTTATTTCAGTAAAATTGACTGTCCAGATATTATGATTGCTGCCGAACCACCAGTAGAGGGTAAAAAGGCCGATTAAAAAACCGAAGTCACCGACACGGTTCATGACGAATGCTTTTTTAGCGGCATCACCGGCGGATTTTTTGTGGAAGTAATAGCCGATCAGCAGGTATGAACAGAGTCCGACTCCTTCCCAACCGATAAACATGACCAGCATATTGCTACCGAGAACAAGAAGGAGCATCGACATGCAGAAGAGGTTTAGATAGGCAAAGAACCGGTAGAAGCCTTCTTCACCATGCATATAGCCGATCGAATAGAGGTGAATAAGACTGCCGACCCCGGTGACAACCATGATCATGATGACCGAAAGTGGATCGATCAGAAAAGCCATATCGGCCTTGAAGTTGCCGGAGTGGATCCAGGGGAAAAGAACTTTTTCAAACACTCTCTGCTCCGGCGGGAGACCGATCATCTGCATGAGTATTCCGCACGATACCAGGAATGACAGGAATATCATCAGCGTTCCTATTCCGCCGATAACAGCCTCATTCTTGATCTTTTTCCCGAAGAGCCCGTTGATCAGGAACCCGATAAGCGGGAAGAGCGGGATTAGCCATACCTTGTCAAACATGTAAGACTCCTTTTATACCATCCGTAATCATTGTCGTAGAGGGTGGTGCTGAAACAACTACCACTTCATCAAATTTACGTCGTCAACATCAATCGATTCTTTGTTATTAAAGAACGCTATGATAAGTGCCAGGCCGACGGCAGCCTCAGCCGCCGCAACGGTCATGATGAAAAAGACGAATACCTGGCCATCAAGATTACCGAGGTGACGGGAAAACGCAACAAACGTAAGATTTACGGCATTAAGCATCAGCTCGATGCACATGAATATTACAATGACATTCTTGCGGGTCAGGACGCCGATTGTTCCTATGGTGAAGAGTATGGCGCTTACGATGAGATAGCTGTTCAGGTTTTCCATGAAATAGATCCCTCTTATATTTTTTTCTTGGCCAGAATGACCGCGCCGACGATTGCAACTAACAGCAGTATCGAGGTGATTTCGAATGGCAGCAGAAAGGTCGTGAATATCTCACGGCCAACCAGTTCGGTGTGCCCGATTTTTTTGATCATTTCACCGCTGTACGGTCCGGTCGGCAGAGCAGCACGACTTTTAACGAGAACAACGACAAGGTTCAGAACAGTAAAAAACCCAATGATTGAACCGAATATAAGTTTATGAGAATGCTTCTTTGAAGCATCAACTCTGATATTCAGCAGCATGATCGTGAACACCATCAGAACCATAATTGCACCGGCATACACCATTACCTGAACTGCAGCCATAAATGGTGCATCCAGCATGACATAATAGGTTGCCAGACAAAAGAACGTCATTATGAGCGACAGCGCACTATTGATCGGGTTTTTGCAGGTGACCACGAGGATCGCCGAGACAATAGCCACCAATGTAATGATCAGAAAGAAGAGGGTTTCCATGCACTGCTCCTTATTGCTTTTCTAAGAGACGTTCTTTGGAGTAGATGAAGTCCTGACGATGATAATTTGCAAGCTCGAATGTCTCCGTCATCTTGACAGCGTCAACCGGGCAGGCTTCCACGCAATAGCCGCAAAAAATACAGCGCAGCATGTCGATCTCATACACTGATGCATACTTGTCATGATTTGCGTCTTCGGCGGCTTCAACTGTAATGCATTTAGCCGGGCAGACCGTCGGGCAGAGATAGCAGGCAACGCACTTTGCCTTATCATGGTACATATTCAGGGCGTGCAGCCCACGAAAGCGTGCCGCTACTTTGGGACGCTCAGTCGGATACTGTAGTGTCACCGGCTTCATGAACATATGTTTCAATGTAATTGCCATGCCATTTATAATCGGTGTAATCGGATTCATATGTCCATCCTCGTCTCTGAAATAACGTTTTTCGCTCAGCTGTTAATTAATAAAATAACCGATGATTCCGGTAACCACGATGTTAACCAGTGCTACAGGAATAAACACCTTCCACCCCAGATGCATTAACTGGTCATAGCGGTAACGGGGCAGTGTCGCTCGTATCCACATACAGACAAACATCAGAAAATATACTTTTGCAATAAAGTAGACAGGTCCAAGGATAGGAACCGCAACGGCCATCGGGCCATTCCAGCCGCCAAGAAACAATGTAACGGTCAATGCGCAGACGGTTACCATGTTCGCGTATTCAGCCATGAAGAACATTGCATACTTCATAGATGAATATTCGGTACAGAAGCCGGAAACCAGTTCTGTCTCCGCCTCAGGCAGGTCGAACGGCGTACGGTTAATTTCGGCAAGCGAACAAATAAAGAACATAAAAGCGGCGAGAGGCTGTTTAAAGAGATACCACTCGAAGCCTCCCATACCGGACTGAAGCTCAACAATTTTGGTAAGTGAAAGTGTACCTGACAACATGAATACCGCAATAATAGACAAACCGGCAGCAAGTTCATAGGATATCATCTGGGCAGAGGCACGCAGGCCACCCATCAGGGAGTATTTACTGTTCGATGCCCACCCGGCAAGTACAATTCCGTAAACACCCAGAGAAGACATAGCCAGAATATAGAGTACGCCGACATTAACATCAAAAACCTGACGTGCAGTTGTGTCATAATAGGCGGCAATCTGAAGAGGAATCTTATAACCGGCTATCTCAATGACACCTCCGAACGGAATAACGGCAAAGGTAATGAACGCCGGAATAAGAGCTATCAACGGTGCGACCAGAAATGCGAAGGTACTTGCCTGAGAAGGAATAATCTCCTCTTTGAAGAACAGCTTGACCCCGTCAGCGATCGGCTGTAGCAGGCCATGCCAACCGGTGCGCATAGGTCCCAGGCGGACTTGCATATGGCCGATTATTTTACGCTCGGCATACGTGGCGTAGGCAACGGTCAGCAGCACAAAGACAAAAGCCACCAGGACCTTGGCAACCATAGCGATGTAGTACATCATCGGCAGTCCTAATATCTCGATTCCCATCTGTCCCTCTTTCTATGCTTGTATGAATTTATTTTTCGTCTGGTTACTGGTTTGAACGGTACTATTTCGACACTGTTACAGATGTTACCGGTGACCCGTTCCAGATTGTATTAATCGGAGCATCACTAAAATGATACGGTGAGAAAACAACGCCTGCTGGCATACGTGGAGTAACTTTAGCCTTGAGCTTGATGCTCCCGGATGCTGAAGAAACGGTGACCACTTCACCTTCCACGATTTTGTTGGCAGAAGCATCAGTTCGGGACAGTTCAATATAGTTTTCCGGGCAGACATGCATGGGCCCTTCACCGTATTGGGACAAGGTGCCACTGTGATACAATGCACTGCCGGTCACCAGAGCAAGTTTGCCTGCTTCGGCAGCAATAGTCGCTGCCACCTGAGGGACAACGAATACTGGAGCCATTGAAACAGCAGCAAAAGCACCTTCTTTACGGAGAGAGACATGACTCAGACCTTCGTAACCTGGGGTGCTTGCAGCTATTTCGCTAAACTGTGCGGCAGGAGATAGAGGGGCAGAGCCACCCAGACGGGAAATCAGATCTGAGATCAGTTCAAAATCACTCTTAATCTTTATATTTTTGCGTATTGCCGCTTTGAAGTATTGAACGCGACGATCCGTACTGGTAAAAGTACCTTCTTTTTCGGCAAACGAACATACGGGCAGAACAACATCTGCCATTGCGGCGGTCTCGGTCATAAACAACTCTGAAACGACCAGAAAATCTACCGCTTCAAGGGCAGCCTTGACTTTATTGTGATTCGGGTAGGAGGAAAGCGGGTTTTCACCGGCAATAAGGAGTGTCTTGACAGAACCATCCGTACAGGCGTCAAGAATCTGCAAAGCGTTTAATCCGCCATCTTGCGGGTAAAAACCCATATCAACGGCACCTTGGCTGTTGTTCTTCTCAGAAAGGCAGAGAACGCCGCACCCTTCTTTACCGTATTTGCCGGTCAGAATTGCAAGGTTTGCCGCAGCACTCGCCAGATCGGCGGCGTGCCCTGCGTACGCCTGCCCAACCGGGAAAATAATCAGAGCTTTATCGGCAGTTGCATACTCGCCAGCCAACTTTTTGATTTCAGCAGCAGATATGCCGCTCAGACCAGCAACTGTTTCGGCACTAAATCCGGCCAATGATTTCTCAAGTTCAGCGAAACCGGCAATAGCAGCAGCGGAACCGTCAGCTAATTTCTCATCAAGTATCGTCTTGGCAATCGCATTTAATACTGCAATTTCGCTGCCCGGGAAATGAACAAGAGTCTTTGCATCAGGCAGTTTTGAGAGCTTACCGCGTTTGTCGGAAATTATTGATAGTTTTGTTCCCAGGTTTTTAACCGCCATGTTAACTTCAAATCCGACTACCGGATGAGTTTCGTAAGCATCCGTCTTAATTACGATCAGCAGATTACTCTTCTGAATATCAAGAATTGTTGCCGATGAAGCACTCACGCCAAAGCTGCTCGCAAATCCCTCTGTTAACGCAGCATGTGCATAACCGGCGGCGTGGTCAAAATTCTTTGTGCCGACATTTACAACCAGCAGCTTTTTGAAGAGGGCAAGTTCTTCATTCGTCAAACGTGGCGTAGCCAGCGCAGCAACAGCATTACCCCCTTTAAGACGTGAAGCAACAAGTTCCAGCGCTTCGTCCCAGGTTGCCTCCGTCAGTTTGCCATTCTTTTTGATCAGAGGCGTTGTCAAGCGTTTGGCGCTATTGATAAACTGATAGCCAAATCGTCCACGTACGCACAGCTGCCCATTATGAAACCCTTGGTTCTCATCATAAATCGTGGTCAGGACCTTGTTATCCTTAACGCCCAGTGTCAGATTGCAACCGGTACCGCAATAGCCGCAAACCGAGGGATGCTTGGTCATCGCCCAGAAGCGGGCTTTATGCTTGAAAGGACGAGCCAGTAATGAACCGACCGGACAGACCGCTATACATGAACCACAGAATTCACAATTGAGTCCATCATCAAACTCACAGCCGATTTTAGTTTCGATTCCACGGTCGATAAAGGTCAATGCACCATAGCTGACAATTTCATCACAGATGCGTGCGCATTTACCGCACAGGACACAGCGGTTCATGTCGCGTTCGATCAACGGATTGTTATAGTCAATTTCGTGACTAAACTTTTCATCGGTGAAACGATTGCTGTTAACTTTATACTCATAGGTCAGATTTTGCAGGTCGCAATCACCGGATTTATCACACACAGGGCAATCAAGAGGGTGGTTGAGCAGCAATAATTCCAGAACCATCTTACGGGCTTTGACAATATCCGGAGTTGATGTCCGGATTATCATCCCCTCGGTTGCAGGAGTGGTACACGCCGGAATCTGACGCCCTTTCATCTGCTCTACTTCAACCAGACACATACGACAAGCGCCAAATGGCTTTAACTTTTTGTCATGGCAGAGAATCGGGATATCAATCCCGTTCAATTTGGCCGCTTCATAAATGGTTGCGGTTTTGGGTGCAGTAACCTGTTTGTCATCTATTATAAGATTTACCATCTCAACCTCTGTTCAGTGAGTTTGACCAAGTACGTGAGAATATTTATTCGAGTGCCATAAAGCGGCAGGCGTCGTAGCACGATGTACATTTTGTACATTTTTCCTTATCCAGGACGGCTAATTGTCCTTTTTCCCAGATGATTGCATCAACCGGACATGCTTTCTTGCACGCCCCGCACTTGACGCACTTATCGTCAACCACCTGCCATAGTAACAACTCTTTGCAGCAGTTAGATGGACAGCGTTTATTGTTTATATGAGCTTCATACTCGTCTCGGAAATAATTGATTGTAGAAAGAATCGGGTTGGGTGCGGTCTGCCCGAGACCACACAATGAGGCCTTTTTGATGGCAACGCCAAGATCCTGAAGTGTTTCAATATCAGACGGCTCACCACGACCTTGCGTAATGCGTTCCAGAATGTCTAACATGACTTTGAGACCGATGCGGCATGGAACGCATTTGCCACAGGACTCGTCTCTTGTAAAATTAAGGAAAAACCGGGACACATCAACCATGCACGTAGTTTCATCCATGACAACGAGACCACCCGAACCCATCATGGCACCGGCTTTTATTAGTGAATCATAGTCCACGGGAGTATCAAGAATTTCAGCCGGGATGCAGCCCCCAGAGGGACCGCCGGCCTGTACGGCCTTAAATTTACGATTATTGGCGATGCCGCCGCAGACATCATATATGACCTCGCGGATTTTCATACCGGCCGGAACCTCCACCAGTCCGGTATGTTTGACTTTACCGGTTACGGCAAAGATTTTGGTTCCCTTGGTTGTTTCGGTACCAAGTGAGGCATACCAGTCACCACCCTTGTTAATAATATGGCGGACGTTGCCGAAGGTCTCAACGTTATTGATGTTGGTCGGTTTTCCCCACAGACCGCGAACAGCCGGAAAAGGAGGACGTGGACGACTCATACCGCGATAGCCTTCAATAGAAGCCATCAGAGCGGTTTCTTCGCCGCAGACAAAAGCGCCCGCTCCCATCTTGATGCGCATATCGAAGTCAAGACCCCAACCCTGAATGTTCTTGCCCAGATAACCCTTCTCGTAACAGACATCTATGGCGTGCTGGAGACGCTGTACAGCCAGCGGATACTCAGCGCGAACATATACGTAACCGAAATCGCAACCGATTGCGTAGGCAGCAATCATCATACCTTCTATGATGCAGTATGGGTCACCTTCGAGCAAGGAGCGGTCCATAAATGCCCCTGGGTCGCCCTCGTCGGCGTTACAGATCAGATATTTATGATCTCCGGGAGTAGCCTTGCAGAAAGACCACTTCATCCCGGTAGGAAATCCTCCCCCCCCTCGTCCACGCAGTCCTGACTTCTTGACCTCTTCGATTACCTCTTCCGGTTTCATGCTCTTGACGCATTTCTCGATTGCTTTAAAACCGTCTTCCTTTTTGTAGGCGTCGATACAGTCTGGATCAATCTGTCCGCAACCTGTCATAACAACACGCATCTGGGCATCTACGAACTGGTTGTAGTAGGGTTTGGCTTTTCTTTTTTCAATAGTCTCTTTTTTAACTATATGCTCGTCAATAATCTTTTCAACTTCTTCTGGCTTGACAAAGTCATAGGTCACACGCCCCTGTTCGGGAGTGATAATATCAACCAGAACGTCATTGGCACAGAGACCACGACAGCCGGTTTTGATGACGTCACAGCGCTTGCCGACAATCGCATCCACGCCCTTTTCAGCCAGCAGATTTATAAAAGCCGTCTCGACTTCTTTGGCACCCATCGAAATTCCACCAGTTCCCTGGCAGATAAGTATCTGTATTCCTGCGTTTTCGCTCATGACTCAATTGTCCCCTGCTGGATAGTTTCGAGCTACGTGCTACTTCATTGGTCTCTGGTTATAATCGGCTACAATATCTTCAACTTTTTGAACAGTCATTGCACCATAAGTAGAGTCGTTAACCATCGCCAATGGCGCCATGCCGCAAGCACCTAGACACGCGACCTTCTCGAAGGTATAGCGAAGATCCGGAGACGTCTCAGCATGACCAATGTGCAGTTTTTCAAAAAAAGTATCAACAATTCGGGTTGCTCCCTGGACATGGCAGGCGGTTCCTACACAAACCCTGATAATGAACTTGCCACGAGGCTTAAGATGGAACTGGGAATAAAATGTCAGAACGCCGTAAATCTGGCTCGGATATACATTCAATCGCTCGGCAATATGATCGGCAACAACCCGCGGAATGTATCCATATTCGTCCTGAGCACCTTGAAGAACAGGCATCAGGTTACCAGGAATATCTATATATCTGTCGATGACTGCATCGGCTATGGAAAGGTCTATTACCGGTTCCTGCTCTGTGGCCTGCTGCGCTACTACGTCACTCATGCGCCCCATCTCCTTTTAATAAGCAGCAATTAATTTCTACTTTTTGAAGTTGAACTAATTACCGGCTTACTTATCACTGTGCGGAGTTACCTGTCAATTTCACCAAGAACGATATCCAGGGTACCAATTACTGCAACCAGGTCAGCAATCATGGTACCAACGCTCATCTGCTCGATTGCCTGCAGATTCACGAATGAAGGCGGACGAATCCTCAAACGCTCCGGTTTGTTGCCGCCATCGCTGACGATATAGAAACCGAGTTCACCTTTAGGTGCCTCTACGCCCTGATATACTTCTCCTTCCGGTGCAGCAAATCCCTCGGAAGCGATTTTGAAGTGATGAATCAGGCCCTCGATGCTGTTGTAGACATTTTCCTTCGGTGGATAGCAGACTTGCGGACAGTCAGCCAGAACAGGACCCGGCTTAAGTCTGTCAAGGCCCTGGCGGACAATCTTGCAGGCTTCGCGCATCTCAATCAGGCGTACTTTATAACGGTCAAATGTATCGCAGTTCTCACCGGTCGGTACTTTGAACTGATACTTGTCATAACCGCTGTATGAATTATCTCTCCGCAGATCCCAGTCAACTCCTGAACCACGCAGAGCGGGACCGGTTAGACCGATATCAATAGCATCTTCAGCAGAAATGATACCGTTACCCACCGTACGCTTGAGCCAGATCGGATTAGTTGTTAAGAGCCCCTCGTATTGATCAAGGTAACCAGGCATCGCATCGATAAAATCGCCGACTTTTTTCACGAACTCATCCGGAACATCCTGCGAAAGCCCGCCAACTCGAAAGAAGTTTGATGTCATACGGGCGCCGGAAATCAGCTCATAAATCTCCATAACGGTTTCGCGCTCTCGGAAAGCATAAATAAAAACGGTCATCGCACCGATATCAAGAGCATGGCAGGCCAGCCAGACAAGATGCGATTCAAGCCGGGTAAGTTCAGCCATAATTATTCTGATCGTTTCAGCGCGCTCAGGTACTTCGACATCCATCAGCTTTTCAACTGCAAGGATGTACCCAAGATTGTTGCTCATGGGCGCCAGGTAATCAAGCCGGTCGGTAAGCGGCAGAATCTGATGATAGGTACGGTGCTCAGACAGCTTTTCAACACCACGATGCAGAAAGCCGATATGAGGAGTTACCTTGACGATTACTTCGCCGTCAAGCTCAAGAACAAGCCGCAGTACCCCGTGGGTACTGGGGTGCTGTGGGCCCATGTTTAGTGTCATTGTTTCAGTAGCAGCCATGTATCGCCTCTTCTATGATCGAATTACAAAACGAAGTAGTAAAACTATGACAAGCGCCCTTTATAGGGTTCACGGTCAGGTCCCTGTAATGGATAGTCCTTGCGCAGCGGGTGTCCCACCCAGTCATCGGTCATGAGGATTCGCCGAAGATCAGGATGTCCACTGAACGCAATCCCGAACAGGTCGAATACTTCACGCTCCAGCCAGTTGGCTGTTTTCCATACGGTGGTTGCAGTTGGAATAGTGCATTCTGCCTCGGAAACCGGCGTTTTGATACGCAAACGGTCCTTATTTGGGATAGAATAGAGCAGGTATACCATCATAAAGCGCTCTTCTTTCTTTCCCAAATAATCAACAGCGGTCAGGTCGGTAAGCAGGTTGTACTGCAATGACAGTTTAAGAAACGAAAGAATTTCCATTATTGCATCCTTCGCTACGGTTACCGTCACTTCTCCCCTGAATTCGACAACGTCAATGATTGAAGCGGAGAACTTTTCTTTCAGTTTCACTACTGCGCGATTGTTTTCTGCCATGATATCCAACCCTTTTGTGGGATTTGTGTATACAGTTGCTTCCAGTTCAGAATCAGGCTGTTTCCGGAATATAGCGCTCGCCCAGGCCGATAGCGGAACCGAAGGAGTTACGCTCGGTCATAATTTTATCCTGCAGCTTCATCAGTCCAAACAGCAGCGCCTCGGGGCGTGGAGGACAACCGGGGATATACACGTCAACCGGCAATGCCTCATCGATTCCCTGCACAACACTGTATGTGTCAAAAATGCCGCCGGAACAGGCACAGGCGCCCATCGCGATAACCCATTTCGGCTCAGGCATCTGCTCATAAACCGTCATAATTACCGGCAGCATTTTTTTTGTTACCGTACCGGCAATGATAATACAGTCAGACTGACGGGGTGACGCGCGGAAAATGATGCCAAAGCGGTCCAGGTCATTATGGGATGCTCCGGTAGCCATCATTTCAATCGCACAGCAGGCCAGACCAAATGTCATCGGCCAGATGGATGACTTCCGGGACCAGTTTACCAAGAGGTCCAGTGACGTGGTGATAACGTTATCGCCAAGCGGATTGTCTACTCCCATTCCAGCGCTCCTTTTTTCCAGACATAAATATAACCAACAAAAAGAATGACAATAAAAAGGCCCATCTCAACCAGACCGAAAACACCCAGTTTTTTGTAGAGAATGGCCCATGGATAAAGGAACACAGCTTCAATATCAAACAGTATAAACATCATTGCAATCAGGTAAAACTTGATCGAATAACGCTCACGAGCAGTACCTACCGGTTCGCAACCACTTTCGTACGGCTGTAGTTTTAATTTGGACGGCTTTTTCTGACCGATCAGGGATGACATGACAAGGGACACAAGTCCGAAACCTATTGCCACGAGCACTAAAAGTAGTATTGGCAGGTATGCACCAAGCATTAAAATCCTCCTTACTGCGGACGGTATACTGTATACAAACGTTGCATTAAATAGGTTATTTGATTTTCTTTGTCAACTGTTTTTTTCCCGTTTTTAAATCGCGAAAAGCGGACACGCTGTTCTATAATTACAATGAAATTACAGCTTTACCATTGACATGCACGCAGAGTATGTGATTATATGTTTTGCTACTATCTGCCCGATAATTATACTACTTGAGACACGAGGTTACGCAATGAATCACAAGCGCTCCAGCATTCTTTTTCAGCAGGCAAAAGCAGTCATCCCCGGTGGCGTAAACAGCCCCGTACGCGCCTTCAAGTCGGTTGGTGCCGATCCTCTCTTCATCAAGAAAGCTTCTGGCTGTACTATTTATGACGAGGACGACAACTGTTTTGTTGATTATGTCGGTTCGTGGGGGCCAATGATTATCGGCCACTGCCATCCTGATATTATTAAAACAGTTCAGGACACCATGACCAGTGGTGCCAGCTTCGGCGCGCCTACAGAACGGGAGACCGTTCTTGCCAACATGGTTATCGACGCTGTCCCTTCTATCGAGATGGTACGTATGGTCAGTTCCGGCACTGAAGCTACCATGAGCGCCATCAGACTGGCTCGAGGCTACACCGGGCGTGATAAAATCATGAAATTCTCCGGCTGCTATCACGGCCATTCCGATGCCCTGCTGGTCAAGGCGGGTTCCGGTGCCGCCACGTTCGGCGTGCCCGACTCTCCCGGCGTACCAGCCGACTTTGCCAAACACACCCTCACAGCAGAATTCAATTCACTGGAATCGGTACGGGTACTTATTGCGAATCATAAAGAAGCAATCGCCTGTATTATAGTTGAGCCAGTAGCCGGCAATATGGGTACAGTTCCTCCGCGAGAGGGTTTCCTGGAAGGCCTTCGGGAGATCTGTACCAATGAAGGTATCGTACTGATTTTTGATGAAGTTATGTCAGGATTCCGTGTTGCTTACGGCGGCGCCCAGGAACTGTACGGCGTCACTCCGGACATGACCACTCTGGGGAAAATCATCGGTGGCGGACTCCCGGTAGGAGCCTTCGGGGGCACACGTGAAATCATGGAGAAGCTGTCTCCTTCAGGCGGTGTCTATCAGGCGGGAACCCTTTCCGGCAACCCGCTTGCCATGTCTGCAGGCATAGCAACGCTCAACATTCTCAAACAACCGGGTTTTTATGCGTCACTTGAGGAAAAGAGCCGTGCTGTTGCAGAAGGGATATCCAAGGCAGCCCGAAATGCCGGTTACCCGATCTATTCAACACGCGTCGGCAGCATGTTTTGTGCTTTTTTCAACAAAAACGAGGTATATGACTGGCCGACCGCCAGTCAGTGTGATACAAAAGCTTTTGCAAAGTATTTCCTCGCTATGCTTGAAGAGGGGGTTTATCTGGCTCCCTCCCAATTTGAGACCGCTTTTGTTTCAGCCGCTCACACCGAAAAAGACATCGAAAAGACCATTACTGCTGCAACTAAATGCTTCAAATTGATCGCGTGACGCGTGTTTTCATTTCTGTTTGACATATCAGCTGCACTTATGGTAAGGAATACCGGTTTTGTGCCTCTTTCGATCCTGATCGTATATGGCCAGCAATAATCGCCAGCTTTTTCAAAGCCTCGCGATGGTCTCCAGCATGGGTATTTCTGTTGTGCTGGCGATTGCCATTGGCGTCTGGTTTGGCTTGACTCTTGATCGATGGTTTGGCACAAAACCCTGGTTCTTTTATATTTTTCTGTTCATCGGCATTGCCGCCGGTTTCAAGAACGTCTACGTAATCGCCGGCAGGGAGATCCGAAAAAGTGATGATAACGATCAACGAGGATAACCTCTTTGCTGTCATCATCAAGGGGAGCCTGGGGTTGTTGGCAATACTGGCTCTGGGTGGATGGGCGCTGTTTTCACTAAAAGTCGCCTTAGGCGTTCTGGCCGGTGGCTGTATTGCAATAGCAAATTTTTTCTGGATTCGTAACGTACTGCAGCGCATTCTGGGTCAGCTGCCTGCCAATGCAACTTCATACGCTCAGCTCCGTTTCATTGCCCGTTTGAGCCTGACCGGTTTTATTCTGTATGGTATTATTACTTCCGGATGGTTTTCACTCGCCGGGCTTTTAGTTGGACTCTCAATAATTGTAATCAATATCATCACTCTTTCACTATACAGCGCCCTGCGCGCAGGAGGTTAGCTCCATGGTTCACCCGTTACTTTTTCTTGAATTTTTCCGTAAGCTGCTGGCGCCACTCCATATAACCGGAGCGAGTGCCGATGCAATTGCTTACACGTGGTTGATCATTGTGCTGCTGCTGGTTCTTTCGCTGTTGGCCACTTCAGCACTTAAGGCCATTCCAAGCGGAATGCAGAATTTCATGGAAACCGTCATCGGTGGAATCGAAGGCATGATTGTTGACACTATGGGGGAACATGGTCGTCCCTTCTTTCCGCTTATTGCTACACTCGCAATATTCGTGCTTGTATCAAACCTTATCGGCCTGATTCCCGGCTTTTTCCCACCAACTGCAAACATCAACACTACGGCAGCCTGTGCAGTAATCGTCTTCGTCTCTACCCATGTGGTCGGGATCAAACACCACGGCCTGAGCTATATAAAGCACTTCCTCGGCCCCATCGCCTGGCTGGCACCGATAATGTTTTTCATCGAAGTTATCGGACACATGAGCCGTCCGGTTTCTCTGACACTGCGTCTTTTCGGCAACATGAACGGCCACGAACTTGTGCTGATGATTTTCTTCGGACTTGCGCCGTTCCTCGTTCCCCTGCCGATGATGCTGATGGGCGTTCTGGTATCATTTATTCAAGCCTTCGTGTTCATGCTCCTGGCAATGATCTACATCCAGGGTTCGCTGGAGCACGCACACTGACAGGACAGATTAAGAGTGAAACAGGTTAAGGCTGAGAGAGTCTTGTAACTCAACCTTAATCTTAATCTTAACCTTAATCGTAACCTCAAACTGACTTTCTTACTCCTATACTGTTTAGGAGACAAAACCATACGGAGGTAGTAAAGATGAGCTTTTTCACGATGTGCGTTCTCGCAGCAGGTATTGGTATGGCACTTGGCACCGTAGGCACCGGTATTGGCCAGGGTCTCGCAGTTAAAAGCGCCGTAGAAGGCGTTTCACGTAACCCCGGCGCTTCCGGGAAAATCCTGACCACCATGATGATCGGTCTGGCCATGATCGAGTCCCTCGCTATCTATGCGCTGGTTGTCTGTCTGATCATCCTGTTCGCCAACCCTTATGCAAAACTGGCTGAAGAACTGGCTAAAACTGTAGCCAAGTAATATCTGGTTCTATAGTGATTCAACGTAAAAGGGCATCCATTTTGGATGCCCTTTTACGTTTCAAGTATTCATCAAACTGATGCTTCATTCGTCGTCCTTCAGCATCCCTTCAACATCATTAGACTCGAGACTTTCTGCAGTATCTCCCAATGCTGTCGTCAGTAACGCTCTGGCTCGATAGTGATACTTCACTTTCCGCTCAAGAGCAGCGTCAATATATTCGTTCCCTTTCACCATTTCTTTGTTAAGCGGTTGAAAAGACCGGGCGGCCGTATCAGATGAACGATACAGGTTAAAACCGAGCAAACGGCCGGAGATCAGAGGCTGAAATATTACTTGAAGCTTCACCTCAGTCGGGAATGACTCGATTTTCAAATCAGGCGCCGGAAACGGAGAGACCACCCGGACGGTTGAAACAGTCGATGCTGCGCCATCCACGCCGCTCGCCGCAAATGGGACGATGCTGTATGAATATGATTTTCCGGCGCTCACATCACTGTCAAAATGTATCAGCTGGTTTCCAAAGCGCTGGGTATCAGCCTGAAGAGGGTCAAGGTAGAGTGTCCTCAGAAGTTGATAATCCGTCATGCATGATTTACAGACCTCTTTCTGATCAGCTTCTGCAACAAGTCTGCTTATTTTTACCCCTGCCAGGCCCTGCAAGGCCTTCCCGGTTCGATCTTTATCAGGCACAGTAAATTGAAGTTTTACAACTGAACCACTCTGCTGCGCGGTTACCGCAGTCGGAGCAGCCGGCACCAGCATGTCGGGATAAAGCAACGCCCCTTTTTTGCCGCACGCCGCTGCCATTACAGACAATCCAACAATTAGCACTGATCGCCAGAATCTATTCATCGTTGTGCCCCGGCAGGTAATACAGCATCCAGCTTTATCTCGAACAGTCCAGCGGATGATGAAAAACGAACCCGGTCGGCTTGAATATCAACTATTTTCGCTCCCGCAACGACGGCGCCCTCTTTAAGCAGAAATCCGTTGACAACGGCCCTTCGGGATGCGTGCTCGTCCTGCCAGGCAATTCCTGACAGTTTGATGTCGGCAGGCGGCGGAACAGTTTGAGCCGGTAGTATTGGAGAAGGTGATTGAGCTTTCGTCTGTTTTATTGGACGTCGGGCTTTCTGAACTGAAGAATCGGCACCTGCTAACGCTTCCGGGCTTTTCACTGCGTCCGGAGCAACAGCTGGCGGCGCAACAGTCGGCACGACGGTGACAGGAACCTGAGACTGAACAGGAACCGGAATTGCGGGCGGTACAACCGAAGGGGTTACGGGAACAGGAGGCTGTGGGACTGATGAACGCTGAACAGTTCCGCTCTTCGTACTGTCTCTTTGAAGCACAAACCAGGTACCGACACATGTCACCAGAGATGCAAGCGCAATTAGAATCAGGATTTTCCAGATTCCAGCTTTGGCGGCGGGATGTTTTCGTTCCTGAAACAGATCGCCGGATATACTGATCCTTCCATCCGGTCGGGTCCTCTTGTTTTTTTCGTGTTCAATTTTTTTCAGGGCATCAAGTATATAACTCATAGCAAGGTCACTTTCCGGCAAACAGCCAGCGCGAAATTCGGTACCAGAGTCCATCCCAGACCCCTTCATACTCATCAACAGGCTGAAGCTCGGCGATAACCTCTGCTGCAATTGCAGGAGAAACAGAGCGGGTTTCCATGGTCCAGGCCATAACGAGCGCCTGTTCACAGGCCACATTAATCAACCGGGGTATGCCCTGTGAAAAACGATAGATACGCTTGACCGCAGAAGCTGAAAAGATGTCCGGAATCCGGCTGCCGGATATTTTAAGCCGGTGATTGATATAACTGACCGTATCATCCAGCTTCATCGGCGTCAGCCGGCAGCGCACGGTAATACGCTGGTTAAGTTGGCGCAGGTCATATTGTCGGAGGATGTCGTTCAATTCCGGCTGACCGGCCAGAATGATCTGGATCAGCTTATCCCGTTCCGTCTCCAGATTGGAGATCATTCGCACCTGTTCAAGTACGTCCGCGTCCAGATTCTGTGCCTCGTCAATAACAAGAATGACCGTCCGTCCGGCACTATTCTGCTCAATCAGAAAGCTGTTAAGCGCATCAAGATAGCTGAAACGGTTTTTCTCACCGGGATCAACGCCGAACTCCCGGCATATTGCGGCCAGAAGCTGTTCAGCAGACATACAGGGGTTAAAAATAAGAGCGCTCCGGTATTTCTCCGGGTCGAGCTGGGCCAACAATGTGCGGAGCATCGTCGTTTTACCGGTTCCAACTTCACCCGTCAGTGCGATGAAACCGGCATGATTGTCAACGCCGTACAGTAGACGGGCAAACGCTTCGCGGTGAACGGTACTCAGAAACACAAAGTGGGGATTCGGGGTAATCGTAAATGGCTTTTCAGAAAAGCCGAAGAATTCGCAGTACATCGTGAATCAGTGACCCGCTCGCACGTTCTGGATCTCACTCAATACACGTTCACGAGCCGTACCGCCAGGAATATTCCGGGCATTGACACTGGCCTCAACAGTTATGCACGCAAAGATATCCGTATCGATCCGGTCAGAAAACCGCTGCCACTCTACCAGTGAGAGCTCCGTAATATCCTTCTCATGTTCCACACAATACGCGACCGACTTACCGACTACTTCATGAGCATCACGGAAGGGGAGTCCCTTGCGCACCAGGTAATCAGCAACATCGGTTGCGGTAGAGAAACCCTGGCCGGCGGCATTGCGCATGCTTCCGGTATTGACACGCATCTCACGGATCATATCGGCAAATATTTTAAGACTCCCCTTGACCGTGTCAATCGTATCAAAGAGCGGCTCCTTGTCTTCCTGCATATCCTTGTTGTAGGCGAGCGGCAGAGCCTTCATGGTCGTCAGCAGAGCCATCAGATTCCCATAGACCCGCCCTGTTTTACCCCGCACCAGTTCAGGCACATCCGGATTTTTCTTCTGCGGCATGATCGATGATCCGGTACAGAAGCCGTCAGATAATTCGATGAATCGAAACGCGCTGGTTGACCAGATAATCAGCTCTTCCGAAAAGCGGGACAGATGCATCATCAGAATTGAAGCGTCCGCAAGAAATTCCAGAGCAAAATCCCGGTCGGAAACAGCGTCCAGCGAGTTGCGGGTGATGGAGGGAAAATCGAGCTGTTCGGCAACATATTCACGATCGATCGGGAAGGTCGTCCCGGCAAGCGCGCCGGCACCCAGAGGGAGGACGTTGACCCGTTTCAGACAATCGTCAAGACGCCCCTTGTCACGTTTGAACATCTCGACATACGCCATCAGGTGGTGGGCGAACAGGATCGGCTGCGCAGTCTGCAGGTGGGTGAAACCGGGCATCAGCGTGTCCAGGTTTGCCTCCGCCTGGGTAAGCAGGGCATCGATCAGCAGGTCGAGATAGGTCGTAATATCAACAATTTCATCCCGCAGGTACAGCCGGATATCCAGCGCCACCTGGTCGTTACGCGAACGCCCGGTGTGCAGGCGCTTGCCCGCTTCACCGATGGCCGCTGACAGGCGCGCTTCGATGTTCATATGGATGTCTTCAAGGGCAATGGAAAAATCAAACTGGCCGGCCTCGATCTGCTCCAGAATGGCATGCAGGCCATGAACGATCTGCTCGACGTCCTCCAGCGGAATGATCCCCTGCTTGCCGAGCATGCGGGCATGGGCGATAGAACCTCGAATATCCTGATGATACAGGCGCTTATCAAATTGAATGGACGCGGTGAATTCCTCAACAAATTTATCGGTGGGCTGGGTGAAGCGACCGCCCCACAGTTTATCTTTGGACATGATGTATTGATTCCTTGTGCTATTTTTTGAAATTGCAGAGTGGGCACTATACGCGAAAAACGGATAAAATCAAAGAGTAGACGTATCCTTTCCAACTCCATATACAACTTCCTGCTCCCGCACCCAGTCAACCAGCTTCTGCTGGAGGACTTCCTTGGATGGCAGATAGAGATTGTACTCCCGCGCGTGGATATTGGCATCGGCAGGCAGCGTGAGTTCGACGATGGCCTGTTTCTTCCGTTTACAGAGCAGAATGCCGATGGTGGGGTTCTCATCAGGGGTCTTCACGTAACGATCGAAGTAGTTCACGTACATCTGCATCTGCCCCAGATCCTGATGACTGAGCTTGTCGAGCTTCAGATCTATGATTACGTAGCAGCGGAGCAGACGGTTGTAGAAGACGAGATCGACAAAGAAATGGTCCTCGTCGAAGGTGAAGCGCTTCTGGCGGGCTTCAAAGAGGAACCCCTTGCCGAGTTCGAGCAGGAACTTCTCAAGCTGGTCGATAATTGCGGTTTCCATATCGGATTCAGAATAGCCAGCTTTATCGTCAAGACCGAGAAATTCGAGGATGTACGGCTCCTTGAGGATGTCCGCAACCGTAACGATGATTTGCCCCTTGGAGGCGAGCTTATGGACGCCTTCTTTGTCTTTGCTGAGTGCAAGACGTTCGTAAAGGCAAGAGGCCACTTGACGTTTCAGCTCACGGAAAGACCAATTTGACTGGAATGCTTCGATTTCGTAGAAGCTGCGCTCTTCGGGGTTTTTGATGGTGAGAAGCAGGACATAATGTGACCAGCTTAGCGTAAACGGTGATTTCCCGGATTTCGCAGACAGTGTATGCGAAATTGTCTCACTTTGTAATTTGTCAGACACTGTCTGACAAATCTGTCGGGGCGCGAAAACATCGGACGGGAACTGACTAACCCGATCCCGATATTCAACGTAAAATTGTCGTATCAGCCTCAAGTTGGTCGGGGAAAACCCGACTCCGAACTCCTCTGATAGCCGTTTGGAAAGCTCCTTTAGCAACTCCTTCCCATATTCGGCCCGCTTCTCCCCCTTCTGTTCATATTCCACAATCCGCCGACCAATCTCGAAGTTGGTCATCACCTGCAGGGTGTTGACCGTAGTGGCAACGGCGTGGCGTGCGGAGTGGATGAGGCCACGAAGTTCGGTGATGAGCGGTGCGAGTTCATGGGTTGTGGTCGGGACAGGCTTTTTCTTCATCGCTATAAAACCTCTCTGTTTAAGTCAAGCCGATTGGCCAATTGCCCCGGTTCCCGAAGTTCACACTCCCAGACTGTTATCACCCGCCAGCCCAACCGCTCCAGATCGGCCTTTACCAGCTGGTCGCGAACCATGTTGGATTCTAGCTTCTTCAGCCAGAAATCCGTCCTGCTTTTCGGTGTGTAGGCAAATCGGCAGCCCTTGTGCCGGTGCCAGAAACAGCCATGAACGAATATGACTGTTTTGTAACGAGGCAATACGATATCAGGTTTACCCGGCAGATCAGCTCGGTGGAGGCGGAATCGGAAACCCATGCGGTGCAGCAGAGAGCGTACAGCAAGCTCGGGCTTGGTGTTGCGGTTCTTAATTAGCGACATGACTTCTGATCGCTTGGACTTGGTGAAGACGTCTGTCATTCAAAGAAACCCTCGGCTTCTGCCTTTGATTTGATTTCCAGAATCCATAGGCTTTGTTTGTCGGAAGGTATTTTGTTTGGAATACGAGCAGCTACATTAATCACACTTTCTTCATCAGGTGTCAAAACAGACTTGTCGGAATTCCATTCAAGCAATTTTTGCCAGTATGAGGCTCCACAACTGAAAACGGTTCTCTGTGCTTCAATCCCATTGTCCGTTTTCTGAATTACTTTGGCTTCCTTTTCCGCCGATACAAGCTCGTCTTTATCAATGAGTTCAGCCTTGAATTCAGGCAAAAGAATGATACCCAGGCTTTCAATCTTTTCCCAACACAGTTTTTTCTTACACCATTCGGTAACGTTTTCAATCCCTCTGTCCGGGTCAACAATAACCGTAAATGCTGCTTCGGAAACCAAAGCTAGTTGGCGTTCAAGGGCAGTCGAGATACGTTGGCGGTTCCAGATTGTTTTGAAATCGAGTGATTTCCCGCGCTCTTTTGTCCCTATAATCATTGAAAGTTTGGCAATCGCATAAGCGACTATGTTTGCTCGGTATCCATTCTGGTACCAAGGTTGTTTTGAGACCAGCCGCTCTGTAGATTTCCAGATAATTGCCTTTGCAACAAGCCTGCGGAAGTACTCTTCATTGAAATCTGCATCAGATGTTTTCCAGAGTTCTTCAATCCACTCAGCAAATGCCCTGAAATTCTTCTGAGCACCGAGACTGACAATGTGTGGTAAACCACGCCAGGCATTTTCATATTTTGCAAGATCAGTCTTGATAATCAGTTGATCACGTGGGTTTTGAACAAGATATTTGTTTTTGTCGGATTTCGAAAGCTTGGCTTGCTCATTTAGATATTGCCCACGTGCACGTTCATAAAACCAATGAGTGTTGTGTTGGGAACCTGCCACTGCCGGAGGTGCCCAAATGCGTCTTGAATGAGTTTCAATCCGAACATGGAACAGATGATTCGAAAAAAAGTCAGCATCATTAACCTTGTTCTGACTGTTAGCATACCTCGATATATTTGGAATTACTTCATCTGCATGATCGGGCGTAACAACTGAAAGCTTCATTTGGACAAAGATGTTTCCAAGATCATTTTTTTCTTTACGCCGTGTGGTTGAAAGGGATGCGGTGGTCTGCCCTCCATTCACAATCTGGAGATCCTGAACCATTGTAATACAAAGCCCGTTCTCATTCTGAACCACTTCTGCAGAACTTGCCGTTGCTGCTATACCGTTATTGTATGCAAAAAACATTGCGGGTTTTGTAAGGATTGTAGTTTTGATACCCGTATTTACGCTCTTTGATCCTCGTGCGCCTAAAAATGCGCGAACATTTCGTTCAAGCAGCCTGCTACCGTATCTGTCATAAAGATCGGCCAACACTGTCCCTGGTATGACGCAGAGATAAGCCTTGTACTCTCCCGATGTCTGGCTTGCCTCAAGGCATGGTATTCCAAAAGAGGAAAAGTCGCGGAAATCTATAGCAAGTTCATCCCTTCCGGATTTTGATTCATACGCCCTGTGGAAACGTGCAATATCCCAGATGTGGAATTCAACCGGAATCTGGTTCTGATAGTCTTCAGGCCAGTCCTTGATTCGGCTGCTCAGAACAGCATCCGTTACCAGAAACAACCTGAAACGCATTATTCCCAGCCTGTTCCTGTAAATATCGCCTGCAAGAGCATATACAGGTGAGCTTTCTTCAAGTTCAGGGTGAAGTTGACCGCTCATGGCTTCCGACACAAATGCACGCAACCTCGCAAAAAGCGATGTAGCATCAGTTTGCGTTAGTGTTTCGGCTTCAGCACCACCCCTGTAGTCAGCAATTATGAGCTTCATTGCCCCGTCTGCATCATCAAAGGAATATCCGTCAACTCTCAGTTTTAGTCTACGGTCACGTACTCCATTCCCTTCATGATAGCATGGTTCAAAATCAGGCAACTCCTCAGCATCCATCAAACGTTGGGATGCTATCGTGACAAAAGCAGCCTGAGTAAGGTCGCCTTCTGCCGCTGCATGAGATCGAACTGACTCGAGGTAGTCTTTTCTAAAGTCATCAAGATCCATCTGAATTTGGCCCCCTAACTGACAATCTCAAAAGTCTGGCATGCCGATAAAACGACCTCATAAATAACACTCCCAATACCGCTTGGGAGGGAAGAACGAACTATTCTGGGGAATCCTTCAACAACAGCGAAGCGACGAAATTCACCAAGTTGATAAACATGGCTCCTATACTCTTCCCGATCCAAATATCCTGCAGAAAGTAATCGTTCCTCCAACAAGGCGTATGCTGCCGGTTCATTTTCAAACCGGACCCGTAAATCTGACACAATGTCAGGTAAACAAAACGAATCATTTCCTGCTCGTTCGGAAGGATTCAAAGTTACCGTAACTAGCTGAAATGGGCATTGAACATCTTCAAGTTGCTCAGCTGAAGAAATTTTTATTTTTGTTGAATTGGGCCTTACGGACTTAATCTCATATACTGCATTCGGGTACCTGAAATCCTGTTCTGCATCCAGTGGCCCCACCCATCCCTCAAGAGCAGGTACAACACCGTAAGCTGGAATGGCAAAGTGGATAAGAAACATCAACTCGCCTATTAGACCTCTGATGGAAGATTCATCCAGTAATCCATCGGCACTGCGCTCCAGAAGACGTTGCCATCGTGCAAAACGTTTTGTTGTCACCTCTGCAGCTTTGCTGTCGTTCAGTAACGTCCTGCCAAACTCAACAAGGTCTTCACAAAGATGAGAGAAAATCCGTCCCAATTCCGGACGAATCAACCGAAATATCAGAGCCCATCTTCCATCGTGTCTATGTCTACAAAAAACCTGAATTGCCTGTGTTTGTGATGGGATATCAGTTTCGCCATCTGATACGAGAAGGAGTACACGTTCTCCCGAAGCATCCAGCCCGATATAGAAATCCAGAGGATGCTCTTCATCAACCCGAAGAAATCCCTTTCCGGGTTCCAGTGTCTCCCACCGTGACTCAAACATTATCATCATCAGACTCCATTACGTCATCTGCTTCCATCTGGAACATATTTCTCCACTCAACCAGATTAACTCGATATCTGACACGTCGTGCTATATCACTGTCATCAAATTCAGGAAAACTCAGACCAACAGCGACAAGTGGAATCCCTTCAGTATCATAGTCCACACCGTCTTCTACGGGTTTAACGAGATGAACAAGAAGCAGCGGTTTTGACCTTAATCTCCTATATTCCCAGTCGGGCACACTTTTACCCTGCAGTCGATACTCCTCTTCCTTTGCACGAATTAGTTCTTCAGAGACTCCTTCCCTCTCAATACCTCTTGATCCAACGCGAGCTTTTGAACCAGAGACAAGAATTGATCGCGAATCGCCCCTGATTTCAATCCTGCGTTTTTGTGGATGGTAATTAATACCAGCGAATACAGTTTCTGGTTCTCCTCCATTGGGAAGCACAATATCCCAGCTTTGAAGCTTGGTTTCGTCCGTAGATTCTAAGAATGATGCAAGGTCATCTCTCTGGAAAGTCAGATTCAGAGGATGATTCTCGAATCGTCTCAAAAACGTGCATATCAATTTTAATGGGACATCCTTCCAAATGTTATTCCCAAAAATTGAACGTTGTTGTCGGATGCCTTGAGCACTCAAATCAGAAAAAAGGTGTTCCGTGGCCAATGCATTTGCACGAATATATTCCTGTGACTGATGTAATCTCGGCGTTTCAAGCCCTTGCCCGCTTACTGAAATTAACCTTTCGATTATCTGTGTTGCCCGCATTTTATTACGGGCGGTTACAATTAGCGAATCAGGATGCGCTCTAACCTTTAATCCGAAATCTTTTGGAGTCAGATTGAATGCCTGCATCCTGCGGATTTCACTACGTAACTCCTCGCTAGCCAAAGCGATATGCCTGTACCAGTGGGTTGCTTCTTCCGAAAGCCATATCCTGCAAAGATCTGAATAGCCATCACGATAACCAAACCAACGGCCCATCTGGAGGAGGGTGTCATACATCTGGGAGTTTCTGAAGAAGTAACTCGTTGAAAGCCCCTCAAGAGTTAACCCCCTTGACAAACTGTTACCTCCTACTGCAATAACACGCAGTCCGCTCTCACGATATAAGGAATAATCGAGACTTGCAGCGCCTGAACGCTGGTTAACCGACCTGACCTGTAATGGTAATGCAGCCCGAAGAAGGGCTTTTTGAACTTCAAACCAAGCAAATTCTGTTTCTGAAAATTCTGAGGTCCAAGTGTCCCTGATAGCTGCAATAGTTTTCGAGCGGCATGCCTCGGAAGGATCAAGCTGGCTGTAACTTCGAATCTCTCGATGGATTTCTCTCAACTCATGGTCAAGAAGACACGCCACTTGGTCTTGTACGTCAGTAAATCGACTTACATTTACAAGCATTGAGCGATGAGTATTACCCTCACCTCGAAGGTCACGAATTGCATTGGATACTATAAACGACTTGAATGCAGAGAGAAGACTTTCTGGAAGTGCATCAACTGCAAGTGTTGGCCTGTGCCTTGACGGAAAAAAGTCATCAGCGTCCTCTATTTCTCTTAGACAGTCAATCATGACCTCATCACCAAAAATTGATTGAGCTCCAACATAATTTGTGGGTGCCTCAAGTGCATATATGAAGTGCTGCGGGAAAAGATCGTCACCAACCATGTCATTTTCAGAGTCAGGATCAATAAATATATTTGCGAAAGGTGTTGCTGTGAATCCGACATAACTTGATCTTGTAAACAGACGGAGAAGGGCTCTGATTCTTTCATTGATGGCTGTCGGATCGTCATTGTTTGAGTTGGTGTTTACAGAGGCATTATCTGCCTCATCGTCTATAAGAAGCATCGGAGTATCAATTTTCCCATCATTGCCAGCATTGTATGAACGGAGCCAGTTTTCCAAGTTCTCAAGAATTTTCTTGTTTTTCTTGACCACGACCAGAACTGGTTCTGCAAATGCGTTAAGCCTGAATCCAAGCTGATTCATGAGATCGCTTCTGAAATCTTTTTTGGTAGATGTGAATACACCCGCCATCCTCGTACGGTTAAGCAAGCCGACACCGACTTCTCTTGTCGTACGTTGTTGGGAAAGCAGGCCGGAACTATCAAGCCCTACAAACCCAGCATCCAAGCGTTCCTGGGTCTGCCGCCTTAAACTTTCGAGTGTGCCAGTAAGAAGTATGATCAATCGGTAACCGGCATCTGCAGCCTTGCAGCAAAGTGCGGTGTATGTTGCTGTTTTACCGGACTGCACGTCTCCCATCACCAATCCTCTGCGAAACCAAGCAGTCGTTTTGGCTGGATCGCCCATTAGATCAAGTATCTCATCAGTAACTTTGTCCAAGGTATTGACCACTTTAGGAGGCCAACCATCCCGGTTAAGATACCCTGCATAACGATTCCAGTAATAAGGATCGATGTCTGGTTGACGTGCTGGAAGCCATGATTGATGGTCCGCTATAATTGCGGTGCCAGTATCCATATCAATCCTCAGGCGAGAATGTAGTCTGCGGAGCAACACATCAAGTTCTTGATCAGAAACTGGGAACACGGCACGAAAGCCATGTACAAGCCTTAGAATATCTTCTTCTGTTGGCAATCGATCCATGTTCAGAGTGGCTACAACCGCATTTTCAATTTTCTGGGAGTTTTCAGTCGGCACCTTTTAGCTCCTTGATTATTGATGCTGTAATGTCTGGATATTGGCAAAAGGGGTCGAGTGAAGCAAGACTACTCAGAATGCGTTCTCTCCCACCATCAATACTTTCCGCAGTACTTAGCAGGCAAAGTGCCAAGTCCCTGAATTTTTCCATTAGGTTTTCATCTTCAAAATACCGGGGACGATCTGAAGCCATGTCTGCATATAACGCATCTGACGGGAATGTACGCTCGACTGTATCTAATAAAAGTTCAAGCATTCTTCTGCCGCCGACATCGAGTTTTTCCATGAATGCACCAATAACAGGATGTTCACGGTTTACGACATAGCTGATTCCATCTCTTCCTTCTATACGGCTCCAAGAATGTATCAGCCGATCACTTTTGGTAGCGCGCCCTCGGAATGTATAGACCCTGCGGCTGGTTCCAACAATTTTATCGACAATACGTCTGAGATTTTGTCTTACTTCATCTGGAGGGTGTGCAGCTGATTTTTTTATGTCGAGGGTCCAAAGGTGATCAAGTGTATTGGGGATGTCAACCTTGACACGTGCAAGTTTCGAAAGTTCTGCCTGTCTGGTTAGACGGAACCATGTTCCCCAGATAATGAGTCGGTGGTTTCGATAAATATAAAAACCCTGATTGCGACGAAGTCCCTCTTCACCCCCAGCTTGTCGTAACTCATCAGGGGAAAGCTTGCTAATGTGAGGGAGAATATATGGTTTTACGAGGACAGTATGATTTTCAATAATGATTGGTTCTTCCTGCAGAGGCTGTATGGCAGAATGCCAAGAAAGAAATGGATCAAATGGTGCTACCTGGTTCTCATTCAGACGAATTTCAATTTTGCTTAGACCGGGTTCTCCTGCAAGGTATCGGTGAAACACCAAGGCTAGATGCTCTCGCACTAGATCCATTTTTTCGGCAAGGGCTCGATGTAAATTGGGTTCACCAGCCACCAGCCTGTCAAGTTGCTCCCATAGGATTACAGTGCCACGTCCTTGTCGCAAAAGATCACTGACAAGTGGGTAGCGTTCAATTTCTTCTGCTTCAGGAACATATAGAATCCAGTTTTCACGCTCGGCTATCAAGTCGAGGTCCCAGCATCTGGCTGACAGTTCGCCATCTTTTAGGCTGATTACAGTCAGTTTTCGACACTGCGAAAGAGATGCGGTCTTAAGTCCTAATCCGAACCGGCCAAGATCATTTACAGCCCTAACATCCCATGGATTCCTGCTGCCATGACGCATGGCCTTTGTCAGTTCATCTGGCTTCATGCCAAAACCATCGTCAAGAATTGCAACATAAGGTGCTTCATGGGGAGAGTAACGAATGGATATCTTCTTAGCGCTTGCTGAAATGCTGTTATCGATGAGATCTGCGATTGCAGATTCAAGAGAGTAGCCAACCGAACGCATGGACTCGATCAAAGAAGGGGCATAAGGTGCGACAGTAAGTTCCGCCATCTTTAGTACCTTACCTCAATTGAATTGACAACCTGTGCCTTAATCCAGCCATTTGTGCCTCTGAAAAGTAAAACTCTTCCTCGCATAATTCTTTACCTTCAAATCTTCGCCAAGCTTCCGCTGCAACCGGCACCAACTCAACAGGCCATCCACTTAACTTGTAGTAACGTTTCAAAAATTCGGAAGGCATGTTTTCAAGCACATAATAATTTTCGATATCGTCAGCCACCTCTCCGCGATCAAGAGCTCCATCGGGATGCAAGCCAGGATACAGAAACAGTATTGAAGCCCATCCTTTTATTAAATTTTCTTGTGTAAATCGGCGTAGCGACTTATTGTCTTGTCCCAGCAAAGGCTTGAGCCACTGCAGAGCTTCGTCACTGTTCTCAGGTATTATGTAAGAACCTGATTTGATATCGATGTTTTTATCCATGATGACCTCCCTTTCAAGGTAATCGATGATCGAAAGCCCGACAGCCTCCGATATTAATGGCGGCACGGCATTGCCGATCATTCGAAATGAGTGAGTTCGTGCTTCTGGGAACCGGAACCAATCCGGAAAACTTTGAATTCTGGCCGCTTCGCGCGGTGTGAGTGAGCGGTTTTGGGTTGGATGGATAAACATCAAGCCGTCCTTGCTCAGGTGTGCGACAATTGTTGAACAGGCAGCAGATCGGCTCTGACGGGTATATCGATCCTTAAAGCTGGACTTGTCGTACGGAAACTCAAAATCAACGCCATTTCGCATCGCTACTGCTGAACTCTCACCTTCATTAATCAGAGCAAAATCTCGCAGATCCCGGTCGCTATGTGGGCGGGCAACATGGTTTGTCAGCTTTTTCGCAAGATCGATCTCCAGTACCTCAAACAGGTACTTGTATGCAGGATCACCATTATGCTCCAAGTGTTTAACCATACGATTGAAGTCATAATCGCACTCATCTTCTCCCTCCCCAGCTCTAAGCGGAGGAAGATCACCTATTGCAGCACCCAACAGAGTTCGTGGAAGCGCACGAGGCGAAGGCATCAGGTTAGGCGAAAAATAACCGGGGATATCCGCCCTGGTGCCAATAATAAGTTGCCGACGTCGCTTTTGCGGCACTCCCAGCTCCCAGGCATCTTCCACCTGTCCATGTACCCGGTAACCAAGAGCCCGAGCTTCCGACTGCACACGGGTAAAATATTCCCCACCCGCAGCGGTCTTAATCCCGAGAACATTTTCCATCACAAAGACTTTGGGTCTGAAGAAACCGACGTATTTCAAAAGCTCCAGATACAGGTGGCGTCGTGGGTCATCGTTGAGACGTTCACCATGATTGGCCCCACCAACTTTTCGAGCGGTCGAAAACCCCTGACAGGGAGGTCCTCCCACTATGACATCAACATGATTGACACCAATCAGCTCCGATAACTCGTCAGGGCCAAAGGCTGTCAGATCGCGGTGCAGGATATGCTTAATATGTGAAAGATTGGCCTGAAGTGTGGCAACTGCCTCGACATTGAAATCAATCGCAGCCAGACATTTGAATCCGGCACGCTCCATTCCGAGCGTAAAGCCCCCGCAACCACAGAATAAATCTATGAAATTCAACGAATCAGCAGATTGGTTGTTGTCTGGCTTTGATATTATTTTGTTCGGCAGGAAACTACCCATACCAACCTCACAAGTACATTTATTTCAGAATACACTATTTGTATGTCAGATTACGTCGCAAGACACCTTGGATGCCAAATTATTATTGAAGTTATCTCTCAAAAAAAGCCGCCCAACCGGCATACTCTCCGGTTAAGCGGCCATTTTCATCGTCCGTTTATCATTAGCTCTGTTACTTCTTCCGGTTGGCGTTCATCAGCGACCGGATACGCAATCTGAGTGAATTGATCTTGATGAAGCCTTCAGCATCAGCCTGGTTGAATACCTGATCCTTCTCAAAGGTGGCAAAGTCGAGATTGAAGAGCGAATCGCTTTCAGATTTACGACCAACCGTACGGCAGAGTCCCTTGTACAGCTTGACTCGGGCCACGCCGTTAACGCACTTCTGGGAATCGTCGATCAGTACCTGCAGCATCTGCCGCTCGGGAGAGAACCAGTAACCGGCGTAGATCTGTTTGGCGTATTCAGGGATAAGGCTGTCGCGGATACGCATGACTTCACGGTCCATGGTGATCTGCTCGACGGCGGAGTGGGCCTCGCGCAGGATCGTGCCGCCGGGGGTCTCGTAAACGCCGCGCGACTTCATGCCGACCGAGCGGTTTTCCAGCAGATCAACCCTGCCGACGCCGTGTACTCCGCCGATTTGATTCAGGTGCGCCAACAGCTGAGCCGGTGTCATCGCTACGCCGTCAACAGATACGGCATTGCCGTTTCTGAACTCGATCTCGACATACTGCGCCTTGTTGGGTGCTTTTTCCGGCGGCCTCGTCAGCACATACATCTCTTCCGGCGCCTCTGCCCAAGTGTCTTCCAGGATGCCCCCCTCGAAGGAGATATGCAGCAGGTTGCGGTCAGAAGACCAGGGGCGCTTCTTGATGGTCGGCAACGGAATGCCATTCTTTTTTGCATAATCAATCAAGGCAATCCGACTGTTCAGATCCCACATCCTCCAGGGAGCGATGACCTTGATAGCCGGATTGAAGTGGTAGTAGGCCAGTTCGAACCGGACCTGATCGTTCCCTTTGCCGGTCGCACCGTGGGAAACGGCATCGCACTTCTCCTTCGCGGCGATTTCCATCTGACGCTTGGCGATCAGCGGGCGGGCGATGGAGGTACCGAGCAGGTAGTGACCCTCGTAAATTGCGTTGGCACGGAACATCGGGAAAACAAAATCGCGTACGAACTCTTCTTTCAGATCGTCGATGTACACCTTGTCGGCACCGGTTGCCAGTGCTTTCTCTCGGACCGGATCCAGCTCCTCCCCCTGCCCCAGATCGGCGGAAAAAGCGACAACCTTGCAGCCGTATTCGTTTTTCAGCCATTTAAGGATAATTGAGGTGTCCAGACCACCTGAATAGGCCAGAACTATTTTTTTGATATCCTGTTTTTTGATTGGTGCCATCTGCGAGTCTCCTTTGGTTACCTGATATTATTTAATTAACGTAGCCATTATTGCTTTTTGTATATGGAGACGGTTTTCCGCCTCATCCCAGACAACTGAATGCTTCCCCTCAATAACCGAGTCGGAAATTTCCTCCCCCCGGTGAGCCGGGAGACAGTGCAACACGATGCAGTCCGGCTGTGCCAGAGCAAGCAGGGTATCATCCAGACAGTAGCCGACAAATGCCTTTTCACGCTCTTTCTGCTCCGCTTCCTGCCCCATACTGGCCCAGACATCGGTATTAACAACATCCGCCCCTTGCACCGCCACCTTCGGATCGGTCGTCAACGAAATCAGACCGGGAGCCTTTGTCTGCGCCCACTCCATAACGTTCCGGTCCGGTTCATACCCTGCAGGACAGGCCAGGCGCAACTCAAAACCGAAGATTGCCGCCGCCTCGATCCACGTATTTGCCATGTTATTACCGTCGCCTATCCAGGCAAACTGCAATCCGGCGTAGGTACCTTTGTGTTCGATCACCGTCTGAAGATCAGCCATGATCTGGCAAGGGTGAAAAAGATCCGTCAGTCCATTGATGACCGGAATATCGGAATACTTTGCAAACTCGTCCACAATCTCCTGACCGAACGTCCGGATCATGACTCCGTCGCAATAACGGGACATGACACGGGCACTATCCTTGATCGGTTCACCGCGCCCCATCTGTGAAGTACCGGATGACATGAACAGACCGTGTCCGCCCAACTGAAAAACGCCAACCTCAAAGGAAACCCTGGTACGTGTCGAAGCCTTCTCAAAAATCAGCGCCACGGTCTTGCCGTCCAACAGTCGGTGCGGAATGCCCCCCTTCTGTTTATTTTTCAGGTCGGCGGCAAATAACAGCAGAGCATCCAGTTCGCCTTTGCTGTAATCGTGCAGCGCCAGAAAATGTCGCGTCATCTATTTCTCCTGTACTTCGGCAAAAATGCCGTCGAGTATTGCAATCATGGTATCAATTTCCTGTTTGGTCACCACAAGCGGTGGCACAAAACGGAGCACCGTGTCATGAACCACATTCAGGAGCACTCCCCGCTCATGCCCCTTCCTGACAATATCGCCTGCCGGGATATCCAGCGCCATGCCGATCATCAGACCCACTCCGCGTACCTCCCTGACAAACGGGTACTTCCGGCCAAGTGTTTCCAGTTCACCAGTCAGGTATTCGCCGATCTCTTCGCAGCGGTTGAGGAGGCCATCTTCAAGAATGGTCCTGACCGTGGCGATGGCCGCGGCGCAGACCAGCGGATTTCCGCCGAAGGTTGATCCGTGAGTACCCGGCACAAAGGCGGCAGCAAACTTGTCCCTGGCCAGCATGGTACCGATCGGTGCTCCGCCGGCCAGTGCCTTGGCAAGCGTCATAATATCAGGGGTAATACCAAAGTGCTCATAGGCAAAGAGGGTGCCGGTGCGCCCCATCCCCACCTGGACTTCGTCGAAGATCAGCAGCAGTCCGTGGCGGTCACAGATCTCGCGTACCGCGTGAAAATAATCGACGGACGGCATATTGACCCCGCCTTCGCCCTGAATCGGCTCCAGCATGACAGCACAGGTAATGGGTGTAATCGCCGCTTCCAGTGTGGCGACATCATTAAAGGGAACATGCTTGAAACCATGCAGCAGCGGATCAAAGAAACGCTGTACCTTCTCCTGACCGGTAGCCGAAACCGTGGCCATGGTGCGACCATGGAAGGAATCGGTAGCGGTAATGATCTCGTAGCGTTCCGGACCGAACGTATCGCGGCTGTATTTACGCGCCAGCTTGATCGCCGCCTCGTTAGCCTCGGCGCCGCTGTTGCAGAAGAAGGCCTTATCGGCAAAAGAGTGGCTGCAGAGCAGTTCAGCCAGCTCGATCTGCTGAGGGATCTGATAGTAGTTGGAACAGTGAATCAACTCTGCGGCCTGTTTCTGGAGAGCTGCCACAACGTTCGGGTGGCAATGTCCCAGATTGTTGACCGCAACGCCTCCAAGAAAATCAAGATACTCCCTCCCGTCAGCGTCCCACAACCGGCACCCTTCTCCCCTGACTGGAACGATCGGATAGCGGCCATAGGTTTTCATGATGTATTTATCTGATTTTTCAACCCATTGCTGGCTGTTCATTTCGTAATCTCCGTGCCGATACCGACGTCTGTAAATATTTCCAGCAATACGGCGTGAGGCATCCGGCCATCAATGATGTGGGCCTTCTTGACGCCGTCCCTGAGTGCATCGGCGCAGCAGATAACCTTCGGTATCATCCCGCCGGTAATGGCCTCTTCCTCGATCAGGCGGTGCAGTTCCGCGACTGAAAGACTTTCAAGGAGAGTACCGTTGACATCTTTCACCCCGTTTATATCAGTCAGAAGGATCAGTTTTTCCGCATTGAGCGCCGCCGCAACCCTGCCGGCAACAAGATCTGCGTTGATATTGTAACTCTCCCCTTCCAAACCGACACCAATCGGTGCAATAACCGGAATATATTTCCCCTGCTCCAGAGTTGCGATCAGATCGGTGTTTACCTTGACCACATCTCCGACATACCCGATATCCACCATCTCGACCGTGCCATCGTCCGCCCGAAACTCTTGAAGCAGTTTTTTTGCCAGAAGCAGCGTACCATCCTTGCCGGAGAGACCCACCGCCCGACCGCCATGCTGATTGAGATATCCTACGACCTCTTTATTAACCTGACCTGCCAGCACCATCTCGACGACCTGCATCGTTTCTGCGTCGGTTACCCGCATGCCGCGCACGAACTCGGAGACAATGCCATAGCGCTTCAACGTGTCATTGATCTGCGGACCGCCGCCATGTACGATGACGGTATTGATCCCCAGCGACTTGAGCAGGACAACATCCAGTGCAAACGATTCCTTCAGTTTTTCGTCAGCCATGGCATGACCGCCATACTTTATGACAAACGTTTTTCCGGAAAAACGCCGGATATAGGGCAATGCTTCCATCAATGTATTCGCTTTTTCAATTAACTGTTTCATGTGTTATCCAATCCTGTGAAATGTAAATTTACTCATTCACCATTCAGGTTCTCAGTAAGCGGAGCAGTCTACCGCAAGTTGGCAGCAATCTCAAAAGGTTATTGCAGGGGGAGGCTTATCGTTACCGTTGTACCCAGGCCGGGTTCGCTGGCAATTTTTATACTCCCCCCATGCTGTTTGATAAAATCCTGGGCATAGAACAGACCCAACCCGAAGCCCCGGATCTGTCCGGTATGGTCATTATCGATCTGATAAAATTTTTCAAACACTTTCGGCATTTCAGACTCCGGAATACCGATTCCGCTGTCTGAAACAATAATATATACCTTTTCACGGTGGCTCCCCATCTTGATCGAGATATCAACCTGTTTGCCGGAGAACTTGAAAGCATTATCGATCACCTGATGCAGTGCAAAACGGATTTTCGGGACGTCAAGCAACACGTTTGGCAAAGGGTCTGAAGCTGTTTCAAGAAATACATCGAAATTGCAATATTCCTCACGACACTTGATCAGTACCTCAGCAACGATCTCATTCAGATCACATGCCAACTTGTTGACATCTGTACTGTTTACCATCACTCGACTGAATACTAGCAGATCGGCAACCAACTGGTCAAGATAGCGAGCCTCTCCTCTCACCATATCAATATTCTGCTGAAAGGTCGGATCAGCGGGATCAAAGACCCCCGCCTGCAGATTCTGTATAAAGAGAGAAATACCGGTAATAGGGGTGCGAAGCTTGTGTGACACCAGCGAGAGAAATGTGCTTTTAAGTTCTTCAGAGCGCTTGATAGCGACCAATTCCTCCTTAAGCGCCTTTCTTTCCAGTGCTTTATTAATGGACGTTTTCAACTGGAGAAGATTAAGCGGTTTGTTAATAAAATCGTCCGCATCTTCTTTAAGCGCATTAAGAACTATCTCTTTGTCCGAAAAACCGGCCATCATGATCACGGCAGCAGTCGGGTCTAACTTTTTCACCCGTTTAAGCAGCTCAATTCCTGACCCACCCGGCATATTGATATCGGAAAGGACCAGATCAACATATTCTGTTTCGTATACCCGGAGTGCTTCCTCACAGCTGCCAGCCTGAAAAACGTTATAATCTTTGAGGGCAAGCTCACACAGCTCGCGAATTATCTGTTCGTCATCAACAACTAAAAGAGTAGCTCGTGATGATTGCAACCGATGATTCCTGCTATGTAATGACCGTACCGGCATGGGTAATATTCCTGAATTTTTCCTTTTTTATTTGTGGCCTGAAAGTAGTACAGAAACTGCTGCCAGCGCTTCAACAAGCTTATCCGGCTGACTTCCGCCTGCCTGGGCAAGTTCCGGTTTACCGCCTCCGCTGCCGCCGACAAGCGGCGCAATCTGTTTGATAATATCGCCAGCCCTGATTGAACCACTAAGTTCTCTGGTTACCGCTACCAAAAGATTTGCCTTACCGCCAATTGCGGCACCAAGTACAATCACACCCTCCCCGATACTGTCTTTCAACGTATCGGACAGGTCACGCAGCGCCTTGATATCCTCAACGTCAACCAGTATGGCCAACAGCTTGATCCCCTGCACCTCGACGACCTGCGACAATAAACCCCCGGAAGCGGCTACATTCAATTTTGCGTGCAACGTTTCTATTTCACGCTGCAGTTCCCTCTGGCGAACCAGAAGTTTTTCGAGCCGGTCACGGGAATTCCCCGCCTCGGACTTGAGCAAAACTGCGATTCCTCTCTGTTCATCCTCCATCTGCCGGACAAAGTCGAGAGCCCCAAAACCGGTCAATGCTTCGATACGCCGTACTCCGGCAGCTATTCCTGCTTCTGAAACAACCTTGAACAGGCCGATATCACCAGCGGCCCGTACGTGAGTCCCCCCGCACAACTCCATGCTGACGTCTCCGACTCTCACAACACGGACCGAATCTCCGTATTTTTCATCGAAAAGAGCCGTGGCACCGGCTTCAATCGCTTCAGAAACATCCATCTCACGGGTCATCACCTGATCATTTGCCATAATGAATCTGTTCACAATCGTTTCGATGCGGCGCAACTCTTCATCGGTTACTGCGGAAAAATGCGTGAAGTCAAAACGGAGACGATCAAGCGAAACCAGTGACCCCGCCTGCTTGACATGATCACCCAGCACCTGCCGAAGCGCGCTCTGCAACAGATGTGTCGCAGTATGATTGCGGCAGGTGGCGGATCGTTCACTTTGTGACACCTTCAGATCAGCTGCATCACGGATTTTTATGACACCTTCCGTTACAACCGCATGATGTACAATCATATCGGAGAACGGACGACTGGCGGTCACGACCTCAAGGTGAGCACTTCCGGTTGAAATTGTCCCACTGTCGCCCTTTTGGCCACCCGAATCTCCGTAGAAAGGAGTTTTTTCCGTAATTACTGAGACTGAATCGCCTGCAACCGCAGTTGCAACAGGGATTCCGTCCCGAATAATTGCCAGCACCGGGGAATAGACCGACATTTCATCATAACCGACAAACTTACCTCGAATTCCGTTGGTATGAAGCTCTTTATATATCTGTGCAATCCCCTCCTCACCGGAACCTTTCCAATGTTCACGCGCCTGTGCCCGCTGCCGCTCCATACAGAGTTCAAAACCGGCTTCGTCAATGGTAAAACCCTCGTGTTCAACAATGTCAGCGGTCAGGTCAGTCGGAAATCCATAGGTATCGTACAACTTAAACAGAACATCACCGGGAATAACACTCTTACCGGCACTTCGTAGGGTAGCAACCTCATCATTGAGATGAACCAAACCGCGATCGAGCGTTTCGGCAAAACGCTGCTCTTCACTCAGTACAACCTTCTTGATATACTCTTCACGTTCCTGCAACTCCGGATACGCGTCCCCCATAACCTCTCGCACCGCATCAACCATATGAAAAAGCATCGGCTCCGCACAGCCGAGCATCTTGGCATGACGCGCCGCCCGGCGCATGATCCGCCGCAGCACATAGCCGCGCCCTTCATTGGAGGGGAGCGCACCGTCACAGATCAGAAACGTTACCGCCCGGGCATGGTCGGCAATGACCCGCATCGAAACATTATCCTTGTCGTCCGCTCCGTAGCGTTTGCCGGTCAGTCGCTCGATATGACGGATAATACCCTGCAGGATATCGATATCGTAGTTGGAACTAACCCCCTGCATAACCGCCGTAACACGTTCAAGCCCCATACCGGTATCGACCGACGGTTTCGGCAGCGGAGTCAAAACGCCGTCAGCTGTCCGGTTAAACTGCATGAAGACGTTGT
Source organism: Geobacter sp. (assembly GCA_009885845.1). Lineage (GTDB taxonomy): Bacteria > Desulfobacterota > Desulfuromonadia > Geobacterales > Pseudopelobacteraceae > JACRCG01. The sequence continues at coordinate 39,135 of VFJW01000080.1, forward strand.
TCCAGATTTCCATATACCGGTCACAATCACAGCCGACATTGCAGTCGGGACGGTCACATCCGATTTCGACTCCCTGGTCATAAAAGATTTCACTGCAGGGACCGCACGGACCGGTATCGCCCATTGACCAGAAGTTATCCTTCTCGCCGAAGCGGAAAATCCGCTCGCGGGGAATTCCTTCCTGAAGATGCCAGATATCTGCCGCTTCATCATCATCGCTATATACCGTCACATACAGGCGATTTTTGTCCAGCTTCAACTCTTTGGTCAAAAACTCCCAGGCATAGGCGATCGCCTCTTTTTTAAAATAATCGCCGAAGGAGAAATTCCCCAGCATTTCAAAGAACGTGTGGTGTCGAGCCGTCCGGCCGACGTTTTCAAGATCGTTATGCTTACCACCCGCCCGTACACATTTTTGTGAGCTGGCAGCCCGATAATAGCCCCGATCCTCCAACCCTAGAAAACAGTCTTTGAACTGATTCATACCGGCATTGGCAAACATCAGCGTCGGATCGTTTTTGGGAAGAATCCCCGAACTGGGAACAACCGTGTGGCCCCGGTCAGCAAAATATTGAAGAAAAAGTGTGCGGATTTCTGTACCTGTCATTGATGTACCTCATTAATATTATTCTTCAGTTCGCAACGCCCGCATTATCGCGGAAAATCCAAATCCGCGCCGCTGCAGAAACCCGACCACCCGCCGTTTATCGCGATCACTTGCCGCTGAATAGGAAAATCCGGGGTAGCGTCGCTCTGCCGCCGACCTGACCTCGGAAATTTCATCACTCTCCGCAAGCAGCGGAGCAAGGGTTTCATGTACAACCTCCTCACTGAACCCTCTGCGGCGCATCTCCAGACGGAGACGAACTCCGTAATAACGACCCGATGAAAGCGCCGATTCAGCAAAACGCTCGGCATACCGCATGTCATTCAGCCACCCTTCACGCTGCAAACGGGAAACTACAGTTTCAAGGCCCTGCTCGACCACTTCCTGCGCCGCCAGCTTGTGCCGCATTTTCGCAACGGTATAATCCCGCCCGGAGAGCAATCGTAGTGCATACTGGTAGACCTTGTCCGCCGGTAACAACTCAATATTTCTCGATATCAAGTTTATCCGGCTCCGCAGCGGGATCATCGGGCTTATTCTCAAACCCTTCCCATGAAGCATCCGATGTTGATGAAATGCCGGAAACCTTGAGAGCAAAGTCATCAGGATTCGAGCTCTGCCGGAGCGCCTCATCATAGGTAATCAATTTGCTGGAAAACAGCTTCATCAGCGACTGGTCAAAACTCTGCATCCCGTATGAAACAAAACCCTGGGCAATTGCGTCATTCAACTGCTTGGTTTTGTCTTTATCATCAATACATTCCCTTACGCGCGCTGACGCCAGCATGATCTCAACTGCCGGAACTCGCCCCTTGCCGTCAGACTTGGGTACCAACCTCTGGGAGACAACACCTTTAATTATACTCGCCAGCTGGATTCGTACCTGGCGCTGATGATAGGGCGGGAACACACCGATGATGCGGTTGATTGTTTCCGCTGCGTCCATCGTATGCAGAGTCGACATGACCAGATGACCGGTTTCCGCAGCCGTCATCGCCGTCTCGATTGTTTCATAATCACGCATTTCACCGACCAGAATGACATCCGGATCCTGACGCAAGGCCCCTTTCAGAGCAGCAGAGAACGTAGGTGTATCAGTACCGACTTCTCGCTGACTGATGATGCTCTTATTGTCGCGATGCAGGAATTCAACCGGATCTTCGATAGTGATGATGTTGCAGGTCCTCTGATTATTTATGTAATCGATCATCGCCGCAAGGGTACTCGATTTACCGGAACCGGTAGTCCCGGTCACAAGGATCAACCCCCGCTCTTCCAGACAGATTTTTTGCATGACCGGCGGCAGATTGAGCCCTTCCAGCGTCGGGATAATAAATGCGATAGAACGGAAAACCATGGCAACTGTGCCACGCTGCCGGTAAACACTGACCCTGAAACGCCCCAGCCCCGGGACGGCATACGCCAGATCGACTTCATAATTTTCCTCAAACATACGCCGCTGACGATCATTCATCATCGAGTTGGCAGTATCGGCAACAAAGTCGGGCGACAAGCGCTGGGCGTTGGGAATCGGATGCAGTCGGCCATCAATGCGGACAATAGGGGGCAAACCGGTTTTTATATGAATGTCCGAACCCTTGGCTTTAAACGCAATAGTGAGAATCTCGTTCAGTTCCATAACCTACCTCCGCAGCAGCTACACAGCCTTTTCAGGGACAGGAACTGGCTTGAGCAGATCCATCAGTTTCCCTTCGATCTCAGACAGCGTTTCCGGATGCTCGGTCAACCATGTACGTGAATTCTCTCGCCCTTGACCGATCCGTTCTTTGCCGTATGAGTACCATGCACCGCTTTTTTCAACGATATTTTTATCTACTGCCAGATCAAGTACGTCGCCGGTACGTGAAATCCCTTCGCCGTAGATAATATCAAACTCAACCTCTTTAAAAGGTGGTGCAACCTTGTTTTTGACAACCTTGACGCGGGTGCGGGAACCAATGACCTGATCGCCCTGCTTCAATGTGGCGATTTTACGGATATCCATACGAACAGAGGCGTAGAATTTGAGAGCGTTACCACCGGTAGTCGTCTCGGGGTTGCCAAACATGACTCCGATTTTCATACGGATCTGATTGATGAATATCACGCAGCAGTTCGATTTGCTGATAATACCGGTCAGCTTGCGCAGCGCCTGGGACATCAGGCGAGCCTGCAGACCCATATGAGAATCACCCATGTCGCCTTCGATCTCTGCCTTGGGTACCAGGGCTGCCACGGAGTCAACGACCAGTACGTCAATTGCGCCGCTCCTGACCAGGGTTTCGGTAATTTCCAGCGCCTGTTCTCCGGTATCCGGCTGCGACACCAGCAGATCATCGGTTTTTACGCCCAGCTTGCGGGCATAACCAATATCGAGCGCATGCTCGGCATCGATAAAAGCGGCAATGCCACCCGTTTTTTGTGCCTCGGCAACGATGTGCAGTGCCAGTGTTGTTTTACCTGATGATTCCGGGCCATATATTTCTATGACCCTGCCACGCGGAACACCGCCGACTCCAAGAGCCATATCAAGAGAAATGGAGCCGGTAGAAATAGCTTCAACCCCCGGCAGTGCCTCATCATTGCCGAGCCGCATTATCGAACCCTTGCCGAACTGTTTCTCGATCTGGCTCAGAGCCAGATCAATCGCCTTGTTTTTCTCCAGCACGTTGTCTTTTTCAGCCATGAAAGGTATCTCCTGTAATGTATAGGGTGTGTAGATTAAAGGGGATAAAATTAACATATCCGGCGTAGGTATCGCAAGGTTTTATCTGACTGTTTTCAGCAACCTGTCACTCATTTCTGACAGGCGCGGCAGTAAACCGTACTCCGGTTCCCGAGCCTGATCTCGTCCAGGGTCTCTCCACATACACAACAACGCTCCCCTCCACGGCCGTATACCTTGAATATCTGCGGATAATAAGCAACCGTTTCCTCTGCCACCCGGCAGTCAATCCCTTCTCGTATCGATCCTTCCAGTACGTCACAAATGGTCGCTGCCAGAACATAACACTCCTGGAGGGTAAGGGTTCCGGCGGCACGGTTCGGGCGGATGCGGGCACAGAACAGAGCTTCGTTGGCGTAGATGTTACCCACCCCGGCCACAACCTGACTGTTCATAATCAGCTGTTTAACCGCAACGTTCCGCCCCCTGGAGGCGGCAAAGAGACATGAACCGCCGAAATCTCCCGACAGCGGTTCCGGACCGATCGCAGCCAGAAGCGGGTGTTGCAGCGGGTCACCGGCAACCCAGGTGACGATGCCGAATTTGCGCGGGTCGTGGAAACGGAGCAGGGTGTCGTCGTCAAAAAGGAAATCGATGTGATCATGTTTTCCCGGCGGAGAACCGCCGCGAAGCAGTCGCAGGAAGCCGGTCATCCCCAGATGGATGAGCAGCCATCCCCCCTCGCAGTCAAACATCAGGTATTTCCCCCTCCGGTTGATCCCCCGCACTGTCCGCCCCGGTAGAATATCAGTAAGTTCCACCGGCACTGGAAACCGAAGTTTCTCCACGCGCAGCACCACCTGCTTGAACCGTTTTCTGACCAGCGCACTTTCAAGCCTGCGGCGGGTTACTTCAACTTCCGGGAGTTCAGGCACGTTACCTCCAAAATGATGATTCAGCGACATTCAAAATTAAATTCATTCTTAACATATTGCCATACCTAATGGCATCCATATCGTGTAAATTCCAGGCGGCAACAAAGTATGAGTAAAATTAATAAACCAGTTTCTAATCATCTGCAACTATGCTAAATATCTGTCGTAATAATATGGTCAGGGCGAAATCCGGAGACATAGTGCTATTTCAGAAATCGGTATTGTGTCCCCCGAATACTTCCTTACTTTTACATACCCGTTCCAGCTCATCAAAAAAGGCCTCAACACAATAGTTAATCGGCGGATATATGAAAATTGTTGGCCATAGGGGAGCTTCGGATAAAGCCCCTGAAAATACACTTGAATCTTTAAAACTTGCGTGGGGGCAAGGGGCTTATGCCGCAGAATGCGATATCATCCGAACACATGACGGAAAACTGGTATTGATGCATGACGATTCGACGAAACGAACAGCTCTGGACGGAGTTGATCTTTTGATAGAACAGGCAGACTGGAACGACTTGAAAAAACTTGATGTTGGCAGCTGGAAAGGCGAAAAATGGAGAGGAGTCAAAATCCCTCTTTTGGAAGAGGTACTTTGCGCTATCCCTGATGGTAATCACCTGTTTATTGAAGTAAAAAGCGGCGGTACCAATCTTGGCGCAGATTCGAGAGTTATTGATGATCTTCAAAAACTCATGGAAAAAGAAAAGATCCCATCAGAAAAAATCACCTTCATCTGCTTTGATCATGATTTTTTAAACAGGCTAAAAAAAAGACTCCCTACGTACAACGCCTATTATCTTACGGCTTTCGCAGAGTTTCCAGGCACATGGCCTGAAGTAAGAAAAGAGGTGGAGTTGGATGTGTATATCCAAAAAGCTCTTGAAAACGGCATAGATGGGCTTGATATGGAAAATTCACCTGTAATTACAAAAGAGTGGGTGAAAAAGATTCATGGTGTGGCGCTAAAAGTTGCAATCTGGAGCTATAGCCAGGATGATACTCTGGAGAATGCTCTCAGATACAAGGATATCGGCGTTGATTTTTTAACTACTAATATGCCGGCTACGATATTACAAGGGCTTTATCCGTCATGTCGCTAACTAACGATACATATCTCTTCAAAAACACAATGTTTTCAGATGAGGACTTTGTTCAAAACGGGAAAATCACCCCGTTAGGGATAGAGTATTTATTACAATTCAAACGATTTAATTTATTTGACAAAGTAAGCACAGCTATACTTTTTTCCATTGGCCTTCCGATCATAGTTCCCCTGGCAATCCTGCGGTTGATGTCTCTGTTTATTGTCTTCGGGACGGGGACAGTATTGAAAAAATATTTGTCCATTAATCTGGATAATTATCCGGGAATTACTACTCTTATTTATTTTGTCTGTCTGGGTGTCTATCTCCGGTCAGAAGATAAAGAGCGGGCAATAACTCCCCCTGGCACTGATTCAGGAAGCAGCGAACATCGTACCGTCATAGTGTCCAACCATAACAGTCGTTTTGATGCAGTATTGCTCGCCAACATTCACCAAAGTGACTCAACCTTCCTGGCGGCAGCCATATCATCCTTTTTCGGGAAACTTATCATTGCCTCAGGGCTTTGCAGCAGGTCCATGGAAGATGGGATAGCTCTGGACACACAAGAGGGGAGAGAGGAATGGCGGCGAAGACTGAATTCCGCTTATTGCCGGCCATTGCTGTTTTTTCCTGAGGGGCGCGCAGTGAACAGGCCGAATACGATAATAACCTTTCAAAGCCATTTATTACTGGGACAAAAGGTGAACATTATCTGCAAGAAAAGTGCCTATAAATCATATTTTCTGGATCATACTCAGATAGAGATCCCATTTTTTAAAGCTCCATATTCCAAATTTAAACATAAAAAACTCTGGGACTCAATTATTGAAGGCATTCCTTTTTTAGTGTCTTTTGTCACGGTATTTCAGACTGAAGTTATAGGGACAGTACAATTGAATGGCAGTGAGACCCTCGAAGAAATTAATGACTCACTGTACTCTTTGTATATTAACAATGGATACAGTCTCGTAACTATTGACCCGCTTTTAGTCAAAAAATTGATGCACAATTTATATCTCTGAATGGCTCCATAAAATTTGAAGATTCAGAGAGTCATGGAATACCCGCACGGGTACTTGGTGAATCAACCGAATGTTCATTGTTGTGACACCATTATTAAAAAGGAGAAACTGATGAAAACAAAGATTGGTACGTTTGGACAAATCACGCTTTTGGGAATTTTGATTGTTTCAACCTTCTGCCAGACCGCTTTTGCCGGTGTGTCCTCTTCTGTAACCACTGATAAGGAACTTTATGACACGGGAGAAACAATCAAGGTCTCCTATTCAAATGCCCCCGGAAACGATGGCGACTGGATTTGTATCGCATCGAGCGCCCTGCCTGATACAGACGGCGGCACGGACTATCAGTATCTCCCTAAAGGATCTGAAAAAGGCACCCTGACTTTTGACCTGCCAACTCCGGGAAAATACGAGGTAAGAGCATATTATAATTATAATCGAAACGGGTACAAGGTAGCGGCACGTTATCCGTTTACCGTTAAAGGCATTGATATCAAGCAGGCTTTGAAAAAGTATCGGGAAATTAATATCGGGTGGGTAGATCTCGGGGAAGAAAAGTATAAGGATTTTGGCTATGACGATAACAACAAAAATGACTGGAACCTCTTGATCGATGGCCTCAATCTTGAAAAATTCCCGAGTTACCTGAAAGAATATATTCCGAAAAAATCCATAAATACTGCAAAGTCAGCTTCTGAAAAACCGACTCCCAAAGGATTGGTCATTACATTCAGCGACGTAGTTTATATCCAGCAAACGAGTTCTGCCGCTAGATTCTGGTTCGGGAAGATGGCCGGCTCTGACGTACTTAAGGTGACGGTTCACTTTATTGATGGTGAATCGGGAAAAGAGCTATATTCAAAGCAGGAAACTGTTTCTTCGGAATCATTTAACGGTTGGGCAAGCATGAATTTAGATGGAAGATTAAATAACTCGTTTTACAATCTGGCACACAATCTTGCTGAGTTGACAAACTGATGGAGTTGGAGGAAACCCGTTTCACCTATCGTTCCATTGGCGTCCTGCGATCACCCTATTCCCGACGCATTGATGCACCTCATCAAAGCACGGTAGTGGAAGGCACGGAATCCGGGGATTTCGCGATAGCCACTCTGGAACTCGCCGATTGGCTGGACGAGAAAGTCATTCAGGATCTGAGCGGCTTCGACAGGCTTTGGCTCATCTTCGCCTTTCATTTGAGTGAAGGCTGGAAAAACTGTGTCAAGCCGCCCCGGGGCGGACCGAAGCGAGGCGTTTTGGCTACCAGATCCCCTCATCGTCCCAATTCTATAGGCCTTTCGGCGGTAGAATTGGTAACGATTGAGGACAGGACACTGCACCTTAGAGGTGTTGACCTCCTAGATGGCACACCTGTCCTGGATATCAAACCCTACGTCCCCTACGCGGATGCCTTCCCGGACTCCAAAGCCGGTTGGATCGACGAATTGGATGCAAAGCTGGGGCGCAATTTTGCGCCAGGGCCTCGAAAGCCCCGGTAATTATTCCTTCTTCAACAGATAGCGCCGCAGCCAGTCCAGACCCGTCCATGCGGTCAGGGTACGAATTTCATCCCGGTTCCCGTTGAACTGAAAGCGCTTGGTCCAGCAACCGTCAGGTGCCGCAAGCGAGATAAAAACCGTACCGACCGGCTTGTCGTCGCTGCCCCCTTCCGGCCCGGCAATGCCGGTGACCGCCAGCCCCAGATCACTCCCGGAAACCACTCTGACGCCCTTCGCCATTGCTGAAGCACATTCTGGACTGACAGCTCCGGAGCTGTTCAGCAATTCCGCAGGGACACCCAGCAGACGCATTTTCGCATCATTCGAATAGGTCACCACGCCTTCGCAGAAATATCCGGAACTACCAGGGATATCGGTGATCCGCTTTGCCAGCAAACCACCGGTGCATGATTCAGCCAGAGAAATCGTCAGGCAGCGGTCTTTAAAAAGCTCCGCCACGGCATCGTCCATGCTGATATCGCCGCAGGAAAAACAATACTCATTCAATCGATCTCGCACGGTACAAACCGCTGGCAGGAGAAGTTCCTCGGCAGCATGTTCGTTATCTGTTTCAGCCCGCAACGTCACTTTCATCCAGGGAAACGTGACGCAAATACCCAGTGTGAGCCCCTGAGCCGGTCGGGCAATTCCCAGAAGCATTTCATCGACTTCCGCTTCACACGGCCCGAACAGATTCAGAGTAACGGTGCGGATAAATCGCTTGTGAGGGACCCGTTCCAGAATAAAGGGTATGACTGTCTCACGCAGCATAACAATCATCTCTGACGGTACGCCCGGCATGAAAAACATGAAACAGCCGCTGTGCATCAGGTGAAAACCACAGGCGGTGCCGTTCGGATTTGGAATCAATGCCGATTTGGTCGGGATCATCGCCTGTTTATCGCTCAAAGGGCAGACCATCAGGGCTTCCAGCTTGCTTGACATCAGGCGGACATGGGCGCGCGCCTCTTCATGAATGACCAGACGCCGGCCGGTGGCTCTCGCTGCGGCGCGCGAGGTCAAATCGTCAGCGGTCGGCCCGAGCCCTCCGGTTACAACAATCGCATCACTGACTCTCCCGAGGTCGTTCAGTGCTCCGATAATATCCGACTCGTTGTCGCCGACCGTGACGTGACGCTGGATCCGTAGCCCCTCTGCAAGCAGCATGGCAGCAATTGAACCGGCATTCGTATCAGTCGACTGGCCGCAGATCAGTTCATCACCAACACTCAATGTTGAAATTCTCATGCTTCAGACACTCCTTTACTGTGTAGCCGCGCCATGACCTCCCGGCAGGGGATTCCCTTTTCGCGGGCGATCCGGCGACAATCCTCATACTCCGGGGATTCGCGCAACAGTTCACCGCTGTTGCCGATAACCTGCTTAAACCGCACAACACCAAACCGGGTTTGGTGCTCGACAATCTGTCGTCGCAGGACAATTCTGTCTGCACGGTAATAACGCAGCCCAATAGCTGACGTCTCGGTCAACAGCAGTCCGGCCAGCTGGTCAAGCTGTTCAGGACGGCAAAGAAACGACAGTATTACGCCGGGACGGCTCTTCTTCATCTGAATCGGCGTAAAGAACACGTCAAGCGCCCCCTCTTCAAGAAGGCGCTCCATGGTGTATCCGAGAATTTCCGGTGTTGAATCGTCAATATTGGCATCAACCACGATAACTTCATCGGTTGGTGCAGTTTTTTCGGCGCTCGTCCCCAAAAAAACACGCAGAATGTTGGGACAGTCAGAAAAATCCTTTCCTCCGGCGCCGGATCCGATCCGCTCCAGCTGCAAGGTCGGCTGCTGCCCGAACCCACTGACCAGAGCCGCCACAATAGCAGCACCGGTCGGTGTCACCCGTTCTCCCGGACCGCACTCGCCATGAAGTGGTAATCCCTTCAATAGCTCCGCCGTCGCCGGAGCAGGTACCGGCAGGCGACCATGGGCGGTCTCAACAAAGCCGCTGCCAAGCGGCAGTGCCGATGCATATATCTGTTCCACCCGGAGATACTCCAGACAGATGGCTGTTCCGACAATATCAATAATGGAGTCAACTGCTCCGACCTCATGGAAATGCACCTCTTCAATGGCAACGTCATGAACCAGAGCCTCGGCCTCAGCCAGGCGACGAAAGATCATGCGGGATTTTTCCTTGACTGGATCAGACAATCCGCTTTCGGAAATCATGGCGTCAATTCCAGCATAGTGCCGGTGAGTATGATGGTCTTTTATTGCAACATCGAACTTCAGCGCTGCAATATGCTGCCGCTCGGTACGGCTGGTTGACAGTTCGTAGGAGCCTGTCGGAAGTTCCAGCTTTCCCAGTTCGGAGCAGAGATATTCCAGCGGCACCCCCAGATCAAGCAGCGCACCAACTGTCATGTCGCCCGAAATACCGGCGTAGCAATCGAGGTATAAAATAGTCATAGTAAGTTCTCGCTATTCATCATTTTTCACAACAATCCGGTAGAACCCTTTCTTCGGCTCGCCGACAAACTCAATCACACTACAAGTTTTCAACTCTGCGATATCTCGTTTGGCACTTTTCTCTGCAACCTTCCACTGCGCGGCAATATCTGCGGCCCTGACCTGCTTGCCTGCTGAAAGCTGCACCATAAACCACTGTTGCCTTTCATTTGCAGGGACATTTGCAGAGACATTTGCAGGGACATTTATCATCTCTGTCAGGCTGTCAAATACGATCCCAATAGTGCCTCGTGTTAGCGGGAAGGCCGGCGCGTATAGGTACTATTGTGAGCACAATACCTAATTAATAGGTATAATGCCTATTTATGTTTTCCGCCAGCGAGCCTCGGGGCCGCGTCCCAAGCATTCGAGGCGGTTCGCTTCCCGCTCCTGGCGTAAGATACGGCGGATCAAGTCAATTCCAACCGATGGACAGCGCTTCTGGATATCCTTGATGGAAAAATCGCCATGCACGCTCCTGATTGCTTCAAGCACGGTGGCGGTTTTTGCGCCCTTTTCAGAGGAAATATCCCCCACTCTGCTTTCGAATTCCCGATATGCGGTCTTAAGGATGAACAGCAGATAATTCACGTAATGCCACGGATCGTGTTTCCCTTCGTGCCATCCTTGGGAACTCAGCTCCAGAGTTTCGTAATAGCGTTCCTTGTTTTCCTCGATGAGCCGTTCGAGACTGATGTAGCGTCCGACCTCATAGCCCAGGTGGTAGCACTGTAACAGAAGGAGCAGCCGGGAGACCCTGCCGTTGCCGTCGCGGAAAGGATGGATACAGAGGAAATCCAGATTGAATGCGGCCAGGGCGATCAGCGGATGAGCCCAGCGCTCCCGCATGCAGTTATTCCACATCTCCAGAAGTTCCGCCTGATAAGCTGGAGTTTTTGCTGCCTCAACCGTAATGAAGCGTATCCGTTCCTTGCCGTCCGGATACCGCTCGATAATATCGCCATCCTTCTCCTTGAATTTTCCGGCATCCCATATATCACCCCGTGTGAGACGATGGAACTCAAGAATTGTCTGTTCGGAAAGGGGGAGAGCGGCCCCTTCGGCATGGATGAGGTCGAGCGCCTGCCGGTAGCCGCGGACCTCTTCCTCATTGCGGTCATGAAGCAGTTCTTTCCCCAGGAGTACCGCCTTGATGCGACGCTGATCGACGGTAACCCCTTCGATGCGGTTGGATGAAACGGCGCTTTCTATCAGGGCATGTTCCCGCAGGATTTTCAACTTCTGCGGCGCCTGCCGTGTGTAGAGTTCCTGTCGCCCCCGCGCCTCGCCCAGATCGGCCAGATACCAGGAGGTACTGGCAGGGATTGTTTCGAGCTTGTTGGCAAACTGTTTGAAGGTCATCATGGTTGACGGGCTCCGGGGTAAGGACAGGGAATTATTGTTGCGATTTGTAGTGACGTCACTTTCGTTGTAACACCTATCTTTTTGGATTTTGGAGACGCGACAATGACTAGCCTCTCCCCGTTAGCTGGCAAACTACCCAAACCTTGCAATAGTCTCCTCAAACTTTTGGCGGAGCGCAGGTTCAAGCCTTTCAAAATCTATTTTCTCAATTAACTCCTTCAAGCCATGCCAAATATATCCGGGAGAACCAGACGATCCAAGGTATATCAAAACCTGCACAATCTCAGAAGGATATTGTTGCGGCACATCGCTTGTTCTGAGTTCATGTATAAATGAAAAATGCTTCAACGGGACTCGCGGCATCCTTACAATCAGACTTACCACTTCAGGTAGCACAGTTACTAGATATGACAACCACCCGATCATGGCCTCGATTTCACCGGCAACCAATGCAACCGGCACACCCTGTAAACGATTTTCCCAATATGTTTTCAGCCAGCGCCGCCACAGTTCTTCCTGCTGTCTCTCGTCCATCCTTCGAAGCTGGCTCTTTATGAAAGATGCCAGTTGTTTTCTATCTTCTGTGCCAATATTTTTGAAGATGGCAGGAATCCAAACGTTGAGTGGATCAGCTGCAAAAAGCACCAAGAAGGCTGCCGCAAACTCAATTATTCGCGCTTTTCGGTGATTGAAGACATTCTGCAGTTTCGGCAGTGTAGCAAGAAACGCCGACTCCAATAATTCTGCGATTTCTGGATTAAGGCGTCCCCCCACCAGGAATGCTTCCCAAGCTGTCAGATAATCAGAATTAACGTCATCAGTAGTAAAGAGTGGCAGTAGATAAGTGCGCGTCCATTCGTTGTCGGCAGCAAGCATGAATGCAAATTGACTGGCAACAACCGACCGGCCGAGCCTGCCAACAATAGAGTCATCTTTGACAATGTCGGTGAGTATATCGTGGAATTCCTCGTTAAGTTTTGCTGGTCTCGGGTCATGTTGCATCCGCCACAGAGAAAGGCTATTCAACCTAAATTGGGTCAATATCCCGGCTGGATGATTGATTGCTAGATGATGCCAGTCGTTGCGTTTTTCTATTGGCTCGGCACGATCAATTCGCAGCCACAGAGCAGAGGCAATATCATTTGCTTCGGCGAGCAGTTGAAATGCATAGGGTTTTCCTACATCCCTTACTAACGAATAAAGCGTGTCAGCTATGGGCCGTACATGATAGTTGTGCAGTTCAGCATGGCCGAGCCATGCCAGGACTTCACGATACTGTGCCTCATCGAGCCCCATCTCCGCCCACGCTCGAAGCAAACAAGGCCACAGGTCACTATTCCAGTGTCCTCCTGCTGATAATCCGCCCGCAAGATCCATACCCCAGGTGAAGTCTTTCTTGGATGCCTCTGCGACAGTACCAAGCATTCCATGCCTGTCCGGTCCACGAAACTCTTCACCCTGATATGTCAGCAATTCAGGGAGCCAATCCGCAGCTGATTTCGACAAGAGATCTTCAACACTCCATGGACTCTGCGGACCAACCCAGCCATCACCCGTCCAAGATCTCAAATCGGAGTGTTCACTTGGCTTGAATTCGGGATACTTTGACAGAACATTTTCGAGCGCTTTACTCGCCTGTTCACATTTCGGGTCAGCATCATGGAGCCAGTCAAGCCAGTAAAAATGATTACGCGCGGTACGACGCTCAGAGTCTTCGTCTTCTTCATCTGACCAACTATAGGCAAGTACTGAGTCGATGACTTTTGTGCGTGTGTCCGTGCTGGCCTCTGAATATGAGAGCGCAACCAAACGATAAATTTCATGATGGGCAGCAATATCATGAGTGCCAATATGCTCAAGCAACCAGTTAAGTTTAGTATCTGCGGCAAGGTCAATGCGGACAGTTGTTGTATGAACCGCCAGACGCCTCAAAAGGGGAACATCAGACTTGGCAAGACGAGCGCACCATCCCTCCACCATTTGGGGCTTGTTGCAAGCCAGCCACTCGAGACAATCACGAGTGGCATCAATGAGCACATCAACAACTTCCAGATATTTGTCTTGGTCGTGAGGCTCGATTGCTGAACGATGCCAACTGGCGTCATCTCCCTCGCGTGAGCATTTCTGCCAAGCACGCAGAGTTAAGTATTTTTCTTCCAAACGACGCACCGTTTGCACCAATAACGGTTCTGCCACCGCATCAAGATTCGATTTGAGCCCTTTATCCAACAACTCTTATAAGGCCCCAGTCAGTCAATAGGCAAAATGGTGCCTAGCCGATTTTGAGTCGTTTTCTTTTATGAATCTACCTCTGCATCTTATCCGTTCTGGCTTTATTTCCAATGATCACCCCTCGCCGGATGGAGCGGAATGCCTTCATCCGCGCCTCGTTGTCGATGAACCAGGTGTTGTAGACCGACTCCTGGTCCGTTTTGTACCGTTGGACCAGATTCTTCAAGTTCGCAGCCATTCACCCTCCATAACAAAAAAACCGCTCCTCTTCATCAACTCTGCATCACGGCAACCCGGCCAGCCAGAGCCATGCCGGAGCCACTACAACTTTCTGCTCACCATTAGTAATGAGTCGATGCCCCACTATAATGAAATATAGTCACATCATCTTCAGAAGCTTTCAGCTCCAATTCTTCTTCCCGTTCCCAATCATATTCAATGGCTATCTTGCCGCGAAGAGCAAGCAAATCCTCTATCATTTTTATATCCATATCACACCCGGTTGATCAAACTCGCCGCACACGCAGCACCGAAACCGTTGTCAATGTTAACGACCGTCACCCCGGCAGCACAGGAGTTGAGCATTCCCAGCAGTGCCGCTATGCCGCCGAAGGAGGCGCCATAGCCTATTGAAGTCGGCACGGCAATCACCGGTTTATCTACCAGCCCTCCGACAACCGAGGGGAGTGCCCCTTCCATACCGGCCACGACGATGATTACCGATGCTGCAACGAGCTGGTCACGTCTGGCCAGCAACCGATGAATACCGGCCACGCCGACATCAAATATCTGTTCGACCTGATTTCCGAGAAAGCGGGCAGTCACCAGCGCCTCAGCAGCGACCGGAATATCGGACGTGCCGGCGGAAACAACCAGAATCGCCCCCTTACCCCGCTGCTCCGGCTGTTGAGGCTCAAGTGTCAGACAACGTGCCTCGGCATGATAGAACGCCGCCGGAAACAGTGCGAGAATGAGTTCTGCCTTCTCTTTGTCCAGGCGCGTCACAAGGACATTACTGCCCCTGTCTGACATGGCTGCCGTGATTGCCGCAATCTGTTCCGCTGTTTTCCCTTCACCGAAGATCATCTCCGGCATTCCCTGACGCAGGTGGCGGTGATGATCCACCTGGGCGCAGCCGATATCCTGAAATGGCAGCTGCTGCAGTTGATGCAGTGCATCCTCTACAGAAAGCCCTCCCAACCTGACTGAATTAAGCATTGATGTGAGATTTTCTCTGTTCATTCCTTTTTCCCTGCTGCGGCAAATTTGTTTGTGCCGTTATATCATGCCCGCGGAGGTTTTCCATGTAAAACCTGTTTCCGGACTGATATTACATCATCAAAAAAAAGTTCACCAGTGGCTTTTTTCTGACAACTGTGCTACATGATTACCACTACTTGAATCGCGCGAGGTTGAAAAATGGGTAAAACTACTTCTGAAAAAATATTTGACGCACATCTGGTGAACGAGCCGTTTCCCGGAACAAAAGTACTTCGTCTGGATGCCGTACTCTGCCATGAGATCACTACGCCTATTGCAATTGATGACCTGATCCGGCGCAACAAGGATCGTGTCTTTGACCCGACGAAAATCAAGGCGGTTATTGATCACGTCACCCCCAGCAAGGACACCAAAACTGCGACCCAGGCCAAAATTCTGCGTGATTGGGCACGGCGCCATGAGATCAAGGATTTCTTTGATATCGGCGCCAACGGTGTCTGTCACGCCCTCTTCCCGGAACGCGGCTTCATCCGTCCCGGCTACACGGTTATCATGGGCGACTCCCACACCTGCACCCATGGTGCTTTCGGCGCATTTGCCGCCGGTATCGGCACGACCGATCTGGAAGTCGGAATTCTGAAAGGTGTCTGTGCCTTCCGCCAGCCTAAAACGATCAAATTCAACGTTACCGGCACACTCCCGAAAGGGGTCTATGCCAAAGACGTTATCCTGCACATTATCGGAAAAATCGGCGTTAACGGTGCCACCGACCGGGTGATGGAATTTCACGGAGCGGTAGTTGATTCCATGACGATGGAATCGCGCATGACTCTCTGTAACATGGCCATTGAGGCAGGAGGAACATCGGGAATCTGTCAGCCGGACATGACCACCGTCGAATACCTCTGGCCCTTTATTCAGGGGGAATTTGCCAGCAAGGAAGCCGCACTGGCTGATTATTCGCAATGGCGGGCCGACGCAGACGCCGAATATGACCAGACCATCGAGATTAACGTTGCAGCTCTGGAACCGACCATTACCTTCGGTTATAAACCGGATCAGGTCAAAACCGTATCGGAACTGGCCGGCACACCGCTTGATCAGATCTATATCGGTTCCTGTACCAACGGCCGCCTCGAAGATCTGCGCATCGCTGCGCAGATACTGAAAGGTCACCGACTGGCCCCCAACGTACGTGGCATCCTCTCGCCGGCAACTCCGGCTATTTTCAAGGATGCCACGAGGGAGGGGTTGATTGACATTTTCATGGAAGCGGGGTTCTGCGTCACCAATCCAACGTGCGGTGCGTGCCTGGGAATGAGCAATGGCGTTCTCGCAGACGGTGAAGTCTGCGCATCGACCACCAACCGCAACTTCATGGGCAGAATGGGCAAAGGCGGCATGGTACATCTGATGTCACCGGCTACGGCTGCGGCCAGCGCCATTGAAGGAGTCATAGCTGATCCAAGGAAGTACCTGTAATATTTAAATAACACAGGGCAACGGAGCAACGGAGAGAACCAATAAGATTTTAGTTTCGATCTTTTCTAAAAGATTGTTTTGCTTTTTTGGGTCTGCTTATTCCTCCGTTGCTCAGTTGCTCCGTGTTTCAATTTTGTTTAAAAGCAATTATTTCAGAAGGAGTTATCACTATGAAAACATTCGGAGGACCTGTCCTCTTTCTCGACCGCAGCGACATCAATACTGACGAGATCATCCCGGCCAAATATCTGACCGAGATCACCAAGGAAGATTTAAAACCCTATATTCTTGAAGACCTGAAACTTCCCGGTTTCAATCCAAACGGGCCTAAAACAAAAAATGCCCGGGTAATTATCTCCCGTACCAACTTCGGCTGCGGTTCCTCCCGTGAACACGCACCCTGGGTGTTTGAAGTCAACGGCATAACTGCCGTGATCGCTGAATCTTTTGCCCGCATCTTCCGTCAGAACATGTTTAACTGCGGCATGGCTGCCATTGAACTGCCTAAAGCCGATCTCGACCAGATATTTTCACATGCGAACGACGAAGATGCTACCATGAGCGTCGATATTGAAGCCGGTACTCTGACCATGAACGGCAACGGCAAAACCAAAAGCTTCCGCTTCGAAATATCCCCCTTTGACAAGGCACTCGTTCTGGCGGGTGGCTGGGTTGATTACGCCGATCAAAAATACTGACTACGTGCTTTAGACTGTAAAAAAGCCCCTTTCCAGGGGCTTTTTGTTTAAAATCGTTTGTTCAGCCCGAGATGAAAACTCACGTCCGGCGCCGTAGTTACCGCTACATCCTCTGCAACACCGATATCGAGCAGATATTCTCCCGGAAACCTGAGCGCTCCCCCGATAATAAGCACCAGCGAATTTTTTGAGATTTCACTCAGCGAACTGTCGCGATACAGCGGAGTATTGCCATTGAGCTGCACCTTGAATGATATCCATGAAGCCGCCCAGCCGAGACCAAGCGTACCGACTCCGGCAAGCGGTTTATGCTGGTCACGCAGCACATCACTTCCGAACATGGCCAAACCACCTGCGGAACCATACAGACCGAGAGAACCCCACTCGCTATAGGTGAGCATACTGCCACAGAGTTGGAGCATGACATCAGTGCTGCCACTGCCGAACAGGTACGAGCTGTCACCGGTGGGAAGCTTGACAGCGGTTTTAAGCGCCAGCCTGTTATGATGACCCGCTTCGCGAACATCATACAGACTGAATCCTCCGGTCAGAGAGATGTCTCCAATCCCTGAGCCGGAATGGTCTATCAATAGTTCCTGAACGCCATCCTTGAGGTAACTGTAGTTGACACGGTTTTTGGAGGCAGTGTCACGGCCGCCTTGAGGAAGTCCGAATGTATTGTGCCAGTCGATGACAAAGCTGTCGAGGAAACCGCCCCCCAACACAAGGTAGGGAATTTCGATCCCCGCCTCCCAGCGTGGTGCGATCCCGTAGCGAACAGAAAATGTCGTCCGGTAGGTTTCGCCATCGAGGGTCATCTTTTCATGCGAGTTTTTGTTGACGGTATAATTACTGGCAAGGTCCTGATTCAGGACAAATTGAAACGCTCCCGACGGCACGATGTTTGCGCTGGTATCGTGCGGGAGCCCGTAGATCTGAACCAACGGACTTTGATTGGAGGTACTGAAGGGAGTTATCTCCATATCTGCAGCGGAAACGACACCAACTGAACAGAGCAGGGATACTGCAATTATTCCGGCTTGAACTACAGCATCGCTCCTGCATTCATGGTTTGACATGCGTATATCCGCCCTCCAGTATGATCCAGAAACATCTGTACCATGCGTTAAAAGGAGAGTCAATGAAGCACGCCCTGGTCAATACTTCTCCGGACTTGATTTTTTTACACGGCAATGAGATAGTGCCGTAACAGTTCATACTCGATGCAGAGGGGGCACAATGTTTGGTTTTGGCATGCCGGAGATGATTATTATTCTTGTTATTGTTCTGGTCGTTTTCGGGGCGGGAAAGCTTCCGGAAATCGGAGGAGCACTGGGAAAGAGTATCCGTAACTTCAAGAAAGCCGCAGATGGCAAGGACGAGATTGAGATCAAACCCAAGTCCGAAGATAGTGACAAAAAAGCCTGATTGAGCCGTTGATTTTACACGTAAATTAAATAAGGGGGGAGAGGCTTGCGCCTTCTCCCCCCTTATTTTTTTACAACCTGCCTTCGGCTATCAGGAGTTCAGATACTCCCCGATTTTCTCTGCAAGTGTCCGGTAAATTCTCCGGCATTCATTCTCATCCTTTTCCAGCAGCGTCACACGGAAACCCTGCAGCGGCGTCGAAAATGATGACAGCGGCACTACGCAGATGCCGGTTGTTGCCAGGAGCTGATATACAAAGCGTTTATCCGGAGAAACCCCCGGTTGGTTGATTAACCCGTCGACAAGCTCTTTGACCTCCTGATTGACAATCGGAATCGACTGCCGGTTGTTCAGCAGGCCATCCTTGAATGCAACCGCCATATAAAAAGCACCATTCGTTCGGTTTACCTGCAGCGCAGGCACCTGGCTGAGACAGTCGTAGGTTATGTTGCTCATCCGCTCATAGCTGGAGATACGCTGGGACAGATACGCAGAATATTCAGGATGACGAACGATTTCCGGGATAACCATCTGCGGTAGAGTCGTCGAGCAGACTTCATTCATCTTTCCGGTCAGGATCAGATTGATATATTTCCTGAAGCG
The DNA here is from genome assembly GCA_009885845.1 of Geobacter sp. Taxonomy (GTDB): domain Bacteria; phylum Desulfobacterota; class Desulfuromonadia; order Geobacterales; family Pseudopelobacteraceae; genus JACRCG01. Next base: position 58,448 of record VFJW01000080.1, read on the forward strand.
CTCGTCTTTCTGGCCGTTATATACTTCTATCCAACCACAGCGCGATCCGGGCCACGGGAATTCCTTGGAGATCCCTTTCAATGAAATGGCGGGCACATCTCCGATAACGTCACTGATCGGCACCGTGCTTTTACCGTTATACACGATGTTGATGTACACCTCATCGGCTATGATAAACAGATCGTTTTGACGGGCTACTTCAACGATCTCCGCCAGCATCTCTTTCGTGTAGACCATGCCGGTCGGATTATCCGGGTTGATCAGCATTATCGCGCAGATATTCGGATTGTAGCGGACATGATTGCGCAGATCCTCCATATCCGGGTACCAGTTGTTATCAGGTTTGAGACAGAACAGCGAGGGAGCCGAGTGGGCATGACCGATCTCACCCAGGGTGTGGGTGGTGTAAGATGGCGACGGCATTAGCACCCGTGCCTCCGGACGCAGACAGCCGTAAATTTTGGCGATTGCATCCCCCAGCCCATTAAAGAAAATGATATCATCAGGGGTAATCTGAGCACCGCCACGGCTGTTGGTGGTATCGCAGATAAATTCACGGGTTTCAAGAACACCGCGGGTATGGCAATAACCCCAGGTACGGTTATCCATTACGGCCCTGGCGACAATCTCCTTCATCCACTCCGGAATGAGTTCACCTTTGACAATCGGGTCGCCTATGTTTTCCCAATTGATCTTAACCCCATGCTTCTGGAGCTTCTCTGCCACATTGACGATATTTCTGATTTCATACGTCAACTCGCCGCTTCCTGGCGGTACCAGTTCAATTCTCATTTTGCACCTCACTAAGACAACTATTTAAACGCATCAAACCGGATTCTGTCGCTGTCGCTATTCTAATTTTTCCCTGTACCGATCGTCAGGCGACCATCATGATCGCACCAGCGCACCCACCCGATCTGCCCTTGGCTGGTCAGCACCATGCCCCAGTTATTCTCAACCTTCAACACCTTGAACACCTGTTTTGATGTCAGTGTCGCGAGCAACCTCCCGACCGGCTGCTGCTGCAGCTGGTAATACTGCGGCTGCAGACCGGGAAGCATGCGGCCGGTCTGCAGCCGCAGAAACTGTTCCCACGATTGAAAGCGCCCTATGTTCTGCGGCTCAATCCAGGCTTCCCGTCCGGCATCATCATAAAAAACCCGCAACCAGTCGCCTTTGCGAGCAGAAACGACCAGCGGCGGGGCACTACTATCAGTGGTGCCAAAAATCCACTCATTTCCGGATAACCTGGAACTTTTCAGCATACCGACCCGTGAAAGCCCCGGTTCCTCGTACAACTGCAGATGAAGATCCTGGTTCAGAGCATTGTCTGATTGCGAAAAAACGATCACCCCAATTCCTGTATATGGACGCATTCGTGGAGGAGACGCGGCAAACCCGGCGGAACCGGTCACGCCCAGAACAATAACAATCAGGAAAATTACAACGAAGCGGCCGGGCATATCAGTCAAACAGACTCCGCAGTCGCAGGAGGAATGCCTGAGCCTGAGGATCATTTTCTTCGGGAGCCCACACACCTTTTTCCTCTTCATTCAACTGACGGTAGGGGCCAGCTTTGGTTTCATAGAACACGGTGCCTGGCTCCAGCCCCAGAGCGGTATGATACACACCATGAGGAATATCTGCCGCAAGATTACCGCCGGCATGCGACAGCATCACCGTCCGGGCAACACCACCGTCATTGGCGAAGGTAACAATCCCCAATCTGCCGCTCATCAGAATAAATGCTTCATCTTTTTCCGGGTCAAGATGGCGATGCGGCCTGATATAGGAACCAGGCTCAATGGCATTAAGCAGACGATGACAGCGGGATTCATCAGACGGGTGAATGTTGAAGTTCTTTCGCAGCCTCGGGTTCTGCCTGGCTTCGGCAGACACCTGATCCAGCAGTTCACGTGTGATAACCTTCACCTAGCGGTCCACCAGAGCGATCATGTTGCCGTCGAAGTCCTGTACAACCGCCATCTTACCCCACGGGCTGGACTCGAGCGGCTCCACAAAGTTGACACCGCCGCTTTTGAGGGTTTCACAGACCCCGACAATATGTTCCACCTTAAGGGTGATGCCGGTGTGCCTCCCCACCAGGCTGCGGGCATCTTCATGCAGCGCAAGTGAAACACCCAGCGTCGTGGCGGCTCCGGGGAAAAACTCGATCAGCATCTCGCTCTGACCGGCGACCGGCAGCCCGAGGAGATCAACGTAGAAAGATTTTGCTTTGACAAGATCGGTAACGAAAATAACGATATTTTTAAGTGCAACTGACACAAGAACCCCTTAAAAAACTTTCACCACGGAGCCACGAAGGAAGGAAAAAGTTCAACCGGCTTTTCCCGATTTTCATCCGTGACCTCCGTGGTAAAGCTGTCTTTTAATACGTAAATTACTTTTGCGACAAGCGATGTACGCACTCCACCATGAATTTGGCGTTTGCAGGGGGAACCGTCGGCAGGATGCCGTGTCCCAGGTTAAACACGTGTCCGGGGCGACCGGCGTTCTCATCCAGAACCCGCTTGACTTCGCGTTCGATAACTTCCCGTGTCGCATACAGCACGGTCGGATCAAGATTACCCTGTACCGCCATCTGCGGGCCGATCTGATCCCGCGCGGCTCCCAGACTCACGTGCCAGTCAAGACCCATAACGTCGCCGCCGGCTTTCTTGACGGTATTCAGCATGGCTCCCGAACCTTTCACAAAATGGATAACCGGCGTTTCCATGCGGTTCAGCCCATTGATCAGCCTGGCGGTATACGGCAATACATAGCGCTCGTAATCTGCGGGGGAAAGAATGCCTCCCCAGGTATCAAATATCTGAATACACTGCGCGCCGGCCGTAATCTGGGCATTCAGATATTCCATGCTCATCGTGGTAATTTTTTCCATCAGGGCAGCATAGACATCGGGTGCGGCATACATCATCCGCTTGATCTGGGCAAAATCCTTGGAGCCTTTTCCCTCAACCATATAACAGGCCAGCGTAAAGGGTGCGCCGCCAAAACCGATCAGAGGAACTTTTCCAGCCAGCTCGCGGCGCAATATTTTAATGGTTTCGAGCACGTAGGGTACATCCTGCTCCATCTGCGGGATGCGCAGCTTCTCCACATCTGCCATACTGCGGATCGGGCTTTCAAATACCGGGCCCGGAACAAAATCAAGTTTCATCCCCATCGGTTCAACAGGCGTCAGTATATCAGAAAACATGATCGCAGCATCCACCCCGAGAAAATCAACCGGCTGAATCGAAACTTCAGCGGCCAGTTCCGGCGTTTTACACAACTCAAGAAACGTGCATTTGGAGCGAACCGCCATATACTCCGGCAGATAGCGGCCGGCCTGACGCATAAGCCACACGGGAGTCCGATCTACCGGCTTGCCCCAACAGGCATCAAGAAATCTCATATTCATTGCATTTCTCCTCTACAACGCACAAAGGCGTGGGAATTGGCACAAATAAACGTCGTATTCTAATTTTAAACACTATGAGAAGTCAAATTATTTGAGTTCATGCTGATTCAACGGCAAACTTTCTTTTCCCGTACACGACCCGGTCGCCGGGATACAGCTTGCGACCACGGCGATATTCCACTTCACCATTTACCGAAATGTACCCCTCAGCGATCATTGCTTTTGCCTCGCCACCGGAAGAAACCGCATTCTCCGCTTTTAGAAGGCTGTCCAGCTTGATGTATGGAGTCGTTATTTGCATATCTGTGGCTCTCTTTCCCTGCTTGAATGTATTTATTTTGACTCTGACCGGCGAGTGTGACAAGCCCTCACAGCCACGTAAGCGCAGGTTTTTTTATACAAAAAAAAGCGGTTAGCGTATGAGTCGCCAACCGCCGGGTTCAAAATTTATGGCGGAAGAGGCGAGATTTGAATTAACGGAGCTGTCACACTCGGCCGTTTTCAATAATCTCTTTATATCACTGCATGTTAGCAGCGATACTCTCCTGCACCAATGGCCTCTAGTTCATACAATTACTGCCACAAGGTATACTAAAAATACTACTGAAATTCAACCTCTAAATGACCATCGAGTCCCGACATTCGAGCAGTCAGGTCTGAGTCCGTAAGCGCCGCCTTTTGCGGCCTGCGCTAATTGCAGCATGAACATCTCGACAATGATAATACCCCGTTGGTTACTTCTTTTTGGTCATCTTGGCGGGCACAGCAGCTTTCTCTTTCACTGCAGGTACAGGCGCCTTCTTCTTGACTACCGGTACGGGTGTTTTCTCTTTTGCTACCGGAACCGGAGTCTTAGCCTTAATCGCAGGAACAGCAACCTTCCTGGCTTTCTCTGATGCCCTGAACTTAACAAGTCCCTCTCCAAGTCCCTTATCTAAAGCCATCTGCCTACGTGATTCGCTATAGTTCTTTGCCGCCAGAGATTGGGTAGAAGGTATACCGAACTGTTTCCTGTACTCTCCAGGCTTAAGGTGGTGGGCCATTGCAATATGTCTTTTTAGAGTCTTGAATCCCTTGCCACATATCATGCAGAGGACTTCATCCTTGTTCTTGAAAGCCTGTTTGATGGTTATCACCGGAGCAGCGGGAGCTTCTACGGCTGGCGTTTCAACTGCGGAGATACTTTCGCCTGCCTCTAATGCCTTTAACGTGCTGAAGACAGCGTGGATGTTCTTGATTAGCTCGTCTGAAGTCAGGGATGTTCCTGATGCGTGGGCTGATACTATCTCTGCTGTTAGTTCTGTTAGCGTTGCCATGTTATTATTCCTCCTTGGATTAATTGAGTCCATTATATTTTACTTTTTATTTTTTTCAAGTAATCCATATCCAAAAACTTTGTATTTAGCCAGCTTTTGTTTTGTTTTTTTAGAAGCTTTAAGCGTTCCGGCACTTATTCGCCTCAGAGCATCCTCGGTGAGCGACAAAAACTCAACATAGTCGTCCTTGTTAAATGCTTTCTTGATGGCAACTATATATGCTCCAACAGTCTTAAAGCCGTATCTCTTTTGAGTGATATTCGTTTTTGATTTAAGCAGAGGTTGTTTAGTACCAGGTACAACTTTTGTAACTGTTGGTTCAGGTACTACTTGGGTA
>VFJW01000150.1 GCA_009885845.1 Geobacter sp.
AAGCCACTGTGTGGACAGGCACGGGAAGGCTTCAACTGCTGTACATTGATTACGTTCGGGCGTTTTCCATTTCAATATCCCGGTCTTTCATGCAACTTTTGACACTATCGAAAATGTATAACTTTTTTCATTATATCGCTATATTTGCAAACAGCAAAGTTTTACTGTCGATAAAATTCATCAAAGCTTTTCTTGACCGTATACCGGTAGAATTGCTATAGTCACGCCGCACTTTTTATTCCACCTGAAATCAGGAACTGCGCAGTGCCCGAAAAACTCTGTACCACACAGCTGCACTCTAACGGCGTAGCGACTCTGATTATTTCCGGGAGTCAGACCGCCACTGCCGCAGAGTTATTAGAGTCGCTTCGACGACAGATTACCTCTGTGGCTGGCAATAATGAAATCAGAGGTGTTCTTTTGACCGGCGCCGGGAGCGATTTCTGCCGCTGCCGGATCCCGAACGGATTGTCAGTTCACGAAGCGGCAGCGCTGTCCGGCTTTGCCCATCAGGTAACCTTCAGTCTTGAAAAAATCGGCAAGCCCTGCTTTGCGGCCATTGAGGGGGAATGTTCCGGATTAGGCCTGGAAATCGCTCTTGCTTCTGATTTTATCGTGGCTTCACGGAGTTCCAGCTTCGGGTTCCCCGACATCGCCACAGGATTGATTCCCTTTGGTGGCGGCACTCAACGCCTTACGCGACTGGTCGGCAAATCAAAAACAAAAGAATTGATCTTCAGCGGTGATCTGATTGATGCAGAAGAAGCACACCGGATCGGCCTGCTGAATCGTCTTTATTCACACGAGAAAACTGTGGCATCTGCTAAAGAGCTGATTGATCACATCTGCACCCGCAGCCCCCATGCAATACGTATCGGTGGCGAAGTTGTCAATGCCGGTTACGACTTAGACCTGCAGACCGCCTGCATGCTGGAGCGGAATGCCTTTGCTCTCTGTTTTGCCAGTTTCGACCAGCGCGAAGGAATGCAGGCGTTTCTGGACAAGCGGGAGCCGCAGTTCAGAGGAGAATAGTCATGGTGCTGGAACGGGGCTGCGTTCAGGTATATACCGGCAACGGCAAGGGAAAAACAACCGCAGCGCTCGGTCTCGCACTGCGGGCAGTCGGGCGTGGTCTCAAAGTCTGTATGTTCCAGTTCATCAAAGGTGGTGGCCGCTACGGCGAACATCTGGCCGCCGAAAAACTGGCCCCGCAGCTTACAATCATCCAGACCGGTCGTCCGGGGTGGGTCAACACCAAAGACATCACCGAAGATCGCCGGATTGCGCAGGAGGCGTTCACTCAAGCCGCTGAACTGCTGGACTCCGGTGAATTCGATATTTTTATCTGTGACGAGATCAACGGCGCCGTCGGGTTCGGCCTGATTGATGTGAATCAGGTACTGGAACTGATCGCCGGGAAACCGGAAAAAACGGAACTGGTGCTGACCGGACGTAACGCCCACCAACTGGTTATTGATGCCTCCGACCTGGTGACCGAAATGCAGGAGATCAAGCATTACTATAAGGCGGGAGTTCCGGCGCGCACCGGGATTGAGATGTAGGTTGAAACTTGTGGCAATGTACTTAAAGCAAATCATTACTCACGCGACGACGCAACGACGCAACGAAAGGCTTTTAAACTAAATGAATTTGTTTCTGATTTTAAATCGTCGCGTCGTTGCGCCGTCGCGTGAAATATTTTTTTGTTCCTGTTTGTTTGGAGTTTTACTATCTACTTGGGAGGGAATTTATCATGGCTGAAAGAATACTACGCGTACTTGTCGGAAAACCGGGGCTGGACGGCCACGATCGTGGCGCTAAAATAATTGCCCGCGCTTTTCGTGACGCCGGTTTTGAGGTCATCTACACCGGCCTGCACCAGACCCCCGAGCAGATCGTCTCTGCCGCTATTCAAGAAGATGTCGACTGTGTCGGCCTGTCAATTCTGTCAGGTGCCCACAACACACTGCTGCCGAAGATTACGCAGCTCTTCAAGGAAAAAGGGGCTGAGGATATCAAGGTTTTCGGAGGGGGCGTTATTCCTGAAGACGATATTCCGGGGTTGAAAGCCGCTGGAATCTGCGAAATTTTTACTCCCGGCACTTCAACTGAGGATATCGTCGCCTGGGTGAGAGACAACGTTAAGACCCGGGCTTAAAACAGCAGTGTCAGAGGGCAGGTTGAGATTGAGGTTGAGATTAAGGTTGAGAAACAGATTAAACTTCGTCCATCGTTCTACTCAACTCTCAACCTTAAACTTAACCTTAGCTCTTAACTCTCAACCTTACCTAATATGCCCTATAAAAAACTCCGCATAGAGATCGAGAATCGGGTCGGGTATATTCTGCTCGCATCCGGTTCACGCTTCAATAAGCTCTCCATCACCACTATTCGGGAACTGAAACGCGCATTCTCACAGCTTGAAGAAGAGCCATCCGCACATGCACTGGTTCTTAGCGGGTATCCGGGAGAATCATTTGCCGTCGGAGCCGACATCGGGCAGATGGTGCATTTCTCACCGGGAGATGCTTTCCATTTTGCAGAACTCGGCCAATCCATGTTCAATCAGATCGAATCTTGCTCAAAACCGGTCATCGGCGCCCTCAACGGCATCACCATGGGAGGGGGTTGCGACCTTGCCATGTCATGCGACATCCGCTTTGCCGCAGAAGGGCTGCGCATCGGACACACCGGGGCAAAGCTCGGCATCATCACCGGTTTCTGTGGAACCCACAAACTACCTCGCATTGTCGGCAAAAATTATGCGCGGGAAATTTTCATGACCTCGGATATTTACGGTGCAGTTGAGGCGCTGCAGATGGGACTGGTTGACCGTGTGTATGGTGAAAACGAATTCTGGCCGAAGGTTACATCTTTTGCAGAGCGGATCGCCAGCCATCCCCGAACCGCACTTTCTGCGTCGAAGCGACTGGTCAACGCCGCCGAAGATACCGACCTGCGCAGCGGCTGCCAGCTGGAACGCGAGACGGCGACCCATATCAATTCGCTTCCCTTTTCACCATCCTGATTCTAATTCTTTAACAACTACATCAACGCATCAATTGCCTGTAACCCTTCCAGCGCTCCGCATGGCAGCGATATGTACGGTGCGGTGATTTCCGCTTCGCGGGGATTGATGCGAATGACAGTTGCATGTTCGATGCTCCAGCCAATCCGCTCTGACGTCGCCCTGATCGTGGGGATGGCGCTGCCCGCTCCAATCTCTATCACCGCGATGCGGCGGTTCGCATTGACGGCCAAAAACTGCTCAAACGCCTGTTCCTGGCTGCTGGTACGATCCGGAAGCCATGACCAGTCACCGAACATGAGAATATTGGGACGACTTATCTCCCCGCAACCGGGACAGCGGGGAAGCGGATGACGGGCCCGCATGGAAACTTCATCTGTTCTGATGACTTCATCATTGCGCCAGATGCGGTCGCCGCATGGCTTCTGACACTGCAGCCAATGGATTGAACCGTGGACTTCCAGAATACGGTCATCAACATAACCGGCCTTCTGAAACTGGCCGTCAACATTTGAGGTAACCACAAAGTAATCCGCGCGGTTCCGCTCAATCCACTTCCTGATAAGATGGAATCCTTCGTGGGGAATCGTATCCCGGTACAGATTGGTGCGGTGGCCGTAAAATCCCCAGCCAAAAGAAGGATCACCGGTAAAATGCTGCGGGTTGGCGCAGTCGACAAAGGAAAGTCCCAAGCGCGCATAAGCAGGATACGCACACCAGAAACCCTGATCTCCACGGAAGTCCGGCAGGCCGGAATCCACTCCCATCCCCGCCCCGGCGGTTATGACAAAAACTTCTGCTTCACGTATTACAGAGGCGGCATGAGTTAACAAGTTGATACCCTCTCCCGGTTCAACCTGCTCCGGTTGTTCTCTTGAACGCGGCCACAAATGCGTTGGCCGGGTGTGACATAACTTCTTCCGGAGTCCCTTCCTGGACAATTTTTCCCTCATCCATAACCACCAGACGCTCCACGACGTGAAAGGCCTCGATACGATCATGCGTCGCGATGATGGCGGCCGTTCCTGATTCGTGCAGAATGCGGCCAAGATCTTCCGCCAGCACAATTCTTGTTGGAAGATCCAGACTCGAAAAAGGCTCATCCATCAGAAGCAGTGCCGGGCGGACGGCAAAAGCACGGGCAAGGCTGACCCGCTGCGCCTCACCGCCTGACAGTTTGTGCGCGGAGCGACCGGTCAGATGCCCGATTTTGAAGAGTTCGAGGCTGTCCCGGGCAAGGTCACGTGCTTCAGCTCGTCCCGTTCCACGTATCCGCAACCCCTCCGCAACATTGTCAAGCACAGTGGTATCAAAAAGCAGCGGTTCCTGAAAGACAACCGCAATTTTACGCCGGTAAGCTATTTCAACGTCGGGCGAAACTTCAGCCCCTTGAAACAGGATCCGGCCACTTGTCCGTTCAATCAGACAGGCCAGACCGAGCAGCAGACTGGATTTGCCAGCGCCGTTCGGGCCGACTATACCAACCTTTTCTTCCGGGTTCAGCGAAAAGTACGGCAGTTCGAGCACCTGGACTCCACCCCGGCGGATGATGAGATTTTCGGCCTCAAGAAGAAAGCTCATCGCGGCCGCTCCCGCTGCTGGATAATCGTCAGCAGATAGTTGACTCCGAAAGCCAGCCCCAGCAGAATTAGCGACAGCGCGATGGCAACATCAAAATTACCCTTGCCTGTTTCCATGACGGTCGCTGTCGTCAGCACTCTCGTCTGTCCCTTAATATTACCCCCTACCATGATCGATGCCCCGACCTCGGAAATCACTCCTCCGAACCCGGCCATGACAGCAGCCAGCAGCGGCAGGCGGGCTTCACGCACCAGAATCCAGACGGTCTGGAGGCGGGTTGCTCCCAGAGCACGCACCTGCAGTTTGAGATTAGCGGGAAGATTCTGAATTGAAGCGATGGTAATACCGGTCACAATCGGGGTAGCAATCACCGTCTGGGCAAGTATCATGGCTGCGGGGGTGTAGAGGATTTCCAGAAAACCGAGCGGTCCGCTGCGCCAGAGAAAGAGCGTGACAAAGAGACCGACGACAACCGGGGGCAGACCCATTCCGGTATTAACCAGACTGACAACAAAACGGCGACCGGGAAAATCTGACAGTGCCAGAAAGACACCAACCGGAATGCCCGCACCCAGGCTGATCAATGTAGCGCTGCAGGAGATTTCCAGCGAAAGCAGGGTTACCGCCAGCACTTCCCGGTCAAGCGAGAAAATAAGCGACAGAGCGGTGCGTACGCCATCAAGAATCAGATCCATCGTCCCCCCGTTTCATATCAACGCAGAACACACAAAACGCCCCTTATCCGGATAGAAAAGGGGCGTCGACAGAGCACACTGGTGGTCCTGGCTACGCAATTCCCCTTTTCATCCCCAATAGACAGGATAGTTCGTTCATGAAGTTATTTTTTGCCGGAACAGAGCAAAAAATAACTTCTAACTTACTAAAGGAGGGCGGCGCTGTTTCCAGCGACACCCGCAGGTCGCATTCCGTGAGGATTTTTCCCTGGTAGGCAGATGCGACTCGGAGAGTGGTAAAACGTGGCGGCACTATAACGGGAATGGCACAAACTGACAAGCGCAATTAATCCGCCCCTTGATGCCTTGCGACGCCAGTAGCACGAATTTTACAAGAAAGCGCTTGACACCGTAGTTTGATTATTGTAGTCCGATTGTGTTACGAATATTAAAAGTTGACGCATTACGACAACAGGATGTTTTTGAAATGCACATGGCAGACGCACTGATTTCACCAGCCGTTGGAGCAGTAATGTGGACAGCATCGGCCGGCACTATCGCCTACTGTTCCAAAAAAGTACGCGAAGAGATGGATGACAAAATCGTCCCGTTGATGGGGGTTTTGGGTGCATTCATCTTTGCCGCGCAGATGATCAGCTTCACTATTCCCGCCACCGGATCCAGCGGACACCTGGGGGGAGGACTACTTCTGACGATCCTGCTCGGACCGTATGCCGCCTTTCTGGTTACTGCCTCGGTTCTCACGGTGCAGGCACTCTTTTTTGCCGATGGCGGGTTGCTGGCTTTGGGGTGTAACATATTCAACCTCGGTTTTTTTCCGGCATTTATCGCCTATCCCTTGATCTACAAAAAAATTGCCGGTGCTGAATATTCACAGACTAGAATCGCCTTTGCCTCCATCATTACTGCTGTTGCCGGCCTGCAGATGGGCGCCTTTGGCGTAGTTCTGGAAACAGTGGCTTCCGACATTTCATCCCTCCCCTTTTCAACCTTTATCATCCTCATGCAACCGATCCATCTCGTAATCGGAATTGTGGAGGGTCTGGCAACTGCATCAGTAATTGCTTTTGTATATAAAGCCCGTCCGGAAATACTCAGCACTTCTCTCCACAGAATACCTGTTGCCTGTTCCCTGCGAAGAATCATGCTGGCATTTCTGGCGGCAACCATTGTAACCGGTGGTATTGTCTCCTGGTTCGCATCGGAACAACCGGACGGCTTGGAGTGGACAATCGAAAAAATCACCGGCAAGAAAGATCTGGAAGCGGCAAAAGATGGCATGCACGGGACACTGGCATTACTTCAGGGCAGGTTTGCATTCCTGCCCGATTACTCTTTCAAAAAAGCTGATCTGAAGCCAGCAACGTCAATTACACATGCAGATACAGAAAAACCAAAATCAGAGGGGAACAGACTTGGGACATCTGCTTCCGGTATAACAGGTGGACTATTGACATTGGTAATCGCCGGGATGATCGGGTTCGGCCTGCGAAAACGGGGTGCAACCACTTGACCGAGAGACCCGCACCATGAGTACCATCACAACCGCACTTCTTGACCTGAAATATCTGGAAATTCTGGCTGCCGGGGATACGACGATCCATCGTCTCAACCCGCTGGCCAAGGTTCTGGTTACGCTACTGTTCATACTCTGTGTCATCTCCTGCAATCGCTATGAACTGACAGCACTTCTTCCCTTCTTTCTGTTTCCGATTGCCATGATTGCCCGCGCCAATCTGCCTCCGCTGTTTATACTCAAAAAAATCATACTGTTTCTCCCGTTCATCCTGCTGGTCGGGATTTTCAACCCTGTGTTTGATCGTATTCCACTCGTACAGTTCGGCTCGCTGACGGTTTCCGGCGGCTGGATTTCTTTTTTATCCATTATTATTCGATCGATATTGACCGTCGGCGGAGCCTTTGTCCTGATCGGGACAACCGGCTTCACTCCGACCTGTCAGGCATTGCGCCGGATGGGAATGCCGCAGGTTTTTACCACCCAGCTCCTTTTTCTGTACCGGTATATCTTTGTACTGGCTGAAGAAGCGGGCAGAACATCTCTTGCCAGAGAACTTCGTTCCTGCGGCACAAAAGGGCAAGGAATCGAAAGCTACCGTTCATTGATCGGCGCTCTGCTGCTGCGCACCTGGGGACGAGCTGAACGGATTCATGACGCAATGCTGGCTCGCGGATTCAACGGGGAATTTCACCGGGTGCAATCGAACGGCTTCGGCAGAATGGAAATCATCTACTGCTTCGGCTGGTCAGCCCTTTTCATCTTTTTTCGTCTTACAAACATTCCCTTGGTACTGGGCAATTTCATTACTGGATTCTTTGCATGAGCCATCATATCGTTGCAGTAAAAAATCTCCGGCACACCTACCCTGATGGGACAGTTGCCATACAGGATATTTCCTTCACCATTACCCACGGTGAATCGGTCGGGATAATCGGTGCCAACGGCGCAGGAAAGTCAACACTGCTGCACCACCTGAACGGCACACTCACTCCAACCGGCGGTTCCATAACCATCGGTAACTTTCCGGTTACCAAAGAAACCCTCCCGAGTATCCGCCGCACGGTCGGCATGGTATTTCAGAATCCGGATGACCAGCTCTTCATGCCGACAGTATATGATGATGTTGCCTTTGGCCCCTTGAACCTGGGGTTGCGCGGGGAGGCGTTGGAGCAGTGTGTCAGCAATGCCCTGGCTGCTGTTGGAGCAGAAACATTGCGGCACAAACCCCCCTACAACCTGTCCGGAGGCGAGAAAAAACGGGTCGCCATTGCCACGGCGCTTGCCATGTCACCCGATATTCTGGTCATGGACGAGCCGACCAGCGGGCTTGACCCGTACGCCCGACGTCAGGCCATGCATTTGCTGGCGGCATTCAGCCACACCAGGATCTTTACCAGTCATGACCTGGACATGGTACTGGAACTCTGCCCACGGGTCATCGTACTGCACGAAGGGGTCGTAGTTGCTGACGGGGCCGCGATCGAGCTGTTCAATGATACCGAACTGCTGGAGCACTGTCGTCTGGAACAACCGCTCTCCATGCGGGGGTGCAGCTACTGCAGAAAGTTGGCACATATCCGTTGACATGGTTGAAGCCATCGTGCTATTTTACCGACACTTTTTGCAGCAGCATTGACAACTGAATACCGGATCACGGTGCCCGCAAGGGCTTGATAGGGAAGCGAGGTGAAAATCCTCTGCGGACCCGCCGCTGTAAGCGAGGACGAAAGGCAACCAGTTTCAGATAAAGGATGAAATCAAGGCGGCGAGGACTGAGGCGACGAGGCGTACATGAGTACGTTAAGGAGCCGAAAACGAGCCAACGAAGATAGCGCCTTTATATGGAACTGGAACAGTCACTGGTCGAAAGACCGGGAAGGCGCCTGGAGAATGAATCGCGAGCCAGAAGACCTGCCATGATTCCTGCCACTCACACCATCCCGCTGGTACCGGGAGAGTGAAACAACCATCCGACTTTAAATACGAAAAGTCCGCATGCTGCTTCGGCAACTGCGGACTTTTTTCGTGTCGAACACCGGCACACCATCGGGAGAGAGAAGATGCACATTATGGAAGGTTTTTTACCGGCCACACATGCTATCGGCTGGAGCGTTGCTTCAACTCCGTTCGTCGCATACGGTCTTTACTCCATTAACAAACGAATCAAGGAAAAGCCGGAACAGCGCATGTTGCTGGGGGTTGCCGCCGCTTTTACTTTTGTACTTTCGGCGCTGAAAATGCCTTCCGTTACCGGAAGTAGTTCACACCCCACCGGCACCGGACTGGGGGCGATCCTGTTTGGACCGGCGGCAATGGCGCCAATCGGCATGGTAGTGCTGCTGTTTCAGGCGATTCTGCTTGCCCATGGCGGCTTGACGACGCTGGGTGCCAACATCTTCTCCATGGCTATTGTCGGCCCGTTCGCTGCGGTTACAATTTTCCGACTTGTCAGGAGTACAAAACTATCATTCGGACCATCCGTCTTTCTCGCCGCTTCTCTTGCAGACCTCCTCACGTACGTCACCACCTCCGCCCAACTTGCATTCGCCTTTCCAGACCCTGCCGGTGGCTTTACCGCATCTTTTGCCAAGTTTGCCGCCGTCTTTGCCGTAACCCAGATTCCCCTGGCAATCAGCGAGGGGCTACTGACTGTTGTGGTTATGAATGCTCTGGCACGTTTCAACGCTCCGGAACTTCAGGAGATGAATGTAACCACCACGCTGGAGGTGAAAGCATGAAACGCTATCAGAATTTGTTGATGGTGATTGCTGTTGTTGCCCTGGTAGCCCTGCCGCTCTGGATGATTAAGAAACCTGCACCCGGCATTGCTGGCAAAGAAGTGCAGATTTTTGCAGGAACAGACGACAAGGCAAAGAATCTGGTTGGAGCCATATCGCCTGACTATAAACCATGGTTCACGCCGCTGATGGAGCCGCCTGGCGGAGAGATCGGCTCACTGTTGTTTGCAGTGCAGGCGGCTCTGGGAGCCGGCTTTATCGGCTATTGGTACGGCTGTGCCAGAACCCGGGCAAAATGTGAACGGGCGATTTCTACCGCAGTCAAGTGCTGACCGAGCAATCCGCCTATACAAACCGCTGGCGGCGGGTATCCCCTGTCGCCAAAGGTGTTTTTTCGCTCTGCGGCATGGTCGCCGCCTTTACTGCCGGCTCACCGGCAGCGGCGTTGGCAGTAGCATTGGCCATGTCCAGCGTCACGATTCTTGGGGCTGCTGTTCCTCTGCTCCGCTATCTGCGGGTGGCTGCACCGCCGCTGCTGTTCCTGCTTGCCAGCGGCCTGTCGCTGGCAGTTTCACTCGATTTCGGCAGTGCCAATTCCGGCATGACGCTACACCCGGCAACGGCCGAATACCCCCGTATCGCCTATGTTTGCGGCCGCTCGCTGGCCTGCCTGACGGCACTGCTCTTTCTTGCATTGACCACCCCGCTTGCGGATATTATCTCCCTGCTGCGACGCTGTAAAATACCGGACACCCTGCTCGACCTGATGACTCTCTGCTACCGCACCCTCTTTGTGCTGTCAGAAGCGGTTCA
>VFJW01000046.1 GCA_009885845.1 Geobacter sp.
AGAAGGAAAAGGAACAACCTTCACAGTAGTCATTCCTGTGCAGGCGTCTAAAACAGTTTCGGATTCGCCTGATTCCAACGAAAACCGGAAGAAAAGCGTGGGCACCATCCTGATAGCCGAAGACGATCCTATCAACCGGAAGGTTTTAAAAGAGATGTTAAATATATACGGTTACATCGTTTTGGAAGCGTCCAATGGCGTAGAAGCGGTTGCGACTTGGAAATGCGGCCACCCCGATGTTACACTTATGGATGTGCAGATGCCGGAAATGGACGGGCTCGAAGCCACCCGGACCATCCGTGACCATGAGATTGGACTCGGTCGGGAACGGTCAGTGATTTACGGGCTCACCGCTCATGTCCATAAAGATGATATCAATCGCTGCCTGACTGCGGGGATGTCGGGACACATCGGCAAACCGATAGATTTTAAACTGCTGAGTCAGACAATCAAAAAGCATTTTGAGGGCGATCAAGGGGAAAAGGCATGAGCAAACCTGCAAAAAAGACTACGAGTAAACTGATCGAGGCTGCCATGGCGCTTGAAGAGGAACTGCGGCGCATGGGGGGAGTGGCTAAAGAAGCACTGCGGTTGCCGCTCGATTCGGAACGCAACCTTGAACGCACCCAGGAAAAACTGGCCGAGCTCGGCACCGTGGACGACAAGATGCAACCCCTGGTCAACGGACTCATGAGTGCTGTAAACGAACTGGTCCAGGAACAGCAGGCGCAGGCCGCTGCCATCACGGAGCGCGCCGAGGAGTTCCAGCGCCGCAGCGAATTGTTTCAGCAGCTCATGGTGCGCTATGCCGGGCTTGGGCAGGCATCCCAGGAGCTGAACAATATCGTCAAGGCATTCGCCAATCTGGCAAAGCAAAGTGACGATACATCTGCCCCTGCTGAGGCGCCCTCGCTCGATAAGATCCAGGAGTTGATGGCTCTGCTCGTCGAAAACGCGAAAGAATTGTTTCAGGCGGCGCGAGCTGAGGGATTCGAGGAAATCGCCCGTCAGTCCGACCAGCTTCGCCAGCAGTTCCTTTCGGCACGCAACAAGCTGACCATGGTGACTGTTCCCTATAATCAGTCGAGCATGGTTCCCTAATTCAATTTTATAATCAGGTTATTGTTTATTTCATCACTCAGGATGTTTCTCAAGCCATGGACTCGGTTCTCTATATCCACTCATCAATATTCTTGTTTATTGCCTGATTCTTGGTGCATTGCTTTTCAAGCGATTTAGGCATGAAGATATTTTCTAAATCTCAACTCAAGCTGTATTTCTGGTCAACGTGCAACACACTGATTGGAGCATCTTCTCGGGTGTCCAAAATTACACGAGTGGCACAGGTTTTACACCATGGATAGCGACTATCATCGGAATACAGGCGACGCTTAGAGAAGCCGCTACATATCTTGGGCGATGTGAAGTAACTTTATGAAATTAGCATCAAATCTAAATGCTCTGTCAAACCGTTAAAATATCTGATACTATCAAACGGTAAATGAGAAATTTTTTGTGAGCGTGCTTCGGAGTTTGACTGATAAGATTCAGATTCTATGAGCATCACTGTTTTTTTGTACGGAGGTTACGCAATGGCAACACTACATGCGGAAGTACCACAGCAGCTTTGGCAGCAGGCGCAAAATATGGTTGATCGTGGCTGGGTAAGTAACCTTGATGCACTGGTCTCGGAGTCTCTGCAACGGTATCTCGAATCACATCAAGAAGCCATGACTGAGCAATTTATCCGGGAAGATGTTGAATGGGGCTTGCGTGGTCATGATTGACCAACCAACTGCTAGCGTGGTTGTGGTGGCCGATGCTGGCCCATTGATACATCTGGATGAACTTGACTGTCTTGACCTGTTGAATGACTTCAAACAGATTATGGTTCCTGACGCAGTTTGGAGAGAAGTTCAGCTTCATCGACCAGCAGCACTTCAAACTTCAAAAGCAATTCTCCTCCGTAGTATTGTTCCCAACTCATCACCTACAATTGACGCATTAACACCATTGTATAGTTTGCACAGCGGTGAGCGAGAAGCTTTAATACTCTGCTCGGCGGCCCCCTTGAGCATTCTGTTCACCGATGATACCGCTGCACGCTTGGCAGCTAAAACGCTTGCTATCCCTGCGCACGGTACGATCGGTATTTTGATCCGCGCTATTCGACGACGTTTGCGTACCAAGACCGAGATACTGGAGTTGTTATCATCTATTCCTCGATGCACCACACTGCATGTACGCCCTGCTTTTCTTGCCGAAGTAATCCGAGATCTTGAACAAAAGGCAAAAAATTTGTAGCTGAAGTAAGATGGTTGTTTCGATCCAATTTTCAAATCAGCACTCGACCGGGCTGGCGATCTGATTGTTTTAAAGTTCGGTGTCCTTCATTCTTAGTTTTTCGGAAGGTGAGCGGCACCGCTATGAAAAAACCGTAGAACTTTATGACCCAGCACCACTACGGGACGGCTAAATCCACATTTCATGCAGTACAAACGAAAGGTTCAGGAACTGGAAGGTATTACAACGAAGCCACTTCCTTCTCCTCCAGCGTGTTGCCAAGTTTAATCACTAAAGTCATGTTAAGTCCCGTGTTTACTCTTTTATACCCATAACACTTGGCCGTTGCTAGAACATTTGAGAGCGGCTCTTTTTGGATCTTTTTACTGTTATAGAACTTAGTTATATGTTAGAGTAATTTAACTTTCTTCCGGTACACCGGATTAGTACACCAACCGGTACACCTCTGGTGAATTCATTTCATCAATGGATTTTAGCGATACCTGTGTTCTTTTATACTTCAATAGTTTACTGGATTAAATACCGAGTAACTTATGGAGCGTTTCAATGCTCCTCATCGATTTTGAACGGTGATCAGATGAAAGCTTCGTTGATTCCATCGCTGCACGTTCTGTTGAAGTTGATTATTGCCGGCTATACCAAAACAGGTGAATTTTTTATCCGTACACTGTTTTCATTGTTTATTTTAGCATGGAGCGTGCCAATACCGTAATACACATATAAAACAGTCAATTGCATAGTTTAATCAGTTTTGCCAGTGGCATTAAACGCTGATTTTACCAAAGGAGTGATTAATTATTAGACATGATTGCTGAATAAATAACGCCCGGGAATATGAACAATTGACGGAAATGATTTAATTGAGTAAATTTAGTTACCGTTAATTTCAGGCAGAGGGGGGCGTATGGTTAACGTCGCAAAAATAAGTGAGGTGCCGAATTTCGGGAAAAAGGTCGTTTCAGTTTCCGGAAAGGTAATTTTGCTTGTTAACATCAAAGGGGCCATTTATGCCGTCGAGAACGAGTGCCCGCACCAGGGGAGTCCTTTGGGGGCTGCCGTTGTGAAGGATGGGTATATATCCTGTCCCCGGCACGGTTACCGGTTTAACCTGACGGATGGTTCCTGTGCGGAACATCCGGATTATATACTTGCGACGTTTAAAGTGCAGTTGAGTGGTGATGATATACTGGTAGATCTGAGCTGACCTTTGGACAATCTACTGATTGCATGCCTTATCATCGCTTCCAGCCTGCTTTCACTGGGTACAGCCGGCCACGCACTTCTGCTCAAGCGAGATTCCCGGTCGGCACTGGTATGGGTGAGCCTAACTCTCACCATACCGTTAATCGGACCTTTTCTTTATTGGTGCCTCGGCATCAATCGAATCTCACGCCGTGCTCGAAGCTGGCACGACAGCGGCCGCCGAATCAGCGGCACATCCATCTACCCGCTTGATGATACTCTTGAGTCACCTGTTCAACTTCCAGTTGATGCTGCTCATCTTCACGATCTCCGCATTCTGGGCGACCACGTCGTCACGACTCCGTTACGGAGCGGGAACCTTATAGTCCCGCTCGAAAATGGTGACAACGCCTACCCTGCCATGCTCGCCGCCATCCGGGGAGCACAAACGAGCATTAATCTTTCCAGTTATATCTTTGATGCCGACGGGATAGGTTCAGTTTTTGTAGAATTGCTTATTGAAGCTGCTAATCGTGGTGTAGCAGTTCGGGTAATCATTGATGCGCTCGGCGAAAAATACAGCAGAGTCTCACCCGCAAAAGCCTTCAGGGGATCTCCTGTTCGATTTGAGTATTTCCTGCCGCTTCTTCGCGGCGCCTATATCAATCTGCGCAACCATAGAAAGCTGCTGATTATTGATGGGCGTGAAGCCTTTACCGGCGGCATGAATATCCGCGGAAAACATGTTCTGGCTACGTCAACACCAGGTCAGGCACATCTCGACCTTCACTTTTCTGTCTGCGGCCCGCTCGTTGCAGATCTGCAGCGTACTTTTCTCGAAGACTGGTTCTTTGTCACCGGTGAACGTCTCGATTCACATCTGTTTTTTCCGCAGCTGGATTCTCCGGGAAGTGCTGTTATGCGCTGCGTCAGTGATGGTCCCGACAAGGAGTTCCGTAAACTGGAACAGCTCATCATGGGGGCGCTTTCCTGCGCGGAACATACTGTCCGTATCATGACTCCCTACTTCATTCCTGATCGACCCATGACCACTGCATTAATAACGACGGCACTCCGGGGAGTTGATGTGCTCATCATACTGCCGGGATGCAACAATCTCCCTTTTGTGCAGTGGGCCAGTCAGTCTTTGTTGTGGGAGCTCGTCGCCAACGGCATCAAGATTTATTACCAACCACCCCCCTTTGTTCACACCAAACTTTTGCTGATTGATGACGTCTGGACGTTGATCGGATCAGCCAATCTGGATGCCCGCAGTTTGAAATTAAATTTTGAACTGAACCTGACCGTTTTTGATACAGTTTTTGCCTCCCGCATGAGACTTCTTTTTGATCGTGCTGTTATTCCGACTCAGCAAGTTACGCTGCACAAGCTTGAAAACAGGTCGTTACCGGTCAAATTACGGGACAGCTTCTGCCACCTCTTTGCGCCGTATCTGTAAAAACAATAAAAGATCGTTTTTATCCTATTGACAAGAGGCATATTGGCTGGTATTAAACATTCCATAAGCTTTTACTTCAATTTAAAAGGAGAATATATTCATGTGCCTTACAACTCTCGTAACCCAGCAAGCACCCGATTTTACCGCCAACGCAGTAATGCCCGACAACAGTATTGATACCATCACCCTTTCGACGCTGAGAGGCAAATATGTAGTGCTGTTTTTCTATCCGCTGGACTTTACCTTTGTCTGCCCTTCCGAAATTCTTGCCTTTAATAAAAAAGTTTCCGTATTTAAAGAAAAAAACTGTGAGCTTATCGGCGTTTCGGTCGATTCAAGATTTACACACCTTGCATGGAAGAAAACTGCCATCGAAGATGGCGGCATCGGCAGCATTCAGTATCCGCTCATTGAAGATCTTAACAAGGAGATCGCAAAATCCTACGGCATCCTCCTTAACGGTTCTGTTGCTCTCCGGGGACTGTTCCTTATCGACACAAATGGTGTCGTTCGTCACTCTGTAATCAACGACCTGCCTCTGGGCCGCAACGTTGACGAAGCTCTCCGCATGGTTGACGCTCTCCAGTTCCACGAAACTCACGGTGATGTCTGCCCCGCCAACTGGAAACAGGGCGATGAGGCCATGAAGCCTACCGCAGAAGGTGTCGCTTCATACCTTGCCAAACATTCGAAATAGATGCCTATTGAGAAAACATCTGAAATAAGTCATTGCAATAATCACAGTAAATTGTTCACTGATCTCAAGTCGAAAGGCTGGTGGTCCTTTACCTAAGGTTTAGGGCCGTGGCAGTGGTCGGCGACACGTTGTTGTTTTGACTTGATAAGGCTCATGGAAATATCGGGTCGAGCAGGGTTTTTAGTGAAGAAAGTGAGGTCTGTTTGCATGATGGCTCCAAAAGAACCCAGTAGATGCTTAAAATTGAGCATTCATAACAGATTCAGCAAGTATAAGCCACCGGAAACCTTCTTCATTAAAGTGATAGCAGCAGCTGTTGGACTGTTCAAGAATATATCATAAGCCTATGACGGAATATGTCATGTTGACGGCCATCAAACGAAAAAAGGCCGGCACATAGCCGACCATTTGAGTTTTTTTTAGATCGAAGACTTCCGGTTCGTATTACGCTGGTCACAGAGTTCAGGATAGTTTCATCACGATGTTATCTGTGCATTTTGTTGTCTGCGACATATTTCCGTGTATAGTCCCCCTTTTTGCAGCAATTCGGCAGGGGGCCCCTGTTCGGCAATCGCTCCCGATTGCAGGACAATGATCCGGTCGCAGTCACGAAATGCGGAGACTCTCTGCGAGACAATCAGCACAGTACGTCCGGTATAAAATTTCCCCAGTTCGTTGAGGATCTCCTCCTCACGTCCGGCATCTACCGCTGAAAGCGGGTCATCAAGCAGCAGGAGCGGCGGATTACCGGCTACGGCCCGGGCTATGGCAAGCCGTTGTTTTTGTCCGCCGGAAAGAGTCACTCCCTTTTCACCGACCTGTGTTTCGAATCTGTCCGGGAATGCTTCAACATCCTCAAGAAATCCGGCCTGAGCGGCTGCTGTTGAAACGGCAGCAGCCGTGTGCTCACCCAGAATTCCGTAACCGATATTGTCGGCAATGGTACGAGAAAACAGGAACGTTTCCTGCGGCACATACCCGGTCAGAGAACGAAGGCTTGCTGTTGTTATATTGTTGGTGTCGCGCCCATCGACAAACAACATCCCTTCCGGTATCGGCAGCAGTCGTGCGATCAGTCGCAGCAGAGTGGTTTTACCGCTTCCTACCTCTCCGGTTATGCCCACTGTTTCTCCCGCCCTGATATAAAAAGAGACCCCCTTGAGAATGTCAGCGTCGCCATAACTGAAACTGAGGTCACGAGCTTCGATACCCTGCTGCAGTGTGCTTATTGTTTGAGCGTCCGGGTGATCAACCACCGTTGACTCAGCCCCCAGTATTCCTGCCAGGCGTGTCATGGAGGCTGCCCCACGTTGAGCAAGAGTCAAAATCCAGCCCATTACCGCGGTCGGCCAGACCAGCATCGCCAGATAACCACTGAAAGCAACAAAATCTCCCAATGTGATTATGTTTGAAATGACCAGACGACCGCCCATGAAAAGGACGACGAGGGTTCCTGCACCGGTGGCGGTTGCCATAACCGGGATAATAAGACCGCGCAATCGTGCCAGTCGCAGGTTGTGTTTGAGATAGCGCCCGGCGGTTTTTTCAAACTCTCCTTGGAAATGCTCTTCCCGACAGTAGGATTTTATCAGTCGTACCGCTGATACAGATTCTTCAGCCTGACTGGAAAGATGTGCCAACTCCTCCTGAGCCAGTAGGGAACGATGAAAGAGACGGTGACTGACTTTTTTGACGATCAGTATCATGATCGGGAAGGGGAAAATTGCCCAGAAGGTGAGCCAGGGATGAATCCGGATCATCATCGTTACCGCGGCAAAATATATCAGCACGGTATTAATGGCGCTCATGGAACCAAAGCCGGTCAGCATCCGGACGTTGGTCAGGTCATTGGAAAAACGGGACAGAATGTCTCCGCTTCGACTGGTCGAAAAATAGCTAAGGTCAAGCATCGTCAGGCGCTGGAACAGGTCGTTGCGGATGCGGAACTCAATGACGCGGGCGGCATTCAGGATCAATGTCCGGGAGAAAATACGGGTGATGCAGTGTAATACCGCCAGAAGGACTATTATCTGTGCACAGGCGGACGGAGAGAAGCGTGCGCCGTGCGGATACTGAAGTGCTTCTACCGCCAGTTTCATGAACCAGGGGATTAACAGCGCAAAGGCGTTGGTTAGAAGAAGAAATATCGCTCCGCCGGCATACCGCCAGCGGAGCGAAGTCAGGTAGGGAATGAGTCGGGCAAGATCTTTAATGGCTGAGTCCTGGATGGGTTTTTATGGTCTGGATAAAAAAACTACGTCTTTATCCGGTCATGATAAGCCATCTTATCAGCAATCACGAATCAGTGCCAAGTTGAATCAACGGGAGGCGGTAATGAAAGCCTCGGACATATTGAAATGGGCACGTACGGCATCGGAAGTGCCGGCATCAGCCAGCAGTCCATTGTCGCGCATGACGGTGTCAGGATTCACAACTGCAGCGACGGTGACCGGTACATTGTAGCCCGTAACCTGCACCGGATAGGTGCTGCCATCCAGAGAAATTCCGTTACCCCACTGTCCGGTTCCCGCGTCTCCCCAGGCCCATACCGCATCATTCTTTGCTATGGCAATGGTATGTCCGACGGATGCAGTTATGTCGGTAATATTTTTGAGTCCCTGAACCTGCACTGGGGATAAGCTGTAAGAAACTTTCGTTCTGCCCAACTGGCTGGCGTGATTACTGCCCCATGCCCAGACGGAACCGTCGTGTTTGAGAGCAACCACGTGCCAGTCGCCGGCGGCAATGGCGTGAACATCGTCAAGTCCGGCAACAAGAACCGGAGTGCTGCTGCGCTCTTTACCACCATTACCAAGCTGTCCTTTCCCGTTAAATCCCCATGACCACATGCTGCCGTTTTTTTTCAGGGCTGAAGTGTTAAATGATCCGGCGACAATTGAGGTTATATCCTGAAGCCCGGCAACTTGAGCGGGTGACATGCAATCCTGATATTCACCATTTCCGACCTGACCGGAATGGTTGCCACCCCATCCCCATACCGTACCGTCCTGTTTCAGAGCGATGATGTGACTGCTTCCGGTCGCGATCGCTTTGACATTACTGATCCCTTCAACTTTGTAAGGAGTTGGTGAGTGCTGAGTCGTGCCGTCTCCGATTTGCCCCGAGCCGTTAAATCCCCATGCCCAGACAGTTCCATCTTTTTTCAGCGCGACGGAGTGGTTACCACCCGCAAGTACTGCGATAACGTTACTCATCCCGGGGACTAGATTCGGTTCGTGTGTTTCGCCCCCAAATGTACCATTCCCGAGCTGTCCGTATGTGTTGCCGCCCAGTGCCCATACGTTACCGTCTTCAGTGAGCGCCAAGGTATGATCCCTGCCATGTGAGTACCATGGTGTGGCAGCCAGTGAGGCGACCGGAAGCGCCAGCAGAAATGAAACCAGACCCAGAGTGAGTAACCGTCGACTTTTTTTCCAAACTCGTGTGATTGATGCCTGCTTGTGCGTTGTTTTCATAACAGTTCTCCCTTCGTAGCTGTGAAAAATGCCCCTTGGTAGCTGCGGGCCAATTATCACGCGACATTTCGGCAACCCGGCTATCTCTATGAGACCCAATAGGTTTTCCGCCCCATCCTCACGGATGGTTTAGTATTATCGTCTGCCACGAGGTTGCCTGGCTTATACCGCCATTCGATATAAGCATGTACTGCACCAGCCGGTTACAACTCCTTTCACAAAATACCCACAAAAAAGCCGGGTCGCCTGAATATCGAACATTCGATATTTCGGCGACCCGGCTATCTCTATGAGACCCAATGGGCTTTCCGTCCCACCCTCGCGGATGGTTTAGTATTATCGTTATCTAGTTTAAAGTCAGATTCTCTTCTCTTTTAGTGTGGTAAAGATATGTCATCAATATTTATAAGTCAACAAAAAAATGATAACGTTGTTATTGTTGTCAAATATATGAAAATAAACAGTTATTTATGTCATGTAAATGTAAGATATGATTATTTAAAACGGTATGTCGTCATCCTGAAAAGGAGGCTCCTCGTAGCTTGAGCCACTGTTTTTTGGAGCTGATGAAGTGTCTCCTCCACTCTTTTCGCCTTTGGCAGAGAGAAACTCCATCTTGTCTCCCACGATTTCCGTAGAATAATGGGTGACACCATCCTTGTCATACTTTCTCGTCTGGAGTCTCCCCTCGATATAAACTGTTTTCCCTTTTGACAGATATTCACCGGCAAGCTCGGCAAGTTTGCCCCACAGGGTCACCTTGTGCCATTCGGTTCGTTCCACCCATTCACCGGATGTCTTGTCCTTGAATTTTTCGCTGGTTGCCAGACTGAAGCTGGTTACGGCCTGACCGGATGCGGTAAAACGTACTTCAGGGTCTTTACCCAGGTTTCCGATAAGCATTACCTTGTTAAGACTTGCCATGATGTGACTCCTTGTCCTGTTATGATGAGATAATTTTCGAACCTGTTAAAGCCGTCGTATGTTTTTCGGAATTGAAACAATACCTCAGAAGGTATGCTTTCTCAACATCAAAAAACGGATGCCGTAGATTCTCAAAACTGATAGAGTACACTAGTTGGTACGATTTCAATTTATGGAGCTTATTTATTATGCAATCTTATCAGGGATTCGAGCAGGGACCGATCAGGCCGCCCAGTGAAGCCGACAGTCTGCTGCTTCGCGTGACCCGCAACTGTCCCTGGAACCGCTGCACCTTTTGTTCTGTCTACAAGAAGCAGAAATTTTCTACCCGCCCGGTGGCAGATGTTATTGCGGATATCGACAGTATTCACCGTTTTATTACGCAGATGCAGGAGGGTCACGACTCCCGGATCGAGCCGGCAGAGAATCTTTCTCCGTCCGAATGGTCGGCCTTCGTTGCGGCCCGAAATTGGCTGGCAGAAGGAATGCACTCGATTTTTTTGCAGGATGCCGACAGTCTTGTTATCAGACCTGAAAACCTGACAGCCATCCTGCGTCACATCAAAATGCGTTTTCCGCAGGTGGAACGGATTACCTCCTATGCCCGTTCCGAGAGCGTAGCCCGAATAAGCGACGGCAATCTGGCGGAGATCGCCGCGGCCGGACTAAACCGGATCCATATCGGGATGGAAACGGCATCAGATACAATTCTGCAGATGATAAGCAAGGGGGCTTCGAAGGGAATCCATGTCTCTGCTGGATTGAAAGCGAAAGCTGCGGGAATAGAATTGTCGGAATATGTGTTAATCGGGATAGGGGGGCGCGAATTTTCACGGGAACATGCCATTGAAACAGCTGATGCTCTCAACCGCATCAACCCCGATTTTATCCGTTTCAGAACACTGCACCTGATGGATTCCGTCAACCTGTTCGCCGGCAGTGAAGATTACAGCTATCAATGGACTCAGGATACCGTTCAGGCGGAGGAAATACTGCTTCTGCTCGAAAAACTTGAGGGCATAACCAGTACCGTCAAAAGTGATCATTCCTATAATCTGTTACAGGAGATAGACGGGACCTTCCCGAATGATAAATTGCGCTTGCTGGCAATTCTGCAGCATTTTACCGGTATGTCACCGCGTGACCGGACCATATTTCAGGTAGGTAAACGCTCAGGGCATTTTATCCGGTTGAGTGATATGGAAAATTCCGGCAGATGGAAACAGGTTGAAGAAATGTGTCGTCAATCAGGTATTACGCCTGAAAACGTTGACGAGAAACTCCATGAGATGATTCAGGAACGGATGAGAAGAGGAATGTTTTTTTAGTTCGTTGGTGCCGTATTCCGAAATAATTTTCAGGCGTTGTTGACGGCGTCCTTAAGAAGTTGACTCGGCTTGAAACTGAGAATTCTACGTGCGGAGATCTCCAGAGTTTCTCCCGTCTGTGGATTCCTGCCGCGGCGGGAATTTTTCTGTTTGACTTCGAATTTCCCGAATCCGGATATTTTCAGATCCTCTCCCGATTCCAGACAGCCCTTGATCAGAGAAAAAACGCACTCAACAAGCTCGGACGATTCTTTTTTTGAAAAGCCGCATGAACCGGAAACAGTTTCAATAATATCTGCCTTTGTCATAAGTTGCCTCCGCTTGAATTTCAGGGAACCATACACGTTCATTGCCGGTTATGCAAGCAACTCAATCGGGCAGTGTGTCTGAATATATCAATTAATTCATTCCGCGCATTCAATCCCACAAGAAATACCTGTCTAAAAAACGTTGACCACTCACCGTTACGGGTCATATAAAGAACGTATGCAGATGTCATCGTTCCCATTTTTAACCTCATCATCAAAACCGGTCTCCATTCGCCGCAACGTTCTTCGTCTCTCTCTTCCGGTTCTGCTTTCGTCGCTTTTCCAGCGTCTCGTATCGATTGTCGACGTTTTTCTCACCGGTGGACTGGGTGCCTCTGCGATTGCCGCCACCGGCCTCGGTCAACTCCTGATGGTCACAACCATGACGGTGTTCTGGGGGCTCTCGACCGGTGTCACCGTGGTGATCTCACATCTGTGGGGAGCCGGGCGACGGGAGGATGCCGGGCGTGCGGCGTATGTGGCCTGTCTGGCAGGTCTGGTCATGACGGTGGTCTGCTCGCTGGCCGGTTCCCGCTGGGGGGGTGACATCGCACGATTGATGGGAGCGGCGCCGAATGTTCAGGAATTATCTGCAGAATATATCCGACTGATTTTCCTCTGGATGATCTGGACGACCGGGCTGAATCTGCTCTCGGCGATCATGCACGGCACCGGCGACACCCGTACCCCTATGGAGGCGATCATTCTGGTCAATATCCTCCATGTCCTGATCGCCTGGCCGCTTATTTACGGTAAATTCGGGATGCCGGCGCTGGGGGTGAAAGGTGCGGCGATCGCTATCAACAGTTCGGAGTTTATCGGATTTGCATATCTTTTGATTCAGGCGCTGCGCAAACGGTATATCACCTTCAGCCGCCCCGATTTCGGACTCTTCGGAAGAATATGGAAAATCGGCTGGCCGGTGGCACTGGAGCGCATTGCCCAGCAGAGCGGCCAACTGTTCTATTCCAGTTTCATCATCGCCTATGGAACTACCGCCTACGCCGCACATCAGATCGGCCTTTCGATTGAATCGCTCTCGTTCATGCCGGGTGCCGGTATGGGGATCGCGGCGGCGACACTAATGGGGCAATCACTCGGTGCCGGTAAAATCCGGCGGGCCCGGATCAGCCACAATGAGGCGCTGCGGCTGGCGGTCGGTGTGATGACCGTCATGGCGCTGCTGTTTTTCTTTGCCCCGCATCTCCTGATCGGGCTTTTCAGCAGTGATCCGGATGTGATTGAAAAGGGGAGCATGTTTCTGAAGATGGTGGCTTTTGCCCAGGTGCCGCTGGCGATATCGTTTGTCTACGCCGGGAGTCTGCGCGGTACCGGAGATACCTTTTATGTCTTTATCGTCACTCTGGTGGCCATGTGGGGAATACGGGTAGCGCTGTCGTGGGTGGCGGCCAGCTGGCTGCATCTCTCACTGTATGCCGTATGGGCGGTCTTTCTGATAGACTGGTATTTCCGTGGTGCGGCGTTTGCGTGGCGGTATCACCGGCGTGATCTGCATTCAATTGTTTTGTAGTACTACGCCCGTTCCAATCCGGCGAACCGCAGCATAAGTTTTTTTGGTCCGACCGAGTTGAACCAGACGATCACCTTCTGACTTTCACCCTCTCCATCGACTTTCCGGATGGTGCCGACCCCGAACTTGCCGTGCCGTACTTTCATACCGATGTAGACTCCATCCTGTTCATCAGACGGTTCAGGAATCATTTCTATTTCTTCGGTAAAAGCACCGGAGATGGCAGCCAGGTTGTGTGTTGCTGTCTCTGTAGGGGCGACCCGGTGGGTCGCCCGATCTGTTGATTGAATATTTCTTAAATCCGGGCGAGGCACCGCCTCGCCCCTACGATAATCCTCGTTCCCGGTTCCGTCATCCAGTAGTTCCCCTGGGATATCCTTCAAAAAACGTGACGGCGGGTTACTCTGTTCCTGCCCGAACAGGTATCTGCGACGGGCGTTCAGCAGATAGAGCCGTTCCCGGGCGCGGGTCATGCCGACGTAACAGAGGCGCCGTTCCTCCTCCATGCCATCAAGATCATCGAGTGAGCGAACATGGGGAAAGAGCCGCTCCTCCATGCCGATCATGAAAACGGTCTTGAATTCAAGCCCTTTGGCAGCGTGCAGAGTCATCAGGGTGACGGATGGCTGACCGGTCTCTCCCTGTTCAAGGTCGGAAACCAGTGACACCTGCTCGAGAAATTCGGACAGCCCCGACTCGTGGTTTTTCTCGCTGAATTCCTCGATTGCAGCCAGAAGCTGCTCAAGGTTCTCTAGTCGCTCAGCATCGTCCACGTCGCGACTGTTCTTCAGTCGGTCCAGATAGCCGCTTCCCTGCATGACTGCCCGGGCCAGTTCCGCAAGACTGCTGCTGGCGGCGGTTTTGCTAAAACCATCCAGCAGCGTGACAAAGGCGGCGACCTTGCCGCGCGGACCGGCGCTCAACAGGCCATCCCTGCCGGCGTCCTGCAGAGCATCAAAAAAAGTGCCCCCCAGTCGGGCAGACTGCAGGGAGATTTTGTCTACGGTTGTGTTGCCGATACCCCGTGCCGGTACGTTAATGATGCGCTTCAGTGAAACTTCATCGGCCGGGTTATCCAACACCCGCAGGTAGGCCAGAATATCCTTGACCTCCAGGCGGGAATAGAAACGGACTCCGCCGACGATATGGTAGGGAAGCGCGCTTCCGACCAGTGCCTCCTCGATCAGGCGCGACTGGGCATTAGTTCGGTAGAAGACCGCCATCTCTTCGAGCGGATCGCCACTGTTTCTCAGCCGTCCGATCTCGCGGCTGACGAAGCGGGCTTCCTCCCGGTCCGATTCGACCCGTTCGTATCGGATCGGCTCCCCTTGCGGGTTTTCCGTCCAGAGAGTCTTTCCTTTGCGCCCGAAATTCTGTTTGACGACTTCACCTGCTGCCGTCAGGATGGTGGCGGTGGAGCGGTAGTTCTGTTCCAGCCGGATTATTTTGACTCCGGGGAAATCTTTCTCAAATTCGAGGATGTTACGGATGTCGGCTCCGCGCCACGAGTAGATCGACTGATCATCATCCCCTACCACACAGAGATTTTTGCGCTCCCCGGCCAGCAGGCGGATGAGATTGTACTGCACCGGATTGGTATCCTGATATTCGTCCACCAGCAGCCACTGAAAGCGATCCCGATAGAAGCTCGCAACCTCAGGAAAACGGGTCAGGAGGCGCACGGTCTGGATCATCATGTCGCCGAAATCGAGGGCGTTGCACTTTTTAAGGCGTTCCTGATAGGCGCCGTAAATTTCCACAACTTTCTGATTGTAGGCATCGCCGGGGGGGATGGAGCCGATATCCTCCGGAAAGAGGCCCCGGTTTTTGAAGTCGTCGATCCGGGCGGAGACCGCTTTGGCAGCAAAACGTTTTTCATCCAGATCCATTTCGGCGATGACATCCTTGAGCAGACGATCGCTGTCGCGGTCATCATAAATGGCAAACGATGACTGGAAACCGAGATGGTGGATGTCGCGGCGCAGTATGCGGCCGCAGGCGGCGTGAAAGGTGGAGATCAATGGCAGCTCTCCTCCGCCCAACAGTTTGTTGACTCGTTCGGCCATCTCCCGGGCGGCCTTGTTGGTGAAAGTGACCGCCATGATGTTCCAGGGGCGTACGCCAAGCTCACGAATAAGATGGGCGATGCGGTGGGTGATGACGCGTGTCTTGCCGGAACCGGCGCCGGCCAGGATCAGCAGCGGTCCTTCGCCGTGGAGCACGGCTTCTTTCTGCGGGGGGTTGAGATGGTAGAGGAGGTTCATGGTTATGGGGTCTCATTTTTCAAACGCTGAGTGCAAACAAATTATTGCGAAACTTTTTGTTAATGCCTTCTCCCTGAGTACCCGCAGGGCCTAAAGGAGAAGGTGGCCAAAGGCCGGATGAGGGGGGAAAGCCTTTCACTCTTTAGCAGAACAGTCATCAATTGAGCATATATTTCTTCCAGCACTTCTTCCAAAGAGTTGAGAACATCATTGTTCCAGAATCTTACAACACGTATGCCCGCAGACCTAAGAATTTTAGCGCGCTCTTCATCATATAAACGTTGCTCTTGCCCAACGGCTTTTAAATCACAAGCAAGCGAAGCGTAGTCTTAGTTCATTTTTCTGGTTATGCCCTTTGTGGCGGAACTCGTTGATCACCGGTTCACGTGCGCGCGTGAACCGGTGATCTTCCCAAATGGAACATTTATCATTTGTACAAATGAGATGTGCGTGGATTAACACGCCTGACGCACTTCCAGTCGTAATCCCTCAATCTTCTCAAAATCACGCCGGTTAGTGGTAATAACCGTGTAATCCAGAGAAATGGCTGTTGCCGCAATAATCAGATCGTGCGCCCCTGCCGTAAAGCCTCGCCGCACCAGTGATGCCCATATCCTGGCGTAGATGCGGGCCGCTCCGATTTCAAACGGCAACACCGGAAACATTTCGATCACCTTTTCCACAAAGGCCTGACGTCTGATTCTTCGGGCTTCATTGTCAGCCCGCTCAACTCCATGAAGAAGTTCTGCCACCGTTACCACGCTGATGCCGAACTGCTCGTCTTCGCGACCAGTCACCAGGCTCTGGACCGCCCCCCGATTTCTTTCCAGTGCAATGATCTCGCTGGAATCAAGTATTACTCCCATGACAGAGCCTCGGGCATTGCAGGCTGTGAACCTGCCGCAGCTATAACATCAGCTTCAAATGAGGAATCACTCCTGTCGAGACGGGGGAAGGCTTGCACAATCCTGGGCAGGTCAGCCAGAGTAGCACCAACACGGATTGGTTCCACCGGGATCAGAGATGCCGCTGGTTTCCCGCCGCGGATCACAGTATACCGGTCTCCCCGGTATTTAATATTGTTGAGCAGATCCGAAAAATTCCTGACCGCTTCGGTTGAGCTAATTGCTGTCTGCATAGCAACCTCCGTAAAATATGATAATCATATTTTACATCTTTTGTTGGCTCTGGCAATATATTTAATCAGAATCTGACCCTGTAAAAATAAATTGCACTTAGTTCATAAGGTCAAATACCGTTTATGTTACATTCACCAGAGAAAGTAGTCGTTTACTCAGCAGATTTGGGAGAGTATGGCGGTGCCGTGCTCAAGTCCGCTGCCATTCATCCCGCCGAAGCCGAGCAGCAATGTTGTCACTTCGGGTTGGTCATTGACGTGAAAATCAGAAAACGGGTACAGCCTGATTCCTTTTTGTAGTGCCCGGTCCAAGATCTCCGCTTCGCTGTGTGGTGTTTCAGGGAGCATCAGAACAACATGGAGTCCGGCGCCTTGGCCGATAACAACCGCCCGTGTGCCGAAATGAGATTCAACTGATCGCAGCAGGATATCGTGTTTCTTTTTATAGATCATGCGCATCCGCCGTATATGCCGCTCCCAGTGCCCCTGCACCATGAATGTTGCCATTGTTCGCTGCTCCAGCAGTGACACTGAGGGGAAATAATCCCGGTAACGTTGGCGGTAAGTTGCAAGTAATGAGTAGGGTAGCACCATGTAGCTCAAACGGAGTGCCGGGGAGAGAATTTTTGAGAATGTTCCCGAATAGATAATGTTTCCGGTCGGGCGCAGCCCTTGTAAAGAGGGAATGGGCTTCCCATGGTAGCGAAGTTCGCTGTCATAATCGTCTTCGATGATGAACTTGCCTCCCGATTCCGCCCATTCAATCAGTGCAAGCCGGTTTGCGACCGGCATCACATAACCGAGGGGCAGCTGGTGTGACGGGGTGACGTAGACGATGGTGCTGTTACTGGTTTTGAGAGCGTTCAGATCTATCCCGTCTCGTTCGACAGGGACGGGGCAGATAGTGTATGAATGACTCTGGAAAACAGAACGCGGCAGGTGGTACCCGGGATTCTCGACAGCTACTACGGAGTGGCTCTCCTTCAGTATATTCGAGACAATATCGAGGCTCTGCTGAAGTCCGGCGCAGATAACAATCTGATCCGGGTCGCAGAGGACGCCGCGTGATCGTTCCAGGTAACTTTGGATAGAGCAGCGTAATCCCCAGTCTCCTTGGGGATCGCCATACTGGACAAGCTGCTGGCTGTTTCGGCGGAGACTATCAACAAAACATTTTCGCCAGAGTTCCGTGGGAAAACTTTCCGGATCAAGTCGAGCGGGATGGAAGTCATAGGTAAAGTTAGATGGCGGTCCCGGAAGGTAGTCGCATTTACCAGGTTTACCGGATGTAGTTTGCGGTGCAACATCCCGGTCAAGTGCCGACACGAAATGCCCGCTGCGAGGTCTGCTGTAGATGTATCCTTCTGCGAAAAGCTCTTGGTAGGCCCCATCAACCGTATTACAACTGGCTGAAAGTTCGATGGCCATATGCCTGACCGACGGGAGCTTGGAATCGGCAGGCAGCTTACCTGTCAGGATCTGCTCTCTGATCTGATTATAGAGTTGTTTGTATAACGGCACAGGATCACTGTTATTCAGGATGAACATATCGCCCCCGGTCATCTCGACGAAGTTTAGCAGCTTTTTTAAGTTTGAATTTTGTAATCACGCTGTACCGACCCTCTCTGTGTACTCGTAAATCACACAATCTGCTACCATAAAATAAATAAAAACTGCCACTATGAATGGTTGCAAGCATGGCATATGGTGGTGCCACTGAAGTTAAATCAGGTAACACAACAAAACATAGGAGGTATTTACAATGATCCCGGAAATTTTGCGTGAAATCATGAAACAGGATGGAGTGGTTGCAATTGCAACATTGGGTGAGGATGGGCCGCATATGGTTAATACCTGGAACAGTTATCTGGGAACCACCGAAGATGGCCGTCTGTTGATCCCTGCCGGTTACATGCATCGCACCGAAGCGAACATCGCCTTCAACCCGGAAGTATTAATAACGCTGGGGAGCAGTAAAATCAAAGGCCTGTATGGACCGGGTGCAGGTTTTCTGATCAAGGGGAAGGCCGCATTTGTAACATCAGGCTCGGATTTTGATGTTCTCAAGGCAAAATTCGAATGGCTGCGTGCCACGATTGCCGTCACCATCGACTCTGCCACTCAGACGTGGTAACGTTGACTGCAGCGGGAATTTGATTTAGTACCGTCACTCAAACAATAAGGAGTATGAAATGGATATCGCAGAAAAAGTATTAGAAGTTTTGAGAGTTGAAGGGCAACCCCTCAATGCAGGAAAAATCGCTGAACTCGGTGGTCTTGATCGTAAGGATGTCGACAAAGCAATGACGAAGCTGAAAAAAGAGGGAAAAATAGTTTCGCCAATTCGTTGTTATTGGACACCGGCTTAGAATAGGTGGTTTGATGAGTCGTCTTGACGCTCTCACATGCCTCGTTGTTAACCGGTTCGCACGCGTGCGCGTGAACCGGTTAATTTCCCAAATGTATCATATATCCTTAGGCATCAGGCCGGTGACTCCTCACACCTTCACCAACTCATAGCTCCTGCTCCCCAGACCGATCTTCTCCCCATGCTCCAACTGCACCTCCCACGGTATTTCCGGCCAGCACCCGCGGAATTTGTCACCACCCGGTTCATGGCCGCTCTGCAGGGCAGAACCTTCATTGCCGCGTGCACCGTTAACCAGATCGGCGCAGGCCTGATCGATCGCCACCGGATCGGTTGAGACGCAGATGCCGATGTCATTGACGATCGGGGCGTCCGAATGGCCGTAGCAGTCGCAGGCGGGTGACACCTGGGTGATGAAGTTGATGTAGATCGCCTTGCCACCCTTGCCGGTCAGTGCTCCCAAGGCATATTCGGCCATCTTGCGCATGACCAGGTCGGCGGCCTCGTTCCACTGGATGTTGATCGCCTTGACCGGGCAGACCGTGATGCAACGTGAACAACCAGCGCATTTCTTCGGATCGATACACGCTTTGCCGCCGCTAATGACGATGGCATCGTGAGCGCAGGACTTCGGGCAGATACCGCAACCGGTACACCCTTTCTGTGATACCACGGGGGCGACGGTGGAGTGCTGCACCAGTTTCCCTTTGCGGCTGGCACACCCCATGCCGATATTCTTGATGGCACCGCCGAACCCGGTCAGTTCATGGCATTTGAAATGGGTGATGGCGACAATTGCATCGGCTTCAACGATTTCTGTGCCGATGTAGGTCTTTTTCAGCAGTTTACCTTCGATAGTCACTTCAGTCTCGGTAACGCCGCGCAGACCATCGCTGATGATCAGCGGCGCGTTGACACAGGAATAGTCAAAACCGTTCTCGATCGCACAGATCAACGCCGAGACCGCCTCCTTGCGCTGTCCGGGATACAAAGTCGAGGAATCGGTCAGAAAGGGCATAGCCCCGATTTTCTTCAACTCCTCAACAACCCTGCGTGCGAAAACCGGCCGGATATAGGTGTGATTTCCCTTTTCGCCGAAATGAATCTTGACCGCAGTCAGATCCCCCTCCGCAACCGTGTGGGGGAGACCGGCCAGCGTCAGAAGGCGGGCAATCTTGTCGAACAGATTTTCCTTATGTCCGGTACGCATGTCGCAGAAAAAGACTTTTGACATCGAAATTCTCCTGTAAATATGTTTTTTTTGACAACAGTCAAGTAATGATACGAAAAGATGGTATATTCCTCTTAACACGAAATCAAAAAAATCTCACCACACGAGTTTAATCGCTCGAACAACGAAAAGGAGAAAACAAATGGAAATGTTCTGTAATCAATGCGAGCAGGCAGCAAACGGCACCGGTTGTAACATCTCAGGTGTATGCGGCAAAAAACCGGAGGTCGCGATACTGCAGGATCACCTGCTCTACGGACTGAAAAGCCTGGCTCTCTACGCCGATAAACTCGGCCGCAACGCCGAGATTGATCGATTCACCATCGAATCACTCTTTACCACCGTAACAAATGTGGATTTTGAGCCGGCCCGTATCGGCGGCATGATCACGCGCTGTTACGAATTGAAAGAGAAGGCTAAGGCTTCTGCCAGCGTAACTCTCTCCGGCCCTTTCGCCGACTGGAAACCGGCGGCTGATCTAGCTGGAATGACAACGCAGGGTGAACAGTACGGCATCAATCGGCAGCATGTGAACGAAGATATCCGTTCTGTGATTGAAATTCTGATGTACGGTCTGAAGGGTATGGCTGCATATATGGATCACGCAATGATTCATGGCAAAACTGATGATGAAGTTATGGCGTTTTTCCAGAGAGCGCTGGCAGCCACAACTGACAGCAGTCTGGGTCTGATGGATTACGTCGGTCTTGCCATGGAGTGCGGCAAACAGAATCTGACTGTTATGGGGCTGCTCAACGCTGCCAACACTGATGCATATGGTCATCCGGTCCCAACTGCCGTACAGCTCGGCACCAAGGCGGGTAAAGCCATTCTGGTTACCGGCCACGACCTGAAGATGCTGGAGGAACTGCTCAAGCAGACTGAAGGTAGGGGCATCAACATCTATACTCATGGTGAGATGCTTCCGGCTCACGGGTATCCCGGCCTCAAGAAGTATGCGCATCTGGTCGGGAACTTCGGCGGTGCATGGCAGGATCAGGCCAAAGAGTTTCTGCACTTCCCCGGTGCAATCATCTTTAATACCAACTGCATTCAGAAACCGTCTGACAGCTATAAAGACCGCCTCTATACCTGGGGTCTGGTCGCCTGGCCTGATGTAAAGCATGTTGACGGCTGGGACTTTTCGGCGGTCATCAACAAGGCTCTTGAACTCCCCGGTTTCCCTGACAATCCTGGCCAGGAAATTCTGACCGGCTTCGGTCACAATGCCGTGCTCGGTCATGCTGAAAAAATAATTGCTGCCGTCAAGTCCGGCGACATCAAGCACTTCTTCCTGATCGGCGGCTGCGACGGCGCCAAATCAGGACGTAACTATTACACCGAATTTGCCGAGAAGCTCCCCCAGAATACTGTTATTCTGACACTGGCATGCGGAAAATTCCGCTTCAACAAACTCGAGTTTGGCGATATCGGCGGCATCCCACGTCTGTTGGATGTCGGTCAGTGTAACGATGCCTATTCTGCAATCCAGATTGCCGTGGCTTTGGCCGGTGCTTTTGAGTGTGGCGTCAACGATCTGCCGCTCTCGATGATCCTTTCCTGGTATGAGCAGAAAGCAGTTGTCATTCTTCTGACCCTGTTCCACCTCGGCATCAAGAACATCAAGCTCGGTCCGTCACTGCCGGCTTTCATCACTCCGAACGTCCTCAACTTCCTGGTTGAGAACTTCAACATCGCTCCGATCACTACGGTTGAAGCTGATATGAAGGCCATTCTCGGATAGTCGTCTGACAGTACGTCGCTGAACGCAAATGCCCCCTTTGGATTTTCAGAGGGGGCATTTGTATTTGAAATTGGTATAAGCTTAGAATAAGTTTGCAATTACTGTAGGCGATAATGTACAAAATGCCGCTATGAGATATCACTTTATGTGCCTTAAATATGGCATCAGTCTGCTGTTGATACTTATCAACGCTCTGTTATGGAGCGCAATTTCTGCTGTTGCAGATGTCAAAGATGATGCAGAATCGGCGCTTTTGAACCTACAGCAGAATGTTGTCGCCAAAAAATTGATGTATGATATGAAAAGCCTCGATCTCGTGATTGAGGCGGCCCGCGGATATTATCAGCAAAACGACCGGAAAACCGGAGACAGATTTTACCTGCTGGCACTACAAAAGTCTCAGATTATAGAGATGATGCTAAAAACCTCTGAAACGGTGCCTTTGCCGGTAATGGCTCCAGTTTCCTCAGCGGTGAATGTACCGCCAGAACCTGACCAGGATCGCTTGATTGAGGCGGTTGAATCTGCCCCAGATCCGAACGAAGAAATCGACTCGTTCCGGATGGTCGGTTCAAAAGGTTCCTATACGGTTGTGAAAGCTGACAGTATCTCTCTTGTTGCGGCAAAGCTGGGGGTCTCCCAGCAACACCTTCGTCGTATGAACGGACTGGATACCCGGGGGTATCTCAAGATAGGGCAGCAGCTTGTCTATGATAACCGTAAAATCATACCCCAACGGATCAAGGACGGCATTATCATCAATATTCCCGACCGGACACTTTACTATTTTCAGCAAGATATTCTGGTCGCATCACTTCCGGTAGCACTCGGTTCGGCTACAAAAAATGAAAAATATGTCTGGCAGACACCGGTTGGGAAATTCAAAGTCACGGCAAAAATGAAAGATCCGACCTGGACGGTACCACCTTCGATTCAGACTGAAATGGAAGAGCAGGGGAAGGAGGTTATTGAGAGCATTCCACCGGGTCCGGAGAACCCGCTCGGAAAATACGCGATCAGGACTTCAATCCCCGGCATTTTGATCCACAGTACGATCAAACCGGCGTCTATATACAGCTTCTCCAGTCACGGATGTATCCGTATTTCACCCGAGCGGATGGAAGATTTTTTCCCAAAGATACTGATTGATACCAGAGGTGAAATTATTTACCAGCCGGTCAAACTGGCAGTGACCGGCAATGGCCGGGTCTTTTTAGAGGTGCATCATGATGTCTACAAGCGGAGTTCGAGTCTCATTTCTGAAGCCCGACAGATGATCGAAAACCAGAAGCTTTCGGAGATGGTTGATTGGGAAAAAATCAAGTCGGTAGTGAAACAGAAAAGCGGAGTTGCCGAGGATATTTCTTTGAATTAATCATACGAAGTAGGTTCCGTCCCTTTTATAAAACATTCCATCACCGCCCCCGCCGTATTGTCTTTGGCCAATTTCCCTGTTCTCGGATTTATCAGAACAAATGAAACATTTTCCGGTGCAGTGAAATCTTCGGCCGGCAGTGATAAAATCGCTTTTTGCATGTACTCACTCCAGATTGGTGCAGCCGCCTGGCCACCGGTTCCCCCGATTCCGAGGGATCGCTCCTGATCATATCCGACCCAGACCCCGGTAACGAGTTGTGGAATGTAGCCGACAAACCAGGCATCCTTTGCCCCGTTGGTTGTACCGGTCTTTCCGGCAACCGGGCGTCCGACAATAGATGCACGATGTCCGGTGCCGCTGGAAACGACACTCTGCATCAGATTGGTTATAACGTACGCAGTCTCAGGCGAAATAACCGGTATTGGTACGGAAGGGGTTGCTTCCTGAAGTACTCTGTTATCAGTATCCGTTACCCTGTTGATAAAATAGGGAGGGGTCAGAACACCTTTGTTGGCAAAAACGGTGTACGCAGTTGTCAGTTCCATAGGGGATATTGATGCTGCTCCCAGAGCTAATGCGAGATTAGGTGGAATCGGAGAGGTAAACCCCAGTTTCAGTGCGTATTCTGCGGCGTATTGTGCTCCGATCTGCTCCATGATCTTCACGCTGACTATATTGATCGAATAGGTAAGAGCCTCACGCATGGTTACCCGGCCGCGAAATTCATGGTCATAGTTTTGTGGTTTCCAGATACCGCCGGCGCCGTCTGGATATTCGACCGGCGCATCTTCAATGATCGTTGCCGGGGTCAGCCCTTTATCAAGTGCCGCAGCGTATATTATCGGCTTGAACGCCGACCCGCCGTTTCTTTTGGCTTGCATCGCACGATTAAACTGGCTCTTTTTAAAATCATATCCACCTACCATCGCTTTGACACCGCCGGTGCGGGGATCAATGGAAACCAACGCCGCCTGTACTTCGGGAGTCTGATCAAGAGCAAACTGGGCCCCTTCAAGATTCACCTCAGGAGTCACCACTGAAACCTCGATGACGGAACCGAGTGTCAATCCCTTACTCCCTTTTTCCGGTTTGCCGTAGCGGTTGGTCATGGTGATTTTGCCGCCCCACTCCATGTTTTTCCGGGAAAGAATGCCCTTGCGTTCCCCGACTCTGATCCTGGCCTCACCTTTTTCAGGAATGAATCCGACCACAACACCCTGATATGTTTCACCGCTCTTCAGCGTGACGGAATCAATAGAATCCTCAACTTTAGTGCAAAAAGCGTCAACATCTGTTTCGTTCAGATATTTTACCGGACCACGGAAGCCCTGACGTTTGTCCACCTCCTTCAGCCCCTTGCGAAGGCTTTCATAGGCCGCCCGCTGCATGGCAGCGTTCATGGTTGTGTATATTTTCAATCCACCTTTATAGAGCTGCTCCTCGCCGTATTTCTGCTCCAGCTGGATTCGCAGAAATTCAAGATAGTAGGCGGACTGTTCGTTGTTAACCTTTTTCAGTGGTTGAAGGAGTATGGGTGTCTTTTTGGCATGGTCAGCTTCGGCCGGTGTTATATATCCCTCCTTGGTCATGCGGTCGAGCACATACGCCTGCCGCTCCCGGGCTTTTTCAAGATGTTTGATAGGAGAGTAGGCGTTAGGTGCCTTCGGGAGACCCGCCAGCATCGACATTTCGGCCAGATTAAGCTGCTCGACGTTTTTACCGAAGTAGGTTTCGGCGGCCGCCTGGACTCCGTAAGAACCGCTTCCGAGGTAAATCTGATTCAGGTACAGATAGAGGATTTCGTCTTTGGACAGCCGTTCCTCCATCCGCTTGGCAAGAATTGCCTCCTTGATCTTCCGGGAAAACTTTTTCTCCGGCGACAACAACATGGATTTTGTCACCTGCTGGGTAATAGTCGATGCCCCCTCTTTCTTACTCAGGGAAATCACGTTTTTAAAGGCAGCACGCAGAATCCCCAGATAGTCAATTCCTTTATGAGAATAGAAATTGGAATCTTCAGCTGCGACAAAAGCCTGAATCAGCTTGCGAGGCATTTTATTGACCGGCACCACGATGCGTCGCTCCAGATAAAACTCTCCAACCAGAATGCCGTCATCGCCAAAGACCTGTGAGACTATGGGGGGTTTGTAGTCAGCCAGTCGATCGACCCGGGGAAGCTTTGCCAACAGGTAAAAAACGTAGCCGGATACGCCAAGAAGAGTAACAACAGCCAGTGTCACCACAAGCAGAAGTGCTGTTGACCAGAAACGATTTTGCGTGAGGTGCGACGGCAGCTTTCTTTCCATTGAACGAACCTTCCTGATTGACTTGCGTTACCACAATAGTTGCTGCTTTCCGGCTGCAGCAAAATAACATATCATTTCAGGAATTCAAACATATTCAGATCGGGAAACAGGCGCAGAATACTGTTAAACCATCTGTGCCAACAAAAAAATCGTGCCAGAGAGAGTATGTTTATGGTATTACGTTCATATTTATTGCGTGTCAGTACAATTTTTGAGGTGAATATATGTGCGGTATTGTTGGATATATTGGTGAGCAGCAGGCAACCCCGATCATTCTGGAAGGTCTTAAAAAACTGGAGTATCGCGGCTACGATTCAGCCGGAATTGCAACTTTAGGGGATGGCGAGTCAGCCATCCGCAGAAGCCAGGGCAAGCTGGTTAATCTTGAACAGATGCTGCGTGATCAGCCGCTCGCCGGAACGGTCGGCATTGGCCATACCCGCTGGGCGACGCATGGAAAGCCATCTGAAATCAATGCCCATCCACACAAAGCCGGGCCGGTTATTCTGGTGCATAACGGTATCATTGAGAATTATCTGCAGCTTAAGGAGTTTTTGAAGCAGGCCGGGCATTCATTCAAGAGTGAGACGGATACTGAAGTTATCGCTCACCTGATCGAAGAATCCCTGAAAACAGAGACTGATTATGAAAAGGCGGTCAGGAAATCGTTGGCGCAACTGCGTGGTGCCTACGCAGTTTGTATCCTCAACGAAAAGTATCCCGACTGCCTGATAGCCGCCAAGTTCGGATCGCCGATGGTGGTCGGTCTTGGCGAGGGGGAGTTTTTTGTTGCATCAGATATCCCCGCCATCCTGGCCTATACCCGCGAGATGGTATTTATGGAAGATGGTGAGCTGGTGGTTTTCAGAGATGATGCCGCTTATTTCTCTACTATTGCAGGGGCTCCTCTGGATAAAAAAGCGCGCCATATTGACTGGTCGCCCATGATGGCCGAAAAAGGGGGATATCGGCACTTCATGCTGAAGGAGATCCACGAACAGCCGCGTGCGGTACGTGATACTATTGCCGGGCGACTGCTTGAAGGAGAGGGGGATGTGTACCTTGAAGATCTTCAGTTCAGTGATCGCCAGCTTGCCGCTGTCAAGCGGATTGTCATCATCGCCTGCGGCACCTCCTGGCATGCCGCTCTGGTCGGTAAATTCTATATCGAGGGACTCTGCCGCATTCCGGTTGAGGTCGATATTGCATCAGAATTCCGTTACCGCAATCCGGTTGTTGATGAACACACACTGGCGATAGTTATCTCGCAATCCGGTGAAACCGCCGATACGCTGGCAGCCCTTCGAGAAGCCAAGTCACGCGGTGCGATGAACATGGCGATCTGCAATGTGGTCGATTCATCCATAGCCCGCGAGTCTGCAGGCGTCATCTACACCCATGCCGGTCCGGAAATAGGTGTCGCCTCGACAAAGGCGTTTGTCACCCAGTTAACTGCACTATATCTCTTCACGATCCGGTTAGGGCGTGCCAACTGTACAATTGATGTTGTCCATGGGCAGCGGATGATTGCAGCCCTCAAAAAAGTTCCGGCGCTGCTGGAAGAGTCTCTGAAGCTGAACGAATATACCGAAAAAGTGGCAAAAAAATACATGCATGCCCGGGATTTCCTGTATCTCGGCCGGGGTAAAAACTTTCCTATCGCCCTTGAGGGGGCACTTAAACTCAAGGAGATTTCCTACATCCATGCTGAAGGGTATCCGGCGGGAGAGATGAAGCATGGTCCGATTGCCCTGATTGATGAAGATGTGCCGGTCGTCGTGCTGGTGCCGAAAGGGA
Source organism: Geobacter sp. (assembly GCA_009885845.1). GTDB lineage: Bacteria > Desulfobacterota > Desulfuromonadia > Geobacterales > Pseudopelobacteraceae > JACRCG01. Next base: position 27,436 of record VFJW01000046.1, read on the forward strand.
GCTCGTATGAAAAGACCCTTTCTAATATGGAGGAGGTCATTGCGCGGAGCGGTCGTGTGATTGCCGTCTGTTCGGCCGGTGATGACGAGGTGCGCAGTCGGGCGGAAACAGTTATTGAAATTCCGCACCTCGACGAAGATCTCGATCCGCTGCTGCTGTCGGTACCGCTGCAGCTTCTCGCCTACCACATTGCCGTATTGAAGGGGACTGACGTTGATCAGCCGAGGAACCTGGCGAAGAGCGTAACGGTGGAGTGACCGGAAATTCTGTAATCAGAGCATGATCCACATAGTCGTTCTTTCCGGAATATCCCGCGGCCTTGTTGCGGGATATTCCGCTTTTAACGATTCAGCCTTCACAAGATCCGATGGCATGCTATAATAGGATCAGAAACGTCCTTTATTTGTTTTGTTCCTCCGCATTCAAAAGCGAGGTGGTCACAATGAAAAACATGTCACGTTTTCTTATATTCACTTCTCTTCTCTTGATTTCCTTTCAACAAACTGCGGCAGCTGCCTCTGAAAAAGCGATTTTTGCCGGCGGGTGCTTCTGGTGCATGGAGGCTCCCTTTGATCAGCTTCCCGGGGTTGTTTCTGTCACCTCCGGGTATACCGGTGGAAACAAGAAGAACCCGACTTACCGGGAGGTTTCTGCAGGCGGGACCGGACACGCCGAAGCGGTTCAGATCGTCTACGACCCGTCAAAAATCAGCTATGACAAGCTTCTGACGGTCTTTTGGCATAATATTGACCCGACGGTTACGAATCGCCAGTTCTGCGATACGGGAGATCAGTACCGGAGTGCCGTATTTTTTTCCTCAGAAGGGCAGCGTCGTGCCGCCCTTCAATCGAAGGCGGTTCTTGAAAAGAGCAAACCCTTCAAGGAGTCGATCGTAACCGAAATAACCCCTGCCGGTGAATTTTATCCGGCCGAGGAGTACCACCAGCAGTACTACCGGAAGAACCCGATCAGATATGCGTATTACCGTAACGGCTGCGGCCGCGACCAGCGACTTAAACAGTTGTGGGGCAGCACGGCAGGTCATTGAAGGTTCATAGGAGACAACCATGATCTCACGAAGATTATTTATTATCGGTGGTTTGGGTACTATAATTCTGGCCTGTAACAGAAAGGGGTCAATCACGGCAGCAACAGCGACACCGGTTGCTGGCGGAGCGGCACGGACATCAACGGTGAGGCTGTATTCCGCAGCTTCGAAAGGATACATCATGAGCGACAAGGTCGTAAAAACCCCTGAGGAATGGCGCAAACAACTGACTCCCGAACAATATCACGTAGCCCGTGAGCAGGGAACGGAGAGGGCCTTCACCGGGGCTACGTGGAACAATCACGAGGTCGGCACATACCGGTGCGTCTGTTGCGGTAACGATCTGTACCGTTCGGAACACAAGTATGAATCCGGTACCGGATGGCCAAGTTTCTGGCAGCCGATTGCACCGGAAAATATCACCACCCGTGCCGACAACAGCCTGTTCTCACGGCGGACAGAAGTCGTATGCACCCGTTGTGACGCCCATCTGGGTCATGTATTTGATGATGGGCCGAAGCCGACCGGTCTTCGCTACTGCATGAATTCGGCTGCTATGACATTTGTGAAGACGCCGTGACATCCCTGCTTCGTGTGCTGCCGGACACTCCTGAAAACCGGGAGCTGACGGAAAATGTACATCCTGCTGCCTGGGTCAACCCAGATCCGGCTCCCTGCTACAATCTGGTGGTAATAGGTGGTGGTACTGCAGGTTTAATCTGCGCCGCAGGTGCGGCAGGGTTGGGTGCAAAGGTTGCCCTTATTGAGCGTCACCTGCTGGGGGGCGACTGTCTGAATGTGGGGTGTGTGCCCTCAAAGGGGGTCATCAGTGCATCCCGCGCAGTCCACCATGCCCGTAACTCTGCTGAATCCGGAGTATTGGATGGCAAAAGTCTTGGCTTCGACTTCGGGACGGCCATGGAGCGTATGCGCCGCTTACGGGCTGATATCAGCTACCACGACTCAGCTCGCCGTTTCCGCGACGATCTGGGTGTCGATGTTTTTATCGGACAGGGGCGCTTCAGCGGTGCAGACACGGTTGAGGTTGCGGGCACAACACTGCGCTTCAAAAAAGCCGCGGTCTGCACGGGTGCCCGTGCCGCAGCACCGCCCATACCCGGGTTGGAAGAGGCTGGGTATCTGACCAACGAGACGGTTTTCTCCCTTACTGGACTGCCACTCCGTCTGGCGGTGATCGGTGCCGGACCGATCGGCTGCGAACTGGCGCAATCCTTTGGCCGTTTTGGCAGCGCGGTAACCCTGATTGAACAGGGACCGCATATTCTTGGGCGTGAAGACTCCGATGCCGCTGAAGTTCTGCATGGTGCCTTTATCCGTGAAGGTATTGATCTACAGCTTGGAGCGAAAATCCTCGCCGTGGAAAAACGGGGAAACGAAAAAATTCTGCGCATGGAACGGGATGGAACAACGCTCGAAGTCGTGGTGGACGAGATACTGGTCGGAGTTGGGCGCGCCCCGAACATCAACGGGCTTGGACTGGAGAAGGCAGGCATAAAGTTTGACCGTTCAGGCGTTCTGGTTAGTGACAATCTGCAGACTTCAAACCCGAATATTTATGCCGCAGGCGACATCTGTTCCCCTTTCAAGTTCACCCACACAGCTGATGCTCTGGCCCGTATTCTGATCGCCAATGCCCTCTTCATGGGAAGGCAGAAGGTTTCTGCTCTGATCATTCCCTGGTGTACCTATACTGATCCGGAGATCGCCCATGTTGGAATGTATGAAAGTGATGCAGCAGAAAAAGGAATTGAACTGACCACACTCACCGTCCCGCTGTCGGATATTGACCGGGCTGTCCTTGACGGCGAAACGGAAGGGTTTGCCAGGGTCCATCTGCGTAAGGGGAGTGACAAGATTCTCGGTGCCACGATTGTCGCCCGTCATGCAGGGGAGATGATAAGCGAGTTTTCGCTTGCCATTACTAATGGTCTCGGCATTTCAGCCATCGGCAAGACGATTCACCCCTATCCAACTCAGGCCGAGGTCATCAAACGTCTGGCTGATGTCTACAACCGTACGCGGCTGACGCCGTTTGTGAAGCGACTGCTGAATGGATGGTTGAAATGGCAGAGGTGCTAAAGCAAGGGATGTAATAACACGGAGCAACTGAGCAACTGAGTAAAACAAAAGAAGAGTGCATTTATGTCAGGTACGATAATACGCACACGTTTTTTGCAGTTTCTCTTGTTTTTAGCATTGACATTCTCCGTTGCTCAGTTGCTCCGAGTTATTCTCGTTGTTTGATTTGAGCAGTACGAAAAGGATTCCAGGTGAAGCCACAGAAAATCATTATATTTGGAACTGCTGCCGCCTTAATTGCCCTGTTTTTTTTCTTCGATCTGCAACACTTTCTGACGCTTGCAGCGCTCAAGGCAAACCGCCAGACGTTGCTCGATTACTCCGCAGCACACAAGTTGATCATGATAGCCGGTTTTATGGCCATATACATTATCCAGACCGCATTGTCGCTTCCGGGTGCCGCTATCCTCTCGCTGGCAGCGGGTGCCATATTCGGTTCAATAATGGGTACGCTCTACGCCAATATTGCCGCCACGATCGGCGCGACACTAGCTTTTCTGGTGACCCGTTATCTGCTGCGTGATGTCGTGTTAAACAGGTTCGGGGGCAAGCTGGAAGGGATGAACCGGGAGTTGGAGGAGCGAGGTTTCAGTTACCTCCTGTTTCTCCGTTTGGTGCCGCTTTTCCCGTTTTTCCTCATCAATCTGGCTGCCGGCCTGACCCGCCTGCCGCTGAGGACGTTCTTCTTCGGCACCATGCTCGGTATTATTCCGGGGGGCTTTGTCTTCGTCAACGCCGGCGCAAGCCTGGCAACCATTGATTCACTCTCCGGCATAGCCTCGCCCCGTGTACTCGGCTCGTTTGCGCTGCTGGGACTTTTTGCGCTGATTCCGGTGCTGTACAACAAGTTGAAAAAGAGGAAGGAAACCGAGGTGCAACTGTGAGTAACTTGACAGGTAAACCTGCGGTGCATTTTGCCATTCATGACAGTAATGGCGACCTGCATACTCAGGAAGAGTACAAGGGAAGTTGGCTTTTATTGGTCTTTCACCGGCATCTTGGCTGACTCCCCTGCCGCGCGCACATCACGCAGTTGCGTGATACGGAAGATAAACTCAAAAGGCTGAATGTAAAAGTGGTTGTTGTTACCTTTGAAAACGACTTTCTTGCCCGTTGTTATGTTGAAGATACGGCACTTACGTGGCCGATTCTTATTGATACTGCTCGAGAAGTTTACAAAGGTTATGGAATGCTCGCCGCATCTTTCTGGGATGTCTGGGGTTACAAGACATGGTGGGTTTATTTCAAGGAGCTGTTGAAAGGGAATAAACCAAAGAAGTCAGATGGGGATGTGTACCAGCGAGGTGGCGATGTGCTTATCGATCCGAATGGGGTTGTACGGTTACATCACATCGGTGAAGGTCCGGCTGATCGGCCATCTGTCGAGCATATTTTAAAGGTGATAAACGCAGGTTGAGTAAAAATCACGTCTTCGCGATCACGGGGTAGCAGAATGTCAAATGGTGTGTCCTTTGCCCTGTTGAGCATGATCTTCGCCGGCATCTATGATGTCGTGTGCAAGAAATATTCTGCCAAGGAAAGATCTCGGGGCATGTACGTTCTTGGGATTGGACTGACCTGGGCTGTGATGCAGCTGTTCTGGATGCGGCTGAATGATATCCCGTTTCATGCAGAGACCGCAACCATCAGTTACGGTCTAATTGCCGGAGTACTTCTGACGCTCTCTAATCTGTTACTTATTGAGGGGCTGACGCATATCAATGTCAGTCTCGGTTCAACAGTCTATCGTTTGAACACTATTGGTGTCGTACTCCTGTCATATCTGGTTCTGCACGAGTCCGTCGGCAAAATAAAACTCGCCGGAATCATTTTCGGAATCATTGCTGTTCTGCTGATGTACGGTGCTGGCAAGACAGCAAATACACATGGAAAATCCGCGCTCTTTTTCTGGATAGTTGTTTGCGCCTCCCTCTGCAGGGCGCTCTATGGCATCGTTTCAAAAGCCGGCCTGTCCGCACAAGCTGACGCTCAGTCGATGCTTCTGATTGTCGCATTATGCTGGGTAATCGGTGGGGCTTTTTATGCTAAATTTATCGAAAAGAGATTCATCGTTACACAGAAAAAAATCGCCTACTCAGTTCTGTCCGGTTTTCTGGTGTTCTGCATCGTAAATTTTCTGATCCAGGGGCTGAAAACAGGACTGGCAAGTGTTGTCATACCGATTGCAAACATGAGCTTTCTCGTTGCTCTGCTGGTTTCCGCAGTGTTGAAAATAGAAAGACTGACGGCAAGAAACACAGTTGCTGCAGCTCTTGCGTTGGTGTCAATACTGTTGCTGTTCAATGCCTGAAGAGGATGAAATTAGTCCAAAATAACTATAAAAAAGGGGTAAGCTCAGCACATGGTACCATCATTCAAAGAACGTCTGCAGACGGTAAATTCGGAGTACGAAACATTTGAAAACCTGCAGACCCTGCAGGTCAACCTTGGCAACCTCTGCAACTTGCAGTGTAACCACTGTCATGTCGATGCCTCAAGTCGTGGTACGGAAATAATGGGAATAGACGTCATGGATCAGATTGCCGGATTTCTCCGGTGTCATCCCGCTCTTACCCTGGATATAACCGGCGGTTGTCCGGAGATGAATCCCAACTTCCGTTATCTGGTTGAAGAGACGGAAGGGTTGGCCGCACGCCGAATGCTGCGCAGCAATCTTGCAATTATGGCTGAGCATGGATGGGAGTGGCTTCCCGAGTTTTGCTGTAACCAGGAGCTGATCATCGTAGGTTCGCTCCCCTGTTATCTTGAGGAGAACGTTGACGGGCAGCGGGGTAACGGAGTGTACAAAGAGAGCATTCAGGTGTTGAAGAGGCTGAATTCCATTGGGTATGGAAAAGAACTGGAGCTCGATCTGGTGTACAATCCGGGGGGTGATTTTATCCCCGGCAGTCAGCAGGGTTTGGAAACAACGTACAAGGCAGAGCTGTCAGCGAGGCACGGGATAGTATTCAATCATCTCTTCACCATAACGAACGCGCCGATCGGGCGTTTCCGGGAACATCTCGAAACCACCGGCACGTATGCTGATTATCTGCACATGCTGGCAGGGCGTTTCAATCCCGAGGCTGCGGGCAATATCATGTGCCGAACTCTGATTAGTGTCGATTGGCAGGGGAAGATTTATAATTGCGATTTCAATCAGGCGCTTGGAATGGCTGTTATAGCGGAAGATGGTTCTGAAATAACGATTTCCGAACTGGATAATGCGGGAATGAGCGGAAAACAAATTGACCTTGCACAGCACTGCTATTGCTGCACAGCAGGCGAAGGGTCAAGTTGCACCGGCGCTCTGGCCCCCTGAAATGCATGCTTCGGAGGAGCCATGACGAGGCCGTTTTATTCGTGGGAGGGTGACGTTCTGGTACTCAACATCCTCGGAACACCCAACGCCAAAAAAGATGCCATCGGCAAAGTCAAGGGGCATCAGCTCTGCGTCAGTGTCAAGGCGGAACCGCGGGCGGGCAAGGCAACCGATTATATGGTGCGCTTTCTGGCGGAGGAGTTTAACGTCGCGAAGGGTGATATTCAGGTTGTTTCCGGCAGAATGAATGTCAACAAGGTGCTGCGTATCAAGGCGCCGAAGCGATTGCCGGCTGTCATCGGGCAGCAGGAGCTGATGCTGTGATGAAACGAATCATTATCTTCTGCGGCATTCTCGCGGGAATGCTGACATGCTCGGCTCCGGGGAGGGGTGCGGAGCTTCCGGTCAGCAGTTTTACCACCGAGGGTCTTGCCGGCTGGGAGCCGCAAAAATTCAAGAGCGTTACTGAATACCGGATTATCAAAGAAAATGGCCGGTCTGTAGTAAAGGCGGTCAGCAATGCCTCTGCTTCAGGTCTGGTAAAAAAAATCAGGTTTTCCCCCGCAACATACCGGTATCTGCGCTGGAGCTGGAAGGTCGCCCACACGGTCAGGGATGGTGACGAGAAGACCAGAGCCGGCGATGACTACGCCGCCCGGGTATATGTCCTGTTCCCCGGCACATTCTTCTGGCAGATGAAGGCGATCAATTACATCTGGGCGAACAAGCTTGTCAAAGGGGAGTCCGTTCCCAATGCATATACCGCAAACGCGAAGATGATTGCGGTCGAATCCGGAAATGAAAAAGCGGGTCAGTGGCTGATGGAAGAACGAGACCTGCGTGCAGATTATCTCGCCCTGTTCGGAACCGAGCCTCCGGAAGCAGCAGCTGTTGCAATCATGACCGATACTGATAATACCGGCGGGACGGCAGAAGCGTGGTACGGGGAGATTGTCCTCTCCTCGGAGGGGAAATAACCCCCGATGCCCGGCACACTTCAGGTTACGCTTTCGGTAATTATCCCGACTCTCAATGAAGCTGAGCATCTGCCGATGCTTTTGGCTGATCTGGCACGACAGCAGAATATCTCCCTCGAAATTATAATTGGTGATGGAGGTTCCAGCGACGCGACCGGTGCAGTGGCTGCGAAGTTCAGTGCACTCTTCGTAATAGCACCGCGCGGCAGGGGAGCGCAGATGAACGCCGCAGCGGCGGTGGCTTCGGGAAAATACCTGCTGTTTCTCCATGCCGACTCTACGCTTGACGATCCCCTTCTTCTCAGCAATGCGGTTTATGCCATTATGGCAGAACCGGAGGAAGAATGCCGCCGCGCCGGGCATTTCCCACTGCGTTTCACCCGTATTTCGGCCCGGAATGCGCTGGCGTATCGCTACGCCGAGGAAAAGACAGCCTTCAACAGGATTAATACCACTAACGGCGACCAGGGGTTGCTGCTGAGGGCTGTTTTTTTTCACAGCCTCGGCGGATTTGATGAGCGCTTACCTTTTCTGGAGGATCAGCGGATTGCCGAGAAAATCCGGGCCGAGGGGGAGTGGATTACCCTGCCGGGGCATCTTGAAACATCAGCCCGCCGCTTTGAAAAGGAAGGTTTCCACCGTCGCTACATACTAATGAGTATGATGATGGGGCTGCACTCTGCCGGAGTTGATGAGTTTCTTGCCTGCGCACCGGGGGTATACCGGACCCAGCAGGATACCGGTAGGTTGCTCTTGTCGCCGTTTTTTGCCCTTATCCGGCAGATGATGCGGGAAAAGTGGCGGGTAGGCGGGACGATTCGGGTTTTCTATCTTTTAGGGCGGTATATCCGTCAGAATTCATGGCAGATGTTTTATTTTTTTGATATCTGGTCCCGGCCGCTGCTGGGAGCGGGGCGATATCCTTTTCTCCGGTTCCATGACCGGGTGTTTGCCCCCTGTACGGACTTCAGGTTCTTCGATGCTCTGGCTGGATTGCTCTGTTTTGTCTGGTTTATGGGGGTACTGGCGCCGTATTTCCAGTTTGTGGAGAGTAAAAAGCAAAGCTGACCTGCCCGGGAGGATTTGCATGCGTGCACTGTAGATTATTTCTCCCCTTTTTCATTTTTGATTTGACAGTATTTTATTTGCTGTGTTAAAAAGCGAGTCCCTTTTTGATCGTTATTTTTCGGGGTGCCTGAAAAAAAAGATTATTGTTTGTAAAATAAT
>VFJW01000154.1 GCA_009885845.1 Geobacter sp.
TTGATGGCACATCGCTGGCCGGGCAATATCCGCGAACTTGAAAATGCGCTTGAACGCGCCTGCATCATGTGCGAAGGTGGTCGCATTACCTCATCAGCTCTGCCGACATCAGTTCGTCTGCGTGATGAGAACGATCAGGCCGGTTCAGATGGTGATGAAAGTCTTTCGATAAAAAAGGCTGAAGACACCATCGAACGTGAACTGATCCGGAAGGCGCTTGATAAAACCGGTGGTAACCGTACGCAGGCGGCAAAAATACTTGAAATAAGCCATCGTTCACTGCTTTACAAACTTAAGGAATATGGCATAGAGTGATATGAAACTACTATTGAAAGGAACACACATGCTGAAGGAACTCTGTATTGCAACCGCCGTCATCGTTATTCTTGCCACATCATCTTTTGCCATGGCCAAAGAGGGATGCGGAGGAGTCTGTTCAACCTGCCACACCCTTACGGCAAAAGATGCCACCGAGATTCTGAAAAAAACCGGTACTACTGTCACCTCCGTCAAGCAATCACCCGCCAGAGGACTTTTTGAACTGCTTGTGGAACGCGAGGGACAAAAAGGCCTCATTTTGATGGATTACGGCAAAAAGCATCTGATTCAAGGAATGGTTGTTGATATTGAGACACTGCAGCCTGCTTCCGCGCACCAGCAGCCTAACCCCCCGCCGAAACAGCCGGCCTCTCTGGATGTAACGAAGATCCCTGTGACTCATGCATTCATCATGGGCAATCCCAAGGGCTCAAAGAAACTCTACGTGTTTACCGACCCGGATTGTCCCTACTGCCAAAAAGGGCATCTCGAGCTAAAAAAACTGGCGAAGATTGCACCGGATGTGGCTATATACGTCATGCTCTTTCCGTTGCCGATGCATCCGGGAGCAATGGATAAGTCACGTACCGTGCTTGAAACCATGAGTCACGACCTTCTTGATAAAGCGTTTGAAGGGAAGGAAATCCCGAAGCCGGAAAAAGAGAGCAGCAAAAAAGCCATTGACGAGATTGTCGCCTTTGCCAATGCCAACGGCATTTCCGGGACGCCCACCATGGTCATGCCGGATGGAACTATTCAGGTCGGGATGCGTGATGCGGAGACGATGAAGAAGATGCTGGAAGGAAAATAGAGTCTCGTTTGGCATAAAATGAATCATCTTTCAGCCCCTTGCTATGAAAAGTTTGCATAGCACGGGGCTTTTTTCTTCCGCATTACGTTAGGTGTATATTGTACAGCTACCACACGCCATTAAAAACTTTAATCATATCAGTGTATTAAAAAAATAATGCTTGCGGTACTGAACTTGCATACATCCAGGATGGTTTTCGTTATATGATGGTGAGCCGTTTCCAGAGCGGCTATGACGAATATGGGGAGACTGTATGAGCGAGGTTTCTGAGGTTTCTGAGGTTTCTGAGGTTTCTGAGAAAGAGAAGGAATTTCCGGATATCGATCTTTGCTACAAAGCGATGGGGCTTTCGTTCAGCGACAGCCCCGAGAGGGTTGAGCGGACCTACCTCAGGCTGAAGGACGAGTATGGCAAAGCCATCCGTTCGCCGGATGTAACGGAACGTACCGCTGCAACTGAAGATCTGAAGCAGCTTGAAGAGCTGTATACAACGATAACCGGTTCGTTAATTTACAAGGATTATGCCAAGGAATATGAAAGGCTTACCGCGTTGAAAGCCGAACAGCAGGCAGCCCGGGCAGCGAAGCAGTCGGCGGGGGGTACGGGAGCGCTTGTTACCTGTCCACATTGCCGTAAACAGGTAGCATCTCATCTTGCTGTGTGCATCTACTGCCACGGTAAACTGTCGTCACCTGTGGAAGGGCTGATGTCAAAGGTGCTTTCAATATTCAGGTAGGAATTGATAGGGATAAGGTTGAATCATGGCGACTATAAATATTGACAAATATCCACAGCTTTCAACGATATGCTGGAACAGAAAAGCAAGGACTGCTGAAGAAGCTGAAGTGCTGCAACTCTATGAAGGTGGCTGGCGTTTTATTGAAAAAGATAACCTGACATTCGAGGAATCGGCTCTCATAAACAGGCTTGCAGAGAAGTATGGCAACGGAGTCCTGAATGTTTAAACGACCGCATCATCAGTTTGTAAATCAAGTCCTGATAGCTCTTAACGCTGATTTCTTACGTGAGAATAAATGTTATTTCGGCGGGGGGACTCGAATAGTGATGGAGCTGGATGAATATCGTGAATCATTAGATATCGATCTTCTCTGCGCAAATATTCAAGGTTATCGTACTATCAGATCTATTATTTCCGAACATTCACTGGGTTCTTTACTTGCCACACCTTTGCCGCTTGCAAGAGAAGTTCGGGCAGACCGGTATGGTATCAGGACATTCTTTGATATTGATGGAGCCAAAATCAAATTCGAGATTGTCTCAGAAGGTAGAATTAGCCTTACGGCGATGAAAA
>VFJW01000016.1 GCA_009885845.1 Geobacter sp.
CCTTAAATTCTTGTTACGTTCGCGGCCTGAAGCCCTTTCGGACCCTTTGTTACTTCAAAAGTTACTCTATCGCCTTCTGCAAGGGATTTGAAACCTTCGCCTGCGATTGCGGAGAAATGGCAGAATACATCTTCGCCACCTTCCTGCTCAAGAAATCCAAAACCCTTGCTGTCATTAAACCATTTTACTGTTCCGTTTACCATGTGCTTACTTCTCCTGATTCTTCTTAATGATTTTATCCGGAAATATCCGAATTTTTTCTAACCTATCAGCAGCTCACAACCAATGTCAAGAAAAATAAATCGACGCTCTTTCTTTTTTTTGAATAACCTCACGTGCCTGTGCTAACTGATCCCCCTCTCCCTCAATCCAGTTGACAACAACGCCATGTCGCTCCATCCGCCGAAACCAGTTCCCCTGGCGTTTTGCAAAATCATTAATCGCACTGTTCAACCTCTGGAACATATCGTTTTTATTCATATCCCCCCGAAGATACGCTCCGACAAAGCGGTACTCAAGCCCGTAATAATCGAGTCGTTCCCACGCTATGCCGCTGGCATGCAGAAGCTGTACCTCCTCTATCATCCCGTTATCAAGGCGCTCCTTCAGGCGATCGGTAATGCGCCGACGCAATGCTTCACGCTCCCAATGGATGCCGATTACAACTATCTGCATCCCGGTTCGTTGCTCGCAACCTGAACCGACTTCGATCTCTCCACGGGCAATTTCGATCGCCCGGACGGTACGCTCACGATTCAGCAGATCAGTGCTGTTATGCTGATCCGGCTTGAGTCGTCGTAACTCATCCACCAGTTCGACATCATCTTTCTTTGCCAGATCCGCACGCAATGAATCATTGTATGGCACTTCAATCATGCGATAATTGCGCAGGGCAGCATCAAGATACATGCCGCTTCCCCCGCATAGAACAGGAAATGCTCCCCGGGCAGTAACCTCTGCAAAGACGTTTAAAAATCTGCGCTGAAATTCAAAAACACTGAATTCTCCTCCGGCATCCAGAATATCAATCAGATGATACGGCACATGACCATATTCATGAAGATCCTTGCCACTGCCTATGTCCATCCCCCGGAAAACCTGACGCGAGTCGGCTGAAATAATCTCTCCGCCTAATTCCTTTGCCAAAGCAACAGCCATACGCGTCTTCCCTGAAGCTGTTGGACCGAGAATAGTCAGCATATCCAGTGATATTTCATCCTTTTTCATCATGTAATCCTCTGTATACCGCCGCGGCAGTGACCAGGCTCATTCCAGGAACAGCGAGAATTTCTTCCACGGCAGCCTCCTTCATCCGCCGCAGACTGCCGAAATGTTTCAGCAGCGCAGTCCGACGTTTTGGGCCGACTCCGGGAACCGCTTCGATTCCGGAAGCAACCCCCTCTTTGCCCCGTAGTTTTCGATGGTATCCGATGGCAAAACGATGGGCCTCATCCCTGATAGCCGCCAACAGAAGCAGTGGTTTTGAATTCTGACGTAACACGACCGGATTTTTTCTACCGGGAAGAAAGACCCGCTCATCACTTTTTTTGACCGCGAGGTCTGAAGCATCACGCTGTACTCGACTCTTGGCAAGCGACACCAGATCAAAACAGCCCGTCAAGCCAAGCTCTGCCAGTATCTCCTGAACAGCATTCAGTTGACCGATCCCTCCATCGACAATAACCAGATCGGGCAGTCCACATTTTTCTCTTTTTTCACCACGAAAACGACGGGTAATAACTTCCCGCAGCATGGCAAAGTCATTCTGGCCCTCTACAGTCCGAATGCGATAGTGACGATATTTATTTCGATCTGCCCGACCTGACGCAAACACGATACAACTCCCTACTGAAAATCGCCCCTGAATGGTCGAGATATCATAGCACTCAATTACTTGAGGGATCCTGGTTAACTGCAGACGTCTTGACAGCTCCATTAACACTGAAGCAGCGGCAGCCTGCAACTCATCGCGCTCTCTGCAGGCAGACATGGCATTCCTGTCAGCCATAGCAACCAATTCACGCTTGGTGCCGCGCTGGGGAAAGATGAGTGACACCCTAATCCCCTTCAACTCTCCGAGCAACCCTGCCAACACCCCTCGATCATCAATATCAAGCGGGAGCAGGACATCATCCGGGATAAAAACTGCCCCGGTATAATACTGAAGCAAAAATGCTGAAATTACTGCGGCATCATCCAGCTCCCAGGATACGGTAAACTGGCGACTTCCCGAAAGCACTCCGGCGCGGATAAAGAGGAGTGCCAGCTCGACTCTGGTGCCGTCACGGTAAAAACCGACAACGTCGCTGTCTCCTCCGCGCAGCACTACTTTCTGCTTTTCGACCGTCACCTCAATCGAGTGGAGCAAATTCCTCCAGCGGGCGGCCTCTTCATACTGCATCCGCTCAGAGGCATCACTCATACGGCGCTTGAATTCGGCGACAAGCTGTCGTCCTTTCCCCTCCAGAAAGAGCATTGCCCCGTTAACAAGTGCTGCATACGCTGCCGGTGTTATCAGGTTATGGCAGGGGGCGCTGCACTGTCCGATCTGATGGTACAGGCAGGGGCGCGTACGGGACATGCAGATGGCAAGCGGATAATGCCGCAAAGGAAACATCCGGGTCATCTGCCGGAGCACCTCTCTGGCCGCTGAACCGGAGGAATACGGGCCGAAATACCGTGCATCGTCGTGCGGGCGCTTCCGTACTACCGTAAAGCGCGCAAACTCCTCGCGAGGATCAACCCGAAGTGAAAAATAAGTTTTATCATCTTTGAGATGCAGGTTATAGCGAGGATGATGCTGCTTAATAAGAGTGTTTTCAAGGAGCAGCGCTTCTTTCTCCGTATCGGTCAACACAACATCGATATCGGCAACCTTCGCCATCAGAAATTTGACGTGATATCGTGAATCACCAGACGGGTTGAAATATGAGCGGACGCGCTGCTTCAGACTGCGCGCCTTTCCGATATAGATTATGTCACCGGCGGCATCTTTCATCAGATATACGCCAGGCGAGGTCGGGAAATGCTGTATCTTGTCTTCAAGTCTCATTGACTGCAATTCTACCTGTTTGACCCTCGAATGGGAAGCGTCTTTCATGGAACCACCGATTGCCTTATTTTACAGCAGTTGCCAAATATTGTGGCACCACCTACTCGGAGCAAATCAATATTTTTGTATTATAATCAGGCGGTTATAAAAATATTTTGTTTGGCCACTTTCTTGCTAAGTTGAAAATCGCCCAAAGACGGGCAACAGACATCAACGGGGGTAATCTTGTATGGAAACCATGTCAACGATGACAGGTCTGAAGAGTAGTGCTGATGTTCTTTTTCTTATGCTGGGCTCGGTTATGGTATTTGCGATGCATGCAGGCTTTGCCTTTCTTGAAGTCGGTACCGTGCGCAAAAAAAATCAGGTTAATGCTCTGGTGAAAATACTCACCGACTGGTCAGTTTCGACAGTTGTCTACTTCGTACTCGGTTTTCCGATCGCGTACGGTATTTCGTTTCTGAAACCGGCCGGGGAGCTTCTCGGGACATCTCAAGGGTACGATCTGGTCCATTTCTTTTTCCTGCTCTGCTTTGCGGCCTGCATTCCCGCCATTATTTCCGGCGGCATCGCAGAACGTGCCAAGTTCTGGCCACAGGTGATCGCCGGTGCTATTTTTGCTGGGATCTCCTACCCGCTGTTTGAATCTTTTGTATGGGGACAGAATGCGACCCATATGCAATCACTTTTTAAATCAATTGGTGGCGCTGAATTTCATGACTACGCCGGCTCCGTTGTCGTCCATTCCATCGGCGGCTGGATCGCGCTACCGGCAGTTATAATTCTCGGGCCGCGCATGGGACGCTTTATTCGCGGCAAATCGCACCCTATCCTGGTCAGCAACATCCCTTTTCTTTCTCTCGGATCATGGATTCTGGCGGTCGGATGGTTCGGATTTAATGTCATGAGTGCCGGAAATCTGGAAAAGATCTCCGGGCTGGTTGCGGTTAATTCGCTGATGGCAATGGTTGGCGGAGTCCTCGCAGCACTGATCGCCGGAAAAAATGACCCCGGTTTTATCCACAATGGTGCCCTGGCTGGACTGATTGCGGTCTGTGCCGGCAGTGATATCATGCACCCTCTGGGAGCATTTGCCGTCGGTTGCATCGCTTCGATACTATTTGTCTATGGTTTCCATTTCGAACAGGAAAAACTCAAGATTGACGATGTATTGGGTGTATGGCCGCTTCACGGCATAATTGGCACCTGGGGGGGCATTGCCGCCGGTATCTTCGGACAGAAATTTCTGGGAGGGATGGGAGGGGTCAGCTTCATATCCCAATTTGCAGGAAGTGTTGGTGCGATTATTTTTGCCGTGGTCAGCAGTTGTATCGTCTATGGCCTCCTGAATAAAACCGTCGGAATCCGTCTCGATCAGGAAGATGAATTTAACGGTGCCGATCTTTCAATTCACAAAATCGGAGCATATCCGGAAGACAGTATTCGCTGACATCAAAGATGATCGATTCCAGTCGATAGTGTCCAGAAATAACAGTGTGTCATAACGGTTGCTAACATACTGACATACCGTTTCTTTCGTTGACAATAACGTCGGGAGGTGCTACTTAAGCACGTATTTTCCTGTTACTCATATCTGCTCTCCGTGCGCCGTCCGTTGGGTAGCCGGCTAAAAGAGGTCAATTAACGTGATACTATTGAGATTATGCCACAACTTTATCATCCGACTTCTGATCGCCCTTGTCATAATTTCATCTCTGATTGCTCCTCCCGCTTTTTGTCAGGAAGCGGAAGATTCTCAGATTTTTATTGCCGGATTTAATGCCTACCAGCAAAAAAAATATACCTCCTCAATCGAAAAAATGAATGAGGTATTACAAAAATATCCCGACACTCCTCTCAGAGATATGGCGTTGTTCTGGCTTTCCCGATCCTACTTCAAAACGGGCAACCAACAGGAAGCTGCCCGTCATCTCTCTCAGTTCTCCAAAGAATACCCCGATAATCCTCTTAAAAATACTGTTGACGACGAACTCCTTGCTCTTACCGCCCGCTACGAAAAAGGCGAACAGCTATCGACAGGATCGTCTCCAGCTAAACAGCCTGACCGCCAGACTGCCCAGAAAGCAAAGTCTGAGAAGGAACACCTTGCTGCGGCCAAAGTTGAGGAAGCGAAACTGGCAGCAGCGGCAGCTACAGCAGAAACGGCACGCGTAGCCGCACTCAAACAGGCGGAAGAAAAAGCTGCTGCAGAAAAGAAAGAGATGGAGCGTGCAGATGCAGCGAAAGCTGAGCAGGAGCGCAATGCAGCCGCCAGGGCCGAAGAAGCGAAACTGGCAGCAGCAGCTACAGCAGAAACGGCACGCGTAGCCGCTCTCAAGCAGGCTGAAGAAAAAACCGTCGCCGAAAAGAAGGAGATGGAGCGTGTCGCTGCAGCGAAAGCAGAGCAGGAGCGCATCGCTTTAGCCAATGCTGAAGATGCGAGACGGGTTGCCGCAGCTACTGCGACTCTGCGTGTTGAAGCCGAAGCTGAGACTGCCCGGATAGCTGCGCAGAAAGCCGAGCGTGATCGTATCACCATTGCTAAAGCAGAAGAAAGTCGCCTGGCGCAGCAAAAACTTGCCGAGGATAGGGTCAAGTCTGCAAAATCGGCATATCGAGAAAAAGCAATCGGCCAGTATAAGTCCATCATTGATAATTATCCCACGTCCACTGCAGCAGTCACAGCAGCGGCAAAACTTCGCGAACTGGGCGTTGTTGTTGCCTTGCCGCCCATGGCTGTCGAAGCACCTCTGCCTGAAAACGCTCAGGTGCTGCGCCTTGAAGTTGCTCAATTCGCCGGTTTCGAATTTAACCTCCTGCCTCGCCCGGATGCGTTCACTGTTGGTCAGCAGATTGCTGTTCCGTTTGAAGTAATAAATCGCGGCAATGGCAACGACTCATTTTATCTGGAATCTACGTTCCCGGCGGACTTTAAAGCCCGCTTTGCCTCGGCAGCCACTTCTGGCGTTGCAATCAGCCAAACCCCTGAACTCGCACCCGGTGAAACATTCAAAGGGATTATCAATCTTACAATCCCATCCGGAAGCATTGACGGCCTGCGCATTACACATCCTGTCAAGGCTGCTTCGCGTCTGATTGCAGAAGCCAGCCAGTCACGTGAAGTAAAGCTGGTTGCCTCTGCCCCACTCCTGCGGGCTGTTCTGCGCACAGAAAAAATCAAGCCTCTCCCGGGTGACAAGGTTGTATATCGCATCGCCATCCTCAACGTTGGCTCAACCGTTGCGCAGGATGTAACCTTCCGCCTTAACTTTCCTCCACAACTCGAACCGGTTGACTATGCTGCTGCCGGCTTCAGGCAGGAAATGAAATCCGCTCTGATATTCGATGGCTTGAAGATCAATTCCGGCGAAAGTCGTGAATTCAGTGTTGTCTTCCAACTCAAGGATGACTCGCTGGCCGGACAAGAGTTGTCAACACGCGCCGAACTGATCAACAACTCTCTCAACACCACCGCTGCCTTCGTTTCAAATGTCGCGTCTGTAGAAGCTCAACGAAGCATCTTCGTCCGCACCGGTTCAGATCGCCTGATGGCAATTCCCGGCCAGACAATTTCTGTACCCTTTGTTGTCACCAACACCGGTAATGTCCGGGAAAAATTCAAGATCACTTCCATTGTCACAGGAGCCCGGGACGCTGTCATTTTCTACGATCTGAACCGAGACGGCATTCGTCAGGCAAGTGAACCGGTGATCAGCGAAATCGGCCCCCTTTCACCACGCGAAGAAGCAAGTGTCGTGGTTGAGATCAAGACCCCAAACAGTGCTGCCGATGGCAGCCAGGGAAGCATTCAGATTTCATTTGCATCAGAAGGCAGCCCAGCAAGTTCAGCATCCGGGCTAACCCGGCTAACCTACTCGAGACCGGTTCTGAAGATGGTCATGGCCGGTCGCGACGGGCGCCTCAAACCGGGCGACGTAGCCTCCTTTGATCTGACTATCACCAACAACGGCTCTAACCTGGCGCGGATAGTTGAGTTACAGAGTACCTGGCCGGAGCAGTTGGAGCTGGTAGCAGCCGACCCTTCCGCCAGCGCTGTCATCAGCGGAACCGTTGTCTGGCGTTTTAAAGAGATGGGTGCCGGTGAAAAACGAATCATCAAGGTTTCATTCAGAGTTAAGCCGGGAACCGGGGTTGGAACCGCAATCCAGGTCAAAAACATTCTGACCTACGAAGACCAACTAGGAAACAGGTATTGATATGACACCATGTACTCGTTGCACAACCGTCATCGCTTTCGTTATCTGCCTTGCTCTGCCGGCCTGGGGTCAGCAATATCTTCTGTATTCGCCTCAGACGATAGCTTCCGACCAGAAAACCTCATCGAAGGATGGAATTTTGGTCAAGGAGGTTGAAATTCAGCGGGGAGATACACTGTATGACCTTTCAAAAAAGTTCAGTGGTCGCGGGATGTATTATCCCCAGATACTTCTGTTCAACTCTATAAAGAACCCTAACCTGATTTATCCGGGCGCTATTTTGAAGATTCCGGTAACTCAAAAAGAAGTGCGCGATTCAGAGCACGTCGAAATGACCCCAGCCGTCTCCTCTCCCCGGCCCAGGTCATCAGGAAACAAGAAAAATACTACGGCTCATGCAAAAGCAATTAATTCTCCGGAACCTCCGTCTTCAGCAAGTCAGGTAACTCCACTCTCCACAGCTCCCCCCAGGAGTGTCACACCAGTTGCCCCTGCGCTCGAAGCCGCAGCTGGCCAAAAACTCTTCGAAGCTGCAGTGACGGCATATCGGCAGGAGGATTATCGCTCGGCTCTTACTCTGCTCGACCGCTATCTCGCAGACAACTCAAGGTCACCCCTTGCCGCCGATGCGAATCTGTACAAAGCCGAATGTTATTTGAAACTTTCTGCACAATAATTCCAGGTTAATAACCAGCATCAGCAGCCGCAGGAAGCAACTATTCACCGACAGCTGATTGTATTAACTCACTTCCGTTATGTATCCTGCGAGGTTATCACAACATGAATATTTCTCCGCTTGACATTCAGCAACAGCAATTCAAGGTAAAAACATTTCGAGGCCTTGACCCTGATGACGTCGACGCTTTTCTGCAAACAGTTGCGGGTGAAATGGAGAGTCTGATTCGCGAAAACAGCCACATGAAAGAGCAGCAATCACGTCAGAGTCGCGAGATGCAGGATATGGCTGAAAAAGAAAGAGAGCTGCGTGAAACTCTGCTTTCTGCCCAGCGAGTGATTGAAGAAATGAAGGCCAATGCCCGCAAGGAAGCCGAATTAATCGTTTCTGAGGCCGAAATTAAAGGTGAACGAATTATTGCTGACGCTGAACGACTGCTGGGGGAATTAAAAGCACGGATTGAAGAAGTCCGGCGCCAAAAGATCCAGTTTGAAATGAGCTTCAAAGGATTGCTCGAAAGTTTTAGTCGGCAACTTTTAAGTGACGAGCACATCTGAAGATACTTTTTAACAACTCATTAACAGTCTGATCCTGAGGGCCATATACCCAAAAAACAGACTGAAAGGATATATAATTCATGGCACACGCAAAAACCGGGGACAAAGTAAAAGTTCATTATACGGGCACTCTCCCGGACGGGTCTGTTTTTGATTCTTCGGAAAGCGATGGAGGTCATCCTGATACTCATTCCTGCGGGTGCGGCAACAGGAAGGAGGGTGAAGAAGGCTGCGGAAGCGGGAGTAATGCAACAGAACCGATGGAATTCGTCATTGGAGCCGGCCAGTTGATACCGAAGTTTGAAGCTGCAGTGATCGGGCTCGAACCCGGTCAGAGCATAACTGTTTCCATTCCGGCAGATGACGCCTATGGTCAGCGCGCAGAAGAAATGGTTGCGGTGATTGAACGGAGTGAAATCCCCGCGGGAATCAACCCTGAACCGGGTCATCAAATGGAGGTGATTCTGGAAGATGGCTCCCCGCTGCCGGTTCTGGTGACAGAAGTAACCGATACAACTATAACTCTGGATGGCAACCACCCGTTGGCCGGCCGTGATCTGATCTTCGCTATCAGGCTGATTGAAATTCTATAGACCGCCTCACAATTTTACGCACGAAAGGCCGTTAACAGCGATGTTAACGGCCTTTCTCGTGTGAGACTATACCAGTTTGGAATTGGAATTACTGCTGTTTTCCGGCTGCCACCGTAGAACCGGCAGACTGCACCTCGAAATCTTTAGCTCCCTTGGGAAGATTGGCAAGAACAATAACAAAAGGGATCGCCTTACCAGGGGCTACTTCCATGTTAGCCAGAGAATCACCAAACTGATTTGCCATGGCGGCCTCGATCTTGTCGAGCGACAGACTCTCTAACTGCTCCTCCGTGAGAGGGTTCCCGCCATACGCATTTTTAGTGGCAATGCTTTGTCCATCGGCGTCAAATATCGTCACTTTGACTTGCAGCGCTGCCCGAATTTCAGCATACTCATTGAGAGCTTCACCTGAAATAACCAGCAGCTCTCCCGCCTCATCATTGTCAATAAAGGTTGCTATGACCGATTTAACGCTGATCTTTCCGGCATCATGAAGAGCGGTTTCAGAATGATTGGAAAACGAAGAAAAACCAAAAAAACCGACAACCGAAATAACCGCAAAAGCGATTACCGCGATCAGTGCCCGTGAAATGTGAAGATCTTTGCGACGCGAAGCAATCGAGAGCGGCGGCAGCTCCTGCTGATCACCGGAAGGAATATCTCCCAAAAACACCTGAGAAAATTCATCGTCAGTTGATTTGTTCTTTTTTTCAGCCAGAGGGGCAAACAGAATCTCCTGCGAGGGTTTCAGGTCATCAGGATTTACCTGCTGAACAGCAACCGATGTAAGTTCATCGCCAAAATCAATTTCTCCAAGATTGAATGGTACATCTCCATGCGAATCAAGTGAAAACGATGTGCCGCTCGAAACCGTTGAATCCTGCCCCCCCGCGCCCATCGATTCAGTAAAACTGTCATCTCCAAAATCAAATGAGATGGTGTTACTTAAAGGTTCGGCAACATCTGGCACAACCGCTCCGAACATGGCATCATCGGAGAAATCAAGTCCCTGCGGCGACTCTTTTTTCTGGGGGGTGACAGGAGCAGATTCAATCGTTCTGTCAGACAAGGCTTCTACTGCCGCTACAGACGGCGGTTCAGACTCGGTTTCGCCGTCATTAAAATCAAAACCTGAAAAATCGACCTCATTCTCATTATCGGCAGGATTATCATCTGCGGCAGACTCATCATTAACGGCAGGACTATTCACGTCGATGCCATCATGTGGTTCATCTGGTTCAAACGACAGTGCCGAATCATCAAAGTTCGAAGTCTCAAACGAGCTGAAATCCACTGGTCCGCTATCGGCCGGAGAACTTTCAAAAATATCTGTATCCAGAGATTCATCCGGAACAAATTCCGTCGCAAAATCCTGATCTTCGGAAGCCGCTTCCGGCACTTCATCCGGAGTATCAGAAAAAGAAAATTCGGCCAATGCATCATCAGGTTCAAATGAAGCAATTTCCGGTTCTTTCTTCTGCACGGTAAAGACATATTTACACTTTGTGCAGCGGACTTTTGCGTCTTTATCGGTGACCCTTGAGTCATCAAGCCGAAATCTGGTCTGGCATTTTTCGCATTGGATTATCATCTGTAACTCCTCGATGATGATGATAGCGTACGGGAGAATCCGCGAATCTAAACTGAAACAACGTTTGTCCTATATCAGAAAGGGTAGAGTGTGTCAAATCATTACGCTGAATCATTACGCTGATACATTTCGACTATTTAGTCGGCATTTTTGTGCATATCCCGATAAGCTTGCATATCGAACAGCGGCTCAGGTCCTTGCCGTCGCAGCCATCACTTATTCCGAGATGAGCCAGAGGGAAATCATATTTAACCGGATCTGTCGGGCAGAGGCCGCGCAAGGCGGCAGTAATTTCCTGAGCCATGCGCCAGTCAGCAGCTTTTCTGCTGGTCAGGCCAAGATAGCGGCTGATACGACTGATGTGGGTATCAACGGGAATAATCAGCTGTGCCGGAGAGATTCTGTTCCAAATGCCAAGATCTATACCATCAGCGGGGCGCACCATCCAGCGCAGCATCATGCAGAGCCGTTTGCAGGCGCTGCCGGAAGCGGGGGCGGGAAAGAAAAACCGAAAGTATGAATCATCAGGGAAGGAACCGGTCCCGAATATCTCTGAATAGTCCAAAGCAAGTACTGCCGTAGAATAACTGTTCAAGGAACTGCTCACGTCATAATCTTCCGGAGTATATCCTCGAAAAAAGAATGACTGGATGCTGCCGGCCTGCTCGATCATCTGCCTCATCCCCCACAGTAGGGCGCAGAGATCACGTCCATCATTAAACCGGTGCTTGAATTTCGAGAACGTGCGCGCACCGGAGCGGGGATCAAAGTGCTCAATATACCTTCTCGGCGACGAACCGATCCCGGCAAAAACCGTTTCCAACGTACGGAGGATAATACCTATTGAGCCGTAGGCAAAAGACGATGCGACGACCGCTGCAATTTCCTGATCGGCCGGATCACGATAGCGATGACAGAACTGCAGCGGATCATTGTCAAGATGCTGTGTGGACCGCGATTCGTAGAGCGCGTCGAGGACTGTCTTGATGTCAGACATCCGCCTCCCGCAGAAACCGGGCGGCATCCTCTGGCGCAGTCGGATTTATGTAAAAACCGGTGCCCCATTCAAAACCGGCCACCTGCGTCAAGCGCGGTACCAGCTCGATGTGCCAGTGATAATCATACTCAAGTGAGTTCCAATGAGCGGGCTTGCCGGGGCGGCGGTGCATAGGGGGGGCCGTGTGCAGAATGAAATTGTAGGGCGCATCACGCAGCACCGTCTTGACGCGCAGCAGCATATCCTTCATTGCCACCGCCAATTCAGCCAGCTGGGCATCATTCATCAGAGCAAAGTCATGGCTGTGGCGTTTGGGATAGAGCCGCAACTCGAAAGGTGAACTTGAAGCGTAGGGAGTCAGTGTCACATAGTTGGAAAACTCCTTGACCACGCGCACCCCTTCACGCAGTTCAAACTCGATGAGATCACAGAAAATACAGCGTTCCTTGTCATTAAAATAGTTGCGGGCGACTTTCAGCTGGGTGCTTGCGACCGGAGGCAGCAGCGGCACCGCAATAAGCTGGCTGTGCGAATGAGAAAGAGACGCGCCTGCCCGGGTACCGTGATTTTTGAACAGAACCATATAACGGAAACGAAAATCCTTGCGCAGATCGAGATAGCGGTGCCGATATGCGATCAGAACATCGTTCATCTCACTGACGGTCAGATCTGCAAGAGTCCGGTTATGGTCGGGCGTTTCTATGATCACTTCGTGCGCACCGATACCGTTCATAACATCATACATACCGTAGCCGCGGCTGTTGAGAGTACCCTCTACCCGCAGCGCCGGGTACTTGTTGGGAATGACCCGCACCCGCCAGTCAGGGGTGTTAGGCAGATTGCCGGGACGAATGGCAAAAATCTCCGGGGGCGTTTTGTCCTCATTACCATAGCAGAACGGGCAGGCGGTCATCCCGCTCTGTTCCGGTTCGATCAGAAAATCACGCGGACGACGGCCACGTTCTGTGGCGATAATTACCCAGTACATTTTTATCGGATCCCAGCGAAGTTCAGACATGTTGTTACTCCTTAAAGTACAACCCCCCTCAATCCCGAAAGGCTCCTCCCCTGATAAAGGGAGGCGGGGAAGGGGTTATATCAACCAGTTATCAAGCTCAATTTCCTGACCGGCATAGAACAGCATAAGAGATGCATCGCTCGGCCAGCGGCCGATCTCTTCATTGTCACGTACCAGCGTCATCGAGACGAAGAGCTTGCTCCCCCCCGACAGCTTGATACTGCTGAGTGGAATACTGATTTCGCATGTTCTGGCAATCTTCCAGAGACAGTAGCTGCCGGTCGGTATCCATTCACCGTTTTCCTTGACCAGCAGTGGCCCGACATCATTCCTGATCTGTAACGGCAACCGGTAGTCACGATCGCACACAAGATGCAGATTGAGTACATCATCATCCTTCAGCAAGCGGGAAAGATCCTGAACTCCGTCGATCCTGACAAAGAACGAACGATTGTTATACCCATAGTAGAAACTCTGCAGCATGCGGTCCGAAGAGTGCATTGCAGACCCCTGACGGGTCAGATCATACAGTCCGGCTGCCAGCCATTCAAAGTAATCGCTGATCCTGCCGTTTATTTCCGGATCAATAAAGGCGGCAGGTTCGCGGATAAGCCCCGCGGGGGTTTTCTTCTTGATCGGCTCCAGCAGTTCACGGGGAGGACCCTGTCCCAGAAGACGGTAGATATTCATAAGATGCTGTCGGAAGAGCCGGTCAAAACGATCGCTGTGCGGCGAAAAATGATCATCACCGTACCACCAGAACCAGTCGCTCCCTTCAGCAGCATACAGTGAACGGCAGATAGCCTCCGCGGTACCATCGGAAGAAGGTTCTCCGCTTTCAAGAGCTGCCGCGACCAGACTGTTCGAGGTAACTGCAGCGTCACGAGCCTGTGAAATCAGATCCCAGGCCAGATTTTCCTCAGGATGACCGATCCAGATCGCGTAGTTGCCGTTAATCCAGGATCCGGGGAAAATATCGTGCAGTCGGCCATCGAAACGTGTTTCATTCAGAACTTCGGTACAGGTGGTCAGGCGAAGCGCTCCTGACCCGGCTATCCCTGCATACATTCCCTGGAGAAATTCATACGCATTATCGGGGTAATATTCCCACGCATTTTCACCATCCAGAATGATCGGCACGACACGGCCTTCACCTCCAAGTCGTGACCTGATAGCGTTAAGGCGACCGCACAGGTCAGCCACAGCACGCCCCGGCTCCCATTGTGAGTAGGTAAAGCCGATCAGGTCGGAGAGCTGATGATCGCGGAAAAAAGCGCCGATTTCGCCCTGGCTGCTGCTGTAGCGCCATGGCCGATACAGTCTCTCCTTGCCCGCCCCGAGGCCGCCGGCCATGCTTTTTTCCAGAATTTCCTCATCGGTGGCAATCCAGCGAATACCACTCCCGGCTATGATCGTCAGAGTCTCATTACTGACGGAACCCTCCGAAGGCCACATTCCGGTCGGAGTGAACCCGAATATGTCCCGGAAATAGCTGATCCCGCGTTTGATCTGGGCACGCGCATCCTCCGGATGGCGAAAACCGGTCGTGGGAAGAGTGGCCCGCGGCATGGCGGTCTGAGCCGTTTTTATATCGCACAGCAGAGGCAGTATCGGGTGATAGTAGGGGGTTACCGACAACTCAATCCGACCCTCGATGTGAAGACGTTTATACAACGGAATAATCGCTTGTAATACTTCCAGCTGGGTAGCAAAGAGCCTCTCCTTGTCGGCAGCGGTAAAATTTTCTCCCTTGGCGACCAGATCGGAAAAGACCGGGTAACGGCGACGGGCCGCCTCACCGGTCCAGGCAAGGAAGAAACAGACCTGCAGATCGAGCAGATCCTGATCACTGAAATGTCGCACCCGCTCGGCAGCGCTTCCCGGCTTTCCTTCGCCGGCCATATAGAGAAGCTCCAGATAGCGTCGGGAAGGCTCAATCATATGTTGCCGGTTGGCCGAGAAGAAATTTTCAAGCAGGAAAATCCGCTCTTCATGACTCAGTTCAGAGGGAGCAGCTTTCCCTAAAATGAGAAACTGATCAACGGCAGTCCCGGAAGCGTAATCGAGCAGCTGCTCGATCAGTGACGGAACAAGATTGAACACCGCCTTCGCACCCGGCGTATCCTCAACGATAGCCGGCATGTCAAAATAATCCTTGATGCCATGCAGATACGTCCAGGGGAGGGCATATTCATTTTTTAGAGGATCTTTGTAGTATGGCTGATGCATGTGCCATACAATCACTACGTCGAGCGGCTTGGGCATAGCTGGTTACACCATCTCCTTCTTCCATGTCCTGATTTTATTCTCGTACTCACCGAGCAGCCTCTGGGCCGATTTATGATCCCCGGCCTCGGCCACGACATGGATCACGGGCAGATACTGGTCAGGCAGTACCAGCACCCACTCTGCACCGAAATGAATCTTGATGCCATCAATGAATGTCGCCTCCTTTTCCAGACTGTCCTCGCTCATCTTGCGCATGATACCGCCCTTCATTTCCCAGGGGCACGGGAGGCTTGTTTGAAGGTATGCCGTGCGCGGAACATCAGAGAGCGCATCTGAAAGTGTTACTCCGCAGGCAGCACTCAGTTCCATCAACCGGGCAATAGCAAACATGCCGTCAAAAGCCGACTGAAAACGGGGAAAAGCAAAGCGGCCATCCGTTGTACCGGTCAGGTCAATTTCCGAAGAGGAGGCAATTTCCTGCATAGAGCGGTCAGAGCTCTTGGTGCGGATCACCCCCCCCCCCCTCTGCGACACCATCTGTTCAATTGTTGAGGGGGTCTGCACCGGTACGGCAATCACCCCCTTCTGTCCTGCTTTCATCAACAGCGCCACGGTGAGGGACAGCAACTCTATGCCGGTACAGATGCGACCGGTTTCATCTACCATCGTGATCGCTTCAGCGGAGGAGTCAAGCCAGAAGCCGGCCTGCGCATCCAGAGACGAAACAATTGCCGATAACTGATTAAGGGCCAGTTCTTTTTCCTTGTACTGAACCCCACGCCCTTCGTCCACGTAGGCATTAAGCGCGATCGCCGAGAAACCAAGCTCATTTAAAAGTTGGGGCAGAGTCTGGCTTGCGGGGGAGAAATTGAAGTCCACAACCACAGTAAAGGCCGATTTTTTAAGCAATTCCCTGTCAAGTGCCCGCAAAAACCCTTCGCGATAAAAATCTCCGACATTGTTGATATCAGTGATAACTCCCGGTTCGGTATGGTGCGCACGACGAAAATTTTCCTTGAAAAATGTGCGTTCAACATTTTTCCCCATATTACTGGAGAAATCGAGACCGTCACCGTCCAGAAAAATGATCTCCAGCATGGCGGGATCTTCCTGGGCCTGACGGAAATGAACCCCTCCAACCTCTCCAAATGTCTTCAGTTTATAGCGAATAAGCGGCAGCGATGTCATCTTCATGTCGCGGACATTGATACCGGCCGAAAGCAGGCCCCCCATAAAACAGCGCTTGAGCATGCGGGATGATGGATTAGAATCACGGCCACCCAGTACGAAGCTCCCTTTTGGAAGCGATGTTCCGTAGGCGCACCCCAGCTTGGCACAAAATTCCGGAGTAAGTTCCACATTGGAGAGCCCTTTGATGATTGCCCCCTCAAAAAGTGCTTTTTTCCATTTTTCCCCCCAAATCATATTGGAGGTGACGGTAGCGCCGGCTTCGATGGTTTTCCTGGGCCAAATTTTGACGTCCGCTCTGATAATCGCTTCGTCGCCAACTGACGTCTCGTCAGCAACAATTACCCCCTCCTCAAGAACAGCCCCCTGGCCGATACGAACGTTGGAACAAATAACACTGTCGTTAATCCGGGCCCCTTTCTTGACATACGAGTTATCCCAGATAATGCAGCGATTGAGCCTGACTCCCGTTTCAATTGTGCAGTTGCGGCCAATCACAGAATCTTTGATGCGCACATCGCCCAAAATCTGACTGTTGTCACCGATCACGACCGTACCCTCAAGACCAGCGACATGTTCGAGTTTGACATCAACACCTATACGAAGATCTTTTCCGACAAAATCCTGCTTTGACTCGTCAATCTTCAGGTTGATCTTTCCTTTAAAAATGTCATGGTACGCTTCGCGATACGAATCAGTGTTGCCGATATCCCGCCAATAACCTTTTGCCGTCACACCAAACAGTGCATCCTTCTTTTTCAGCATAAGCGGGAACAGATCCTGCGAAAAATCGAAGTTCTCTCCCTCGGGAATATATTTCATAATTTCCGGCTCCAGCACATAGATTCCGGTATTAATTGTATCAGAAATAACTTCCCCCCAGCCCGGTTTTTCCAAAAACCGGGCAATGCGCTTCTCCTTGTCGGTAATCACGACACCGAACTGCAACGGGTCTTTGACAGAAGTCAGCGTAATAGTTGCCTTTGCTTTGTTGTTGATATGAAAATCGATGATTTTTTTCAGGTTGAAATCGGTCAGGAGATCCCCGCTGATCACCAGAAAGCGCTCATCCAGATACTTTTCGGCCGCCTTGACCGCCCCGGCTGTCCCCATATCGGCAATCGGAGTAACATAGGTAATCTTGACACCGAAATCGGAGCCGTCACGGAAAAAGTTTTTGATATGGTACGGCTGGTGATAGAGCAGCATGACAAGTTCGGTAATATCGTACTTCTTCAGAAGTTCGACAATGTGAAGCATGATCGGACGGTTGAAAAGCGGGATCATCGGCTTGGGAATGTTCCCGGTCAGAGGCTGAATGCGGGTACCGAAGCCACCCGCCATGATGACGGCCTTCATAGATACTCCTTGGAGAAAAGTCTCCTCCCTGACGGACCCTCATGGGCCTGAAGGGGAGGATCAGTGTGGTGGGGTATGTTTACTATACTTCTTTGACCTTCAATGCCTTTTTGGCAAGCACCCGGCCAATTTCCTGTTTCAGTTCGGTAAGATCGCCAGACTTAACCACATAGCCATCCGCCAGCCAGGCGGAAAAATCATCTTTGTAACAGGAAAATGCCGAGCAGAGGATAACCGGCATATCGTGGCGCTCCTTGACGAGTTTCTGCAGCAGCTCAATGCCGCTTTCGTTCTTCAGTTTGATATCCAGGACCGCCAGATCAAATACGCTCCCCTGCAGTTTATCCAGCGCCTCAGCGCCGCTTGCCGCCGTTACGACTTCATATCCTTCATCCTTCAGCTCTTCGGCATACAGCAGCCGGATATTCGCTTCATCGTCTACTACCAGTAATCTGTTCATGGTTGTTCCTCCTTGCGGGTGGGGAGTACAATGGTATAATGGAGTCCCTCGTGTTCGTCAGCCTGGACGGAAAGCGGGATCCCCTGCTTTTCAAGCATGGTTTTACAGAGAGCCATTCCCAGTCCTGTTCCCAGATCCCGGGTTTCCGAAAAAGGCACCAGCAACCGGTCAAGTTCCATCTGGGAAATGTGTCGGCTCCGGTCTTCAATAGTGATGGTAACAACATTTTCACCGCTCTGTGAAAAAATCGCAAGCGTCCGGTCTTCCCCGATACCGCCGATATCATTCAGCAGTATCGTCCGGAGGCAGTAGGATAGCTGTTTGAAGTCTATAAAAACCGGCTGCAGGTCATGACCCGGCGAATATCCGGTGGCATAGCCAAGCGAAGTCAAAATATCAGCGCTATCCCGCAGGGCGGTCTCAATAAGCTGGTTAACATCCCAGAAGTCACGGGTGGGATAGATCGAATCGGAATAGTTGAGGATTTCGTCCAGAACCCCCTCCAACTGTCTGGTCTCGTCAACAATCGATTCAATAAAAGTACGCTTCGGGTCTGATGCGGAGCTGTTTTTGAGCATCGAACGGGCAAACCCGCCGATAATCATCAACGGATTGCGAACCGAATGGGCAATACTCGAAGTGATCCGACCGACCAGGGCCATATTTTCCATTTTGACGATTACTTCCTGCTGCTCTTTCAGTTTTTTCCCCGCTTCGGTAACCCGGTTGAGTTCAACCTGCAGCTTATCGTACAGAGAGGCACGCTCGATTGCAAAAGCAACCGGAAAACCGAACGTTTCCAACGAATGCATATCTTCGTCAGTGATGGTTCGGTGAGTAATGCAGTTGTCGGCGACTATCATACCAACCCGACGATTGCGCGAAATCAGTGGCATCAGCAGGAAGGTATCAACTCCCAGCAGACGGGCAAGTTCAGGCGGAACATCCGGATGCTGAAACGCTCCCTCGATTCTGACCGGATGTCTTCCATCCAGCGCTTTGATGATAACATGATCCTTGTTGGCAAGCGGAACTGTTAATTGTTCCAGGACATTGTGAAATTTTGCGCGTTCAGCGGAGAGTTTGTTCAGTCGGAAGTTCTGAGCTAGTGTCTGCAGGTCCATATCATTCTGGGCAATCTCGTTCCAGACCTGGCTTGCCTCTTCAAGATCGCGGGGACCGATACCGAAGTATCCATGCAACACTCCCTCCTCGCGGTCGGTCAGAAGCAGGAAGGCGCGGTTCATACCGAAGCCCTTGCCGGCGGTAATCGCCGTCAGTGCCACAGACAGCACCTCGTCAAGATCCACCGAACTTTGCAAAACAGATCCAAGCTCATGCATGAAACGCATTTCCAGCGTCTTATTATCGAGAAAACTTGCCAGGGATTGAATCTGGGTTTTTTGTTGTTGAAATTCTGCATGAATAAGGGAAAAAACCGGGGCAAGCGGGTGCCTGCTTTCACTGAAGCGTACCAGATCCTGCTTGAACAGAGCACAGTCACAACATTTTTCGAGGACGCGGCGGCGCAGGGATGACAGAAGGCTTTTGTCATCATCACCAATATTGGGACACTCCCCCGCAGCAATCACTTCCCTGTTCCAGCAACACTCCTGATTCACACGAACCTCATCAGTTGTAATGGGATATAACCTGAATCAGCTTCAGGATCACATTATAACAGTCAAAAACGGGTATGCAACCAGGCTATTTCACTTTCCAGGTTGTTGCCTGCGGGGAATCAAACAGCAAAATGCCTTTTGCCAGCAGCAGATCACGAATCTCGTCACCACGTTTAAAATTTTTCGCAACCCGTGACTCGGTCCGTTCGACAATCAACCGCTCAATCTCTTCAGGTGATATGTCAACTCTGTCCGCCTTGGCAGATTTGATTTTTTCCAGCCATACGGACGGTAAAACGGCAAACAGCCCCAGAATACTCCCGGTTTCAACAAACAGATGGCGAACATGGGCAATCATAGACAGTGAGAGCGAGGTATACTCTTTCGTCTCTGCAAGAAAACGGTTGGCGGCACGCACCATTTCAAACAGGACACCGAGAGCCAGCGCACTGTTGAAGTCGTCATCCATCGCCTCGACAAAACGGGGCAGACACTGGTCGATCTTTTCCTGCAGTTCCAGACCGACCTGTGACGGATTTTCGATCACGGCAATTTCAGCCGATAGTGACTGGCCGTTCAGAATGTCGTCCAGGGCAGACAGACAGGAATAAATTCTTTCCAGACCCGACTGCGCTTCCTCAAGATTCTGATCCGAGAAGTCGATCGGTGAGCGGTAATGTGCCGAGAGAATGAAGAGGCGTAATGTCTCAGAATCATACTTCTTCAGCACTTCCCGAATGGTAAAAAAGTTCCCCAGTGACTTGCTCATCTTCTCTGCATTAATATTTACAAAGCCGTTGTGCAGCCAGTAGCGCACAAACTTGCAGCCGTTGGCGCCTTCGGACTGGGCGATTTCATTTTCATGATGTGGAAACACCAGGTCTTTCCCGCCGCCATGTATATCGAAGGTTTTGCCCAGAAACTCCATGCTCATCGCAGAACATTCGATATGCCAGCCGGGGCGGCCGTTCCCCCAGGGCGACTGCCACCACGGTTCACCCGGCTTTGATCCCTTCCAGAGGGCAAAATCCATCGGATGGCGTTTTTTGTCTCCCACCTCCACCCGGGCTCCTGCCTGCATCTCCTCAAGGTTACGTCCGGAAAGTTTCAGATAGTGAGGGAACGTTTCTACTGCATAATATACATCACCGTCCGAAACATATGCGTGCCCCTTGGCAATCAGTGCTTCGATGATGCCGATAATACCGGCGATATGATCGGTGGCTTTCGGCTCCACCGTCGGTTTTGCCAGCCCCAGCCGGTTCATATCCTCATCAAAAGCCTGGATATACCGGTCAGCAATCGTGCGGTAATCCGTTCCTTCCTGGTTGGCACGGTTGATGATCTTATCATCGATATCGGTGTAGTTCCGGACGTAGGTCACATCGTAGCCGGCGAATTTCAGGTAGCGGAAAATAATGTCAAACACCACCCCGGCGCGGGCATGCCCGATATGGCAGTAATCATAGACCGTCACCCCGCAGACATACATACCGACTTTACCCGGAAGCAACGGAACGAAGATCTCTTTTTCACCGGTCAAGGTGTTGTAGACTCGCAATGTCATACTGTTAAACTCCGCTGGTAAAAAACCAGATATTATGTCTGCAGAATCACCCGGTCGACGGTTGGTAACCGTGACATTTTTATTTCCCCAGCAACGGACTCATGACCTGGTAGGTCAGGTAGGCGACCAATCCGGAAGCCGGAATGGTAAGAACCCACGCGATCAGAATCCGTTTGGCGACATTCCAGTTAACTGCGTTGAGCCTTTTGGAAAGACCGACACCCAGAATTGTTGAGGTAATAACATGGGTGGTGCTGGTCGGCATACCGAAGGCGGAGGCCCCAAGTATAACACCGGCCGAAGCGGTTTCCACGCAAAAGCCGTGTACCGGCTGCAGCTTGACAAAGTCACGACCGACTGTTTTGATGATGCGCCAGCCGCCTGCAGCCGTTCCAAATGCCATCGCTGTTGCACAGGCCACCATGACTTCCCAGGGCACATCAAAAGTTTTGATAGTCCCGAAGCTGACAAGTGCCATGGTGATAACCCCCATCGACTTTTGAGCGTCAGCGGTTCCATGTGAGAAGGCCATCAAGGCTGCCGATGCAACCTGCAGGCGACGGAAGTTCTTATTAAGGATACTGGGGGCGCTGTTGCGAAAGATCCGGTACAAAATTATCATGAAGATGAAACCGACGGCGGTTCCGAGGATGGGTGAGAAAATCAATGACATGATAATCTTCTTGAGTCCGGCAAATTTCAGGGCAGCGAAGCCTGCATGGGCAATAACCGCCCCGCAGAGACCGCCGATAATTGCATGAGAAGAAGAGGATGGCAGGCCATAGTACCAGGTGATGAGGTCCCAGACAATTGCTCCGAAGATACCCGCCAGTACCACCATCTGGGTCACATTGGAGCCGTCCACAATTCCTTTTCCGATGGTCGTGGCAACTTTGGTAGAGATCATGGCACCGGCAAAATTCAGCACTGCAGCCATTATGATGGCCGACTTGACTGAGAGGGCACGAGTTGAGATACAGGTGGCGATGGCGTTGGCTGTGTCGTGAAAACCATTGATATAGTCAAAAACCAGCGCCGCCACAATCACCAGGCAGAGCATCAGGAAGGCCGGATCAAGCATTCTTTACCACCACGCTTTCAAGGATATTTGAGGCGTCTTCGCACCGGTCGGTCGCCTTTTCGAGTGTCTCATAGATCTCTTTCCATTTGATCAACTGGATCGGGTCCTTCTCCTCATCAAACAGTCGGCTGATCGCTTCACGTGAAACGCGGTCTGCTTCATTTTCCAGTGAATTGATCTCCACACATATTTTAAAGATCTGCTCGTTGGTCTTCTGGCCCAGCATGGCAACCGCCTTGTCGATGGAAATGCACGACTGCAATATGATGAAACCGAGCGTTTTGGCTTCGGCGGGAATGGCTTCGACGTTGTACATGATAATCCGCTGGGCGGAAGCATCAATCAGGTCAAGGATATCGTCCAGTTTGGAGGCAAGAGCATAGATATCTTCGGGGTCCAGAGGTGTTACAAACGTTTTGTGCAGCGTCTGGATGATTTCGTGAGTGATTGAATCCCCTTTGTGTTCCACATCCTTGATCCTGCGCTGACTTTCGACCGGGTTTGCAAAATTGTCGAGCATATCCTTGAGAAGCTTGGCTCCATCGATGATATTTTCGGTCATTTCCTTGAAAAGCTTGAAAAATTTTTCTTCCTTAGGTATCAATCCGAACATGGTTCCGCCTCCGATAATTTTTGTGCAAACCGCATTTAAAACGAGAAACCAATAGCATATTTTTAGCGCCGTTCACAGCCTAAATTTACCCCTGTGTGCCATCACCGGAGCAACATGGATTGCCTTTGCTGATAAGTTGCAGTATTGTTCATTCTTATAATGCAAAGGGAGTATGTTATGAATCTGTTCCACGCCGCAATTCTTGGCGCTCTGCAGGGATTTGCGGAAGTACTTCCGATCAGCAGTTCCGCTCATCTGATTCTGGTCCCCTGGCTGCTCGGATGGCCTGAATCCGGTCTGACGTTTGATGTCGCCCTGCATCTGGGAACGTTTCTCGCTCTGTCACTCTATTTCTGGCGCGACATCATTGAAATGTCCGTATCGTTTTTCGATGCCATTGCCGCTCGCCGATTGAACACTCCTGCCCGGAGACTGCCGTTTCTGATCATCGCCGCTACGATTCCCGCCGCACTGGTCGGCAAGCTGTTTGAAGATCAGGTTGAGGCGATTTTCCGCTCCAGTCCATTGTTGATTGCATCGTTTCTGGTAGTATTCGGTCTTATTCTCGGTCTGACCGACTATCTTGGTCGCAAGCGCCTGGTGTTAGACGAGATTAAACCGGCAAGTGCCATGACCATTGGACTCCTGCAATGCCTTGCGTTGATTCCGGGGGTTTCCCGTTCCGGTATAACCATCACTGCCGGACTGTTGCTTGGTTTCACTCGTGAAAGCGCTGCCCGCTTTTCATTTTTGATGTCGCTGCCGATTGTGGCAGGAGCGGCTCTGCTTAAAGCCTTACACCTGTTAAAGCATGGCATTCCTGCCGGAGAAGGTCTTCCGATGCTGGTCGGGATTATTTTTTCGGCAGTCACCGGTTATATCAGCGTCGCGTTTCTGCTCCGCTTTGTACAAAAGCAGAGTCTTTCACCGTTTGTCTGGTACCGTATTATTGTTGGTGGCGGGTTGATTGTTTTTATTCTGGCTGGTTACAAGCTGTAGGAGGGTGTATGCGGGGTGGCATCAAGGAATGGCCGGAGGACGAGCGCCCTCGCGAAAAAATGCTCAAGCAGGGTGCAGCGACCTTGACTGATGCTGAACTGCTGGCGCTGATTATCAGAGTCGGGGATTCAAGCTCCAAGCAGAGTGCCATTGACCTGGGGCGGGGATTGATCAAGCATTTCAGCGGCAACCTGCGGGAGTTAGCGAGCGCTGATATAGGCGAACTGTGTGCTATCAAGGGGGTTGGACTGGCCAAGGCAACCAGTATCAAAGCCGCTTTCACCCTGGCATCGCGCTTCCAGGCCAGAAAACTGGAACGCCTCGACCGCTTCACCTCACCGCAGCAGGTTTTTGACTACTTCCATCATGAGTTCCGCGACAGTCGTAAAGAGTATTTTCTTGTCCTGCTGCTGGACGGCAAAAACCGAATTATCAGACGGGTCCAGATTTCTGAAGGAAGCTTGAATCAGTCCATTGTTCATCCGAGAGAGGTATTCAGCCCGGCGGTCAAGGAATCAGCCGCTGCGATGATTCTGGTGCATAATCACCCCACCGGCGACCCGATCCCCAGCAGCGAAGACATTGCCATCACGAGACGGCTGAAAGAGGCCGGTGAGATCATGGGAATCAAGGTGCTGGATCACATCATTATTGGTGATGGTGAATATGTGAGTTTTGTGGAGCGGGGATTGCTTTGAATCGGAACATCATGTATCTAAAAGCAGATGGTTATTTCTGCGCACAATCAATGGCAACTCAATGTTGTGAAAAGCGAAAAATAATGGCATCTTATGTCAACCCATCCTCACCCCGAAAAGTCCCTGAGTGGACCTGAAGGGGTTTGTCTCTTAAGGAGTCCCCATGTCCTTCCGAACTATCGAATGGCGCGATGACACCGTCATAATGATTGACCAGACCCGCCTGCCGGGAGCAGAGATCTACAATACCTACAGCGATTTTCAGTCGATTGCGGAAGCGATCAAAGGAATGATCATCCGGGGAGCACCGGCAATTGGTGTAGCAGCCGCCATGGGTGTTGCTCTGGGGTCACGGTCAATCATCGCCGATACCCATGAATCTTTTTTCCGCCAACTCGATAATATCTGTGAGGTTCTGGGGCGAACCCGGCCAACGGCGGTCAATCTTTTCTGGGCAATAGAGCGGATGAAGCGGGTTGCGGAGAAAAATCGCGGCGGTACTCTTGACACCATTCGTGATGCTCTTAAAAAGGAAGCGATCCGGATCGAGAAAGAGGATCTGACTATCTGCAAAAACATCGGCAAATGGGGTGCTACCTTGATTCCGGAAGGGGCCACCGTTCTGACACATTGCAATGCCGGCGGCCTCGCTACAGCCGGTTACGGCACCGCGCTCGGCGTGATCCGAGCCGCTCATGAGGCGGGGAAAAAGATTCAGGTTTTTGCCGACGAGACCCGTCCCTGGCTGCAGGGTGCGCGTTTGACCGCCTGGGAATTGATGAAAGAAGGGATTCCGACAACGCTGATTGCCGACAACATGGCCGGATTCTTTATGAGCCGCGGCGAAATAACCTGTTGCGTCGTCGGTGCCGACCGTATCGCCGCCAACGGTGATACCGCCAACAAGATCGGCACCTATTCCGTTGCAGTGCTGGCTAAAGAAAACAACATCCCCTTCTATGTCGCCGCACCGGTTTCCACCCTTGACCTGACTCTTGCCGACGGCAGCAAGATACCGATTGAAGAACGTCCCTACTCTGAAGTAACCCATATCAAGGGGATTGCGATCGCACCTGCAGGAATTCGGGTGCGCAACCCGTCGTTCGATGTGACCCCCGCCCGATACATAACTGCAATCATCACTGAAAACGGCATCGTGAAAGGTGACTACCGGAGTGGTCTGCGCAAGATCTCCGGTACCTGACATGCATATTGAACGCTTCTCGCAGGAGTTCCGCCGGATCATCAGCCTGTCAGATCCGGTCCGGAAACCACAGGAGCTTGCCACATTCCTGGAATCCCGCGGTTTCCAGCACGGAAACCAGAGCGCTGATAATATCCTCCTGCTCAGTCATCTGTTCACTATCGAAACCCTGCACCGCATCGTCGTCTATGCGCTCATGACCCCCTCGCCTGACCAGGCGCTTAACTCCTTCGAACGACTGGTCGGGGTCATCTCTCCGGAAACTCTGGCTAAATTGGCTCTGCGCAGAAAACGACTCGCCCAGTGCATACTGCTCTGCGGTTCATCACCTTTTCTGGTGAACCTGATGTACAAATCCCCTGATACCCTCCACTGGCTGTTTCTGGAAAACGGCATCGATCTTTCCCGCTCTACAGAAGAGATGCTGAACGCCGTACTGGCAACTGTCGATGAAACAACCGATTTCAACTCACTACAGAAAGCGCTGCGCTGTTTCAAGCGGCGTGAAATAGTACGGATTGCCGCACGCGATCTGAACGGCCTGGCCCAGCTCGAAGAGGTTATGGGTGAGCTGGCCGACCTCGGCTCGTCAACGCTGCAGGCCGCCTATCAGGTCTGCCGTCGCTGCCTGATACGGGATCATGGTGCCCCGCTGCTGGCGGAAGAGCCGCATGCCGGGCAGGAAGCAGAGATGACGGTCATCGGCATGGGTAAGCTGGGAGGGCGCGAGCTTAATTTTTCTTCCGACATCGATATCATCTACTTTTATGAGTCAGACAAAGGTGAGACAGCTGGCTCCGGAGGAAAAAAAGGGGTCATCTCGCTTCATGCCTTTTTCAACAAGCTGGCTGAGATGATCAGCAAAGCGCTGTCACAGGTAACTGAGGACGGCTTTGTCTTTCGGGTGGATGTCGGACTCCGGCCGGAAGGGAAGTCGGGGGATATGGCGGTTTCACTCCGTTCCGCCGAAGTGTACTACGAATCCTGGGGGCAGTCCTGGGAGCGCACCGCGATGCTGAAAGCGAGGCCGGTGGCTGGCAGCCTGGCGCTTGGTGAACAGCTGCTGAGAACCCTGCAGCCGTTTATCTATCGAAAATATCTCGATTACAACCTGATCGAGGATATGAAGCAGATGAAACAGAAAATAGATGCCTCACTGGCCCGTTCCCGAGAGGGAGAGAGCAATCTTAAGCTCGGTCGTGGGGGGATCCGGGAAATCGAGTTTTTCATCCAGGCCCTGCAACTGGTGTATGCCGGCAAAAACCCGAAGCTGCGAGAACGCAATTCACTGCACGCTCTGGACACCCTGCTGACAGCGCAATTACTGGGTGAGGAAGATCACCGCAAGCTGCGGGAAGCATATCGCTTTCTCCGTTCGGTCGAGCACCGGATTCAGGTTGTGCAGGAACGTCAGACACATAATCTGCCGGCAAAAGAGGAGGAGATGCTGGCGCTGGCGCGGCGCAGCGGCTATCTGCGAGCCAATGGACTGGAGCGTTTCCGCGCAGTGCTGGAAGAGCATCGCGGCGATGTTTCCTTCATCTACGGCACCCTGTTTTATTCAAGCGACCAGCAGCCGGAGCAGGAGGTTCACCCGCAGGTTCTGTTTCTTCTTGATCCCCGCGCCGATTCAGACCTGGTCAAAGACCTGCTGGCGGAGCGCCATTTTGAGGATGTAGAGCGTGGGTATGAAAATTTGATGTCGCTGCGGCGTGGACCGGTAAAAGGCAATCTGGCCGAACGGAGTCGTCGCATACTGGAAAAGATCGCACCACTCATGATTCAGGAGATTTTTGAATCACCCGATCCCGACATGGCGCTGAGCAATCTGGAACGGTTCATGGCGGTAGTCGCCACCCGCTCCTCCTATTATGCTCTACTGGCAGAAAACCGCGCCACGATCAAACTGCTGGTGACGTTGTTCGGCATGTCAGAATTTCTTTCCAAAATTTTGATCAGTCATCCGGAACTGCTGGACAGCCTGGTTGCCCGGACCGGTTCCTCCGATGTCAAAACAAAAGAAACGATGAACGATGAGCTGGATATACTGCTGGAACAGAGCGATTATTTCGAGGATCATCTGAATATCCTGCGACGATACCGCAACGAGGAGTTTCTCCGTATCGGCCTGAATGATATCCATGGCCGCCTGCTGCAGGGAGAAGTCACTGCGCAGCTCAGCCTGCTCGGGGAGGTCTGTCTGGCGACGGCTTTCCGCCTGGCAACTGCAGAGTTGCAACGGTTTGGCCGGCCGACCAGGCAGAACGAGGGGAAGAATATCGGGGCACATCTGGCGATCATCGCCCTGGGAAAGTTGGGGGGGGGCGAACTCAACTACCATTCCGACCTGGACATCATCTTCGTCTATGATCATCAGGGGGTAACGGACGGTGAGAAGCAGATCTCCAATCACGAATATTTTGCCAAGCTTGCCCAGAAGATCATTTCGATCCTGACCATGCAGACCCGCGAGGGGTTTGTCTACAAAATCGATACCCGTCTCCGGCCGTCCGGAAATGCGGGGCCACTCGTGACCTCCCTGGAGTCATTTCTGGAGTACCACCGCACGGAAGCCCAGATATGGGAGCGACAGGCGCTTACCAAAGCCCGTGTTGTGTTCGGCGATGGCGTATTGGCTGACCAGCTGCATGATATCATTACCCACACGATTTACGGTAAAACCGTCGATGATGAGGGGCGGCGGGAGATCTACCGCCTGCGCATGCGCATGGAAAACGAACTGGCCCGGGAATCAAACGGCAGCTACAACATCAAAACCGGCAGAGGGGGGATGGTGGATGTTGAATTCGCCGTTCAGTATCTCCAGCTGCGGGAAGGGTGTCGCTGCCCCGGGCTGCAGACTCCCAATACGGTTGTCGCACTCAAGGAGATCAGTACGCTGGGACTGCTGCCGGACGGGAGCGCCCGGACTCTCCTGGCCGGATACAAGTTTCTGCGTAAACTCGAAAACCGCCTCCGGATTATTCATGATTACTCGGTCAATGATCTCTCTGGGACGAGAATCTATCTGAACAAGCTGGCACGCCGCATGGGGTATGATCCAAAGCTGAAGAATCCGGGAGCTGCCCTGATCTGTGACTATGAAGAGATGACGGGTAAAATCCGGGATGTGTTTGACAGGTTGTTTGTGGTGTAGGGCGCATTACGTTTTAACGGTTTTTCAGGAGATCATTCTATGCTGTCATCAACAAAACTTTCCGTCGCTTTAAAGACAGAATACCTCGATCGGCTTCAGCAGCTCGGCACGACGATTACGCTTGCTCCAGGTGCGACGCTTTTTGATGCCCATTCATCCTCCGGTGAAATGCACGTCATTGTCCAGGGGGACATAAACCTGTACAAAGCAGGACAGGATCTGCCGGTGGTCTGGTTGGGACCGGGAGATATTCTCGGCGAAATCGGATTTATCCTCCGCACCCCCCGCACCATATCTGCCCGCGCCGGTATGCATGGGTGCCTCCTCTGGCGGCTTGACCGCCGGGTCATTTCGCCCCGCATGGATGCGGAGATCACTGACATTCTGACCCGACTCTTCATCGGCATGGCACCCTACGTCCGGGTCCGGTATGCCAAGTTGACCGGCGGTTACGGCCACTCAGCAAAAATACTTGAACAGCATTGCGACCATCAGCATCCCGTCATTCAACATATGGCCGAGTTTCTTATAGGACGTGATACCTGGGAAACTGCCGGAAATATCTGGGAGTATGTCCGCTACCTCCCTTACCGCTTCGGTTTCTGGAATCTGCTCGCGTCGCAGGTACTGCAGATGGGCTACGGCATGTGCACGACCAAGACCAATCTGCAGGTTGCCCTGCTGCGGGCCTGTGAAATCGAAGCGGCCTTTGGCGAGATAGACTTCCCTTCCGAACGGATGAAACCGCTGATTCCTGAAGGGTATCACCACATTCTGGCAATTGAACCGAATGTAAAGCATTACTTTGGCGTATTCCGCATCGGCGACGACTGGTATCCGTGCGATGCCACCTACCCTCCCCAGGTCTGGGAGCTGCTCAATCCCGGACAACCGGAAAGCCTCTTTGAGCCGGGCAGCCCCTTCAACCCCTGTAATGCTCTGATCGACAGACCGTTTGACGCCTATAAACGCTTCGACAATCTCAACCACGTCCTAAAAAAACGCCCCTTTTACGATGCCGACAATGTGGAGGCGATGAATATTATTCTGGACAAGGTGCAGGGGCCGTTTCTGATGCTTCCCGAATGGGTGGTTCCGATCCACTACCTGATGCGGGAAGTCCCGCATGCCGCATTCCAGCGGGCATACGCCGGTATTATTACCGAGATGGAGCGACTCTACCGGGCGGTACAGGTGTCGACCGGAGAGGCAGAAGCGCCCCGTGATGCGGGAAGGATTGCGGTGCTGTAGACATAATGGTTGTCAGTTGGCAAGCAGAGCTTAAAAGCCAAAAAGACCTGCCATCCATGCAAACGTGGGTTATGCTGTAGAGTAGGAATCCACTACGGCTCAGAGCCACAGAAAGTCCCAAAAAGCTCATGGCATTTCTGGGGCTTGTGCCGTCGGAGCACTCCAGTGGTGAAAAGAAACAACGTGGCAAAATAAGCAAAACTAAGTAATGGTCACGCTCTCAGGAGCGTTGTTGTTTGTTTCCTCCGGCCTGGGCGAGTCATTTTTGCAAAGTACAAAACCAGAGATGAAGCTAAAAAAATCAGGTTCCGGTATATCCTGCCAGCGGCAATGTTATTGTGAAAACAGCGCCATGATCGGTATTGTGGGTTTCTATTGATCCAAAATGATTGAGGATAATGCGGTTTACAATCGCCAGCCCCAGACCGGTGCCATGATGTTTGGTCGTAAAAAAGGGATTGAAGATTTGTGCTGTCATCTCTTTAGGAATACCCCCCCCAGTGTCTTCTACGGAGACAATAACAGATTTTCCTTCGAGAGGTTCTTTTTTAAGAGTCAGAACCAACTCCCCGCCCTCAGGCATGGCATCACAGGAGTTCAGTATCAGGTTGAGAAAAACCTGTTTCAGCTGGTGAGCATCTCCGGATACAGTCCAAACGCCGGCTTCCGGGGAAAAAGATGTCCTGATGGTATGATCCTCAAACATGGTAACGCAGCTTGTGAGGCAGTCCTGGATAATTTCCTCCAGATCACAGGAACTGAAACAGATGGTTGGTTTGCGTGAAAATGCCAGGATTTCCGCGAGCATTTTTTCCAGCCTGCTGACTTCCGAGACAATTGTATCGGCATATTGATGTTCCCGTGTTTCAGAAGGCAGAGATTTGAGCAACCGACCGGCGAAACCTCCGATAGTGATAAGCGGGTTTTTCAGTTCGTGGGCCAGGCTTGCGGCCATCTCACCGATTGCACCGAGTCGTTCGCCATGCAGCAGGCGTTCCCGGGCATCCCGCAGGTTTAGGTGGGCATCTTCTATGCGACTGTAGAGCATTGAATTTTCAATTGCCATCCCGGCCTGATTGGCAAAGAGTTGAAGAAACTGAAGACTGTCAATTGAAATTTCACAGGTTGTTTCTGGATTGTCGACGACAAGCATGCCGATTGTCGAGTCGCGGGCTACAAGAGGAACCGCCGCGAATTCTCCGCCGCATAATGGTTTGATAGAGTGACAGGTCGGGCAATTTTGGCAGAGAATATCATTGGAGCGGCAGAGACCTCGATCTGAAACAATCTGATGTATGAGAGGGCAGGAATCGTCGATTTCAATGCGTGTGAGGCGGACCTGCAGACAAAATTCAGCGGACCGCTGTCGCGAAATTATATCGTCGCTTATTTCCCATCGGCTCCCGAGGGCATCATGACCTCCGATAATCTGTAGTCCTTCTGACAGTTGGCGGGTGACCGCCAGCATGCCTTGCAGAACATTGGATTTTTCATTACGCAAAAAAAGTATGGATCGTTCAAAGAGGTTGGATGATGGTGTGGTAATAGCGGTAAGAATGAGGTGTGTCAGTTTGTTGAGACGGATGGTGGAAAGCATTGTGTTGCTGAACTGATACAGAAGCGTCAATTCAGAAAGACGGGTGGTGCTTTCAGTATGGTAAAGAGAATCACGAATATTCATATCAGGTCCTGCGTGCCGTCATATCCGAATAGTGGAATTAAACTCGTCGCTCCTTTTCTTCGGCAGCTATCTTGCAATCGATACACTGGGTAGTTACCGGTCTCGCCTTGAGGCGCGCCTCACCTATTTCCTCTCCGCAATCGTCACAAATACCAAACTCTTTAGACTCAATACGGTCGAGAGCATCTTTAATTTTATTGATTAACTTCCGCTCCCGGTCTCTGATGCGTAACTCGAAATTACGATCTGACTCCTGTGTGGCACGATCAGTCGGGTCGGGGAAGTTTAAGGCATCCGTAGTCATCTCCGTTACAGTCTTACCAGCTTCGCCCCGTAACGCTTTCATCTCTTCATTCAGCATATTTTTGAAAAAATCCATTTTTCCCTGGTCCATAGAAAACTCCCGTTTTTCAATTAACTGAAATATTTTAGTGGGAATGGTCTAACAAGTCCAGAAAAAAAACAGGAAGAGAAATCTCCGTTTCAGGTCATTTTACAAAACTATTACATTCACTATCGTAGATGCCTTGCTATGATGCGCCGATATAACTGTGATTGGAGGGATTATTGTGCAGCCACTGAAAATCGGAAAACATACGGTTCGCTATCCGCTCATACAGGGCGGTATGGGTGTTCGAATATCTGCGGGCAGATTGGCCGGCCATATTGCGAAGAACGGCGGTGTCGGACTGGTCGCTGCTGCTGGAATTGCACTCAATAGTGGTCTCTATAACGGCAGGAACTTTTTTCAGGCTGAAGCAGAGGCCTTTATAGCGGAGTTGCACAAGGCATATGAAATTGCTCCTGACGGTGTTATCGGAGTAAATGTTATGGTAGCACTCTCCGACTTTGAGCCGCTTGTGAAGGCAGCGATAGAGGGAGGTGCCAAGGTAATCGTGTGCGGTGCCGGACTTCCGATGGGGCTGCCGGAACTGACTTCAGATCATCCTGATGTTGCGCTGGTGCCGATTGTCTCATCTCTTCGGGCAGCCCAACTTATCGTTCGTAAGTGGCGGAAGACGTATAACCGGTTACCGGATGCGGTGGTTGTTGAAGATCCTGATACCGCTGGCGGACATCTGGGTGAAAAGATGGAAAACATCGGTACCGGTGAGTACGACCAGTACGCCACCGTGCGTGAGATCAAGGCCTTTTTCCGCGATGAGTGCGGCGCTGATGTGCCGGTGATTGCCGCTGGAGGCGTTTGGGATCGGGCAGATCTTGAGTATGCCCTTGCTGCAGGGGCTGACGGAGTTCAAATGGCCAGTCGCTTTGTCTGTACCGAGGAGTGTGATGCCAGTGACGAGTTCAAGCAGCGCTACATCGATTGCAAAAAGGAGGATATCGGCCTAATCATGAGTCCGGCCGGACTGCCGGGACGAGCCATTTTAAACAACAAGGAAAAAATTCGCCAGTTTGACCTTGATCACCATACTCCGTGCCGCATGGGCTGCCTGAAAAAATGTTCTTACAAGGAGTCGGGGGAGCGTTTCTGCATTGTTACCGCTCTTGATCGTGCCCAGCGCGGTGATGTTGAGACCGGCCTGGTTTTCTGCGGGACCAACGCCTGGAAATCTGACCGGATCACCACGGTAAAGGCCATATTTGATGAACTTTTTGGTGATCAACCCGGCACATAGAGCATAAAGCAAATCTATGGATTTCTGGCAGACAGAGAGCATTCAACTGTAGGTGTTATTTTCTACTTGACTTGTCTGGTTCATGTATCTATATTCCAAAACTCTT
Source organism: Geobacter sp. (assembly GCA_009885845.1). Classification (GTDB taxonomy): domain Bacteria; phylum Desulfobacterota; class Desulfuromonadia; order Geobacterales; family Pseudopelobacteraceae; genus JACRCG01. The sequence continues at coordinate 33,557 of VFJW01000016.1, forward strand.
TAAAAATCAGAAAGCGGATGGAGATGGCATTATGTACGCAGTTATCAAAACAGGTGGAAAGCAGTACAAAGTTACCGAAGGTGAATTTCTCAAAGTTGAAAAACTTGAGGGTGAAATCGGCGACAGCATAGAATTTGCTGAAATCCTTATGGTTGGTGGAGAGAAGACTGTTGTGGGTGCGCCTCTTGTTGCTGGAGCCTCTGTTACAGCCAAGATTGCGGTGCAGGGCAAAGGTAAAAAAGTCCTCGTTTTCAAATCAAAGCGTCGTAAGGACTCACGCAAACTGCGCGGTCATCGTCAGCATCTGACGGTACTCAAAATCGAAAAAATTACGGCATAAGTGTACGTATAACTATTTTCCCCGGGAGACACGGAAATGGCACATAAAAAAGCTGGTGGTAGTTCAAGAAACGGCAGAGATTCAGGTGGACAGCGTCTTGGCTGCAAAAAATTCGGCGGCGAAAGCGTAAAAGCCGGTAACATCATTTATCGTCAGCGCGGCACTCAGATCCACCCTGGAAACAACGTCGGCTGTGGCAAAGATTACACCCTGTTTGCCCTGATCGAAGGCGTTGTAGCGTTTGAACGTCTCGGTAAAGATCGCAAAAAGGTTTCGGTATACCCGAACTAAAGCACGTATTATCACAACCTGTTCAAAGGCCCGGAAGATATTTCTTCCGGGCCTTTTTTTCTTCGTTTTCTAAACGATAAACCAAGAGTTGCATATATAATAAACCAATAGTATTATACTGATGGTTAAATTTTTTACTTCACTGCTCGATAATTCATGGGAGGATGCCTTATGCACGGTACAGGGAACCCGTTTTCAAAAACAGTCATTGGAGACAATGAACCGCTCTGTAATCAAAAGGAACTTCTTGCTGCACTTATGCTGGAAGCTCATTCAGGCAACAACAATGTTCTGCTTGCGCCACGCAGAGCCGGAAAAACATCCCTTGCGATGAGGTTGGCAAGGAATTATCGTGCGCAAGGAGGATTAGCAACGTTTACTGATCTCAGTGCTGTTCCGTCAACTGATGCGGCTGCAGAGCGGATTGCAACCGCTCTATTCGCCGCATTGAGTATTAACGATAAAATATTCAAGAAATTATCGCAATTGGTGACCGCTTTTGTTCCCGTTATTACCATGAATCCCGATGGTTCTTTCTCGGTGTCCGCGTCAGCTTCAGGAATTTGTAAAAATGGCCTGGACAGGCTTGTTTCAGTCGTTGCTTCACTTGACAGAATATCCACGCAATCTGATATGCCATTTCTTGTGATATTGGATGAGTTTCAGGATCTGGCTATGTTGAGCGACGGCGCTCTAATAGAAGCTGCATTACGTTCTACCATACAGCATCACAAAGCATCATACTTGTTCATAGGTTCGCGCAGAAAATTATTGCGTGATATGTTCGAATCGCCTAACCGAGCCTTTTACCGGGGAGCAACGACGAGAGAACTTCCTTTTATCAATAAGGATGAATTTTCTGTCCATCTGATCGAACGAGCCGGAACCTCGGGAGCCGTCTGGCCACGAGCCATCACCGACACTATTGTCGCCACTGTAGAAGCTCATACGTACAGTGTTACTGCAATCGCACATACTCTGTTTGAAGCTACCGCACCACATACACCGAATGAAGACGATCTTACAGATGCCATACATATAACAACGACGAGAGAAACTTCACTCTTTATGTCCATCTACGCTTCACTGACCCCGCAATCTCGCATCCTGCTGGAAGCCCTTGCGGCCGAAGCGACGAAACATCCTATGGCGGGGGATTACATGGCACGACACAAGCTAACCAATGCAGCGACTGTTAAAAAATCACTGCTTACGCTTGTGAACGGAGACCATATCGCGATCAATGAAGACGGCTTTACCTGTCTTACCGACCCATTATTGAAGCGCTGGCTAACTACAAGATGGAGTAAGCGTAATATGCTCAGCAGTTTGCTACCGGAGTAAATCAGTTTATTTGAATAAACTATGTGTGAGTCTCACATGGTAGCTTTTGTTTCGATTTGCACACGCCAACCCTGCAACTGCACTTAAAAGGATGAACATCAGCGTCATCAGGGGAAATTCAATAAGTAAGACAATCGGTGTTAGTGCCCAGCGGGACAGGATACGCAACGTGTCATGCTCCGATATGACAGCGGCAACCGGGGGGCTCCAACGGTAGTAGAGAGACACAAACGCCCGGCCGGGGGCGTTTGTGAGAAGTCGGGTGTCCCGGAAGTCCCGAAGAAGACGGACGTGGGGATGGAGATAGCTGCCGTAGGCCGCCGTAGCGATGAAGCAGTAGCCGTTGCTTTCTGGTGCAGACGGTAGAGTGGCAGTTTCTGCGGTGGCCGTTATGGTGAGGCTCTCCACTACGATATTTCCGGTATTGTCCGTGATTCTGAAGCGGACGTAGTAGGTCCCAGCCGTTACGAAAGTATGGGTAATTTGAGAAGTGGTCCCCGGGATCGCTTTGAAGATCCCTTCACCCAGATCCCACTCATATTTCGTTATGGATGCGGCGGACCGGATCTCCGCGGTGAGATCGACAGTCAGTGGAGCGACCCCAGAAACGGATGAGGCTGAAAGAGTAATGAGCGGCACAATCGTCACCGGAAAGCCGCTCCCCTGGCCATTAACCCTGACAGTACCACTTTGAGCGTTTTGAGGAATGACCGCCGTTATCTGGGTATCGTTCCAGACACTGACGGTCATAGTTGTTCCGGCAAGAGCGATACTTCCGGGTGAGACGCCAAAATTAGCCCCTTTGACCGTAATTGATCCGCCATTCCAGTTCAGCTGATAGGGAGAGACATCAAATACCGTCGGAATGTCCAGGGCGTTCAGCGCTTTCTCAAGATTCAGTCTGCCGCCGGTAATAGTTTTCCCGGCAAAGGCGGCGACCTGGTCAACACCATTTAAAATGCGTGCCTTCACCTGAACCGCGCTCAAGCCAGGATGAAGGTTCCAGATCAATGCTGCAGCACCGGCCACCTGCGGTGCTGCCATTGAAGTTCCTGCCGTTGTCCGGTATAACGTGGCACCATTGTCAAGCCATACCGTGCTCAGCACGGCATCGGCTGATCCGGTTGCGAAGCCGCCCGGGGCCGCAAGCTCCACCGTATGTCGTCCGTAGTCGGAATACGACGGCATGGTGTCTGATGAGGTAGAGGCGGCGACTGCAATGTTGACGGGAGATCTGACCGATGCGGGGAAAATAGCAGTCTGATCGAGATTCAGCCCCACGTTGCCGGCAGCCGATATTACCAGCACTCCTGCATTTTCTGCTGCCGTGATCGCATCACGCAGCGAGCCGGAATCCTCATCCACCTCAAAACTCATGTTGATGATCTTCGCCCCCCTGGAGAGGGCATATTCAACTCCTCTCAAAGCGTCGATCAGGTCTCCCATCCCTTCAGGACCATGAAGGAATTTGACCGCCATTATTCTCGCTGCCCAGTTGATCCCGGCACCACCGACACTGTTATTGCCTGCTGCACCGATGATCCCTGAGACATGAGTGCCATGACTGTCTGCCGTATCATCGTCCCAGGGGTCTCCCGAGGCCTGAGTAGTACTGCCGAAGTTTGCCCCATAACAGTCATCAATTATGCCGTTATTGTCGTTGTCGATGCCGTCACCGCAGATTTCGCCGCTGTTCACCCAGACATTCGGTGCAAGATCGGGGTGAGAATAGGCCATGCCGGTATCCAGCACCGCGACGATAATGGAGCCGACCGCCCGGGTTCCCGCAAAGAGATCCCATGCGGCGGGGGCGGAGATCAATGGCAGGTGCCACTGACTTCCATAATTCGGGTCGTTCGGCACCACCGACTTCCGGACACGGTAATTCGGTTCAGCATAGAGAACATTTGGATCGCTCTTGAACGATGCCACTGCTTCCTGAACCGACACCCCTGCCGGGAGTTTGATGTGATGTACGGGAAGGCGCTGGAATTTACGTATAATAGAGGATTTTTGAAGTGAGACGCTTTTTGCCGCTTTCTGCGGGTTTTTGAAGCGGACAATCAACTCACCTTCTTTGTAAGACTGCAGCGGAGCAGCGGACACGGCGGGGACATACATCGCAATCAATAGCAGCTGAATGGCAGCCAGACATAATTTCATCAACATCCCGTTTTCTCCGGACTACCAGTAATAAAAAACGGCAAATGATTTATATGGGGTTATTACCCCATCAGAGCACAAAAAGAAAGGGGCAGCTTTCACCGCCCCTTCTTTACCATAAAACAAACAATTTCTATCTTGCAGGCGTTATGGTGGTACTCCCCTTCGCCCGGAACGGGTAGACGTACGCCGCGCCGGTCTGATTACTTTCTCCCCAGAAGTTGAACTTGAACGAGCCGAAGGAAATTGCCGTCTTCGTGGTGGTTTTCAGTGCCATGAAGTTCCAGGGTTGATAGATTTCACCACTGCCGGGAAGTTGCTGTTTACAGGTGTTATAATTGGGATTCGGGGTCATCCCTGTCGGACCATAAATATTCAGTTGGCCATCCCAGACATGGCAGTAATCGCCATAATCGGTTGTGGTCGGAAGCAGCCCGTATGAGTAATCCCCTGGATTGGTATAATACTGACCAGTCATCGGATCAATCTGGAAATCGAGATACACATTAGTATTCCAGTCGTCATAGCAGACTTTGTTCCCCAGCACGACCTTTCCTGCCGAAGTATTATTGGCAAACGTCCATGTGCCGCGATTCTGAGGACTTGAGCCGGAACAGACGAGAATTTGGTAATCTTTTATCGCAAGGCCGGTATAAGGGGTATTGGTCGATTGTGCCTTAACCGCCTTGGCGCTGATCGCTCTCTTGGCAGCGGCCGGAGTGCCGAAAGTGACAACTCTGTTCGAAGAGGGCAGCCATTCAACAATCCCGCCGGTGATGAGGTTGCCTCCGGTTACAACCGTATCAGGGAGAGCGGCCATAAGATCGAGAGCCGTTCCATTCTGGGTGAATGATGTTTTTCCTTTTCCGGGGAGTAGATCATACGGTAAACCAATCAGAAAAGCCCCTGCTGAAGCCCCGACGATTTCCGATCCATCACCCTTACTGCTGACCATTATAATCTGATCTCCGGCACTTTCAGAGCAGTTCATACTGTCCTGACTGCATTTTTTGGTAAAGTTGTAACCGGAACTGTGCACCGTAGTGCTCGTCGTGCCGATAAACTGGGACATCATGCCGCCATAGGTGCGAGCGCTGGTGTAGCCGCTGAAGCGTAAACGCATATTTCCGCCGCCATAGCCAATCGGCCTGGTGTAATCCATGGCACTTTTACCCGCCTTGTAGTACATAGGTGGTTGGGAATCACCGGCAACAATCATGTCGTTAAGGGCGGTGCCGTTACTTAACACCACGGAAGAAGGCAAATCATTGGCATCAACAATGGTCCATTGGCCGTCCAGGAAGGTGAGGACGATCGAATTTGACTGCCCCGCAAGAACTTCCCCTCCCGACATCGTTCGACCAACTTCCTTGCGGGTAGCAGTGACTGTCGAGTCCCACGCGATTGCGTACATCTTATACTGGCCTGCGGCGATCTGCACCGTCTGACTCGGCGCAGCGGGAGTAAGCGTTGCAATCAGCGTCCCGTACATTTGGTACGGATTGGAAGAGGTATAATTCGTGAACGTAAACGGCTGTTTCTGGGCATACACCTCAATTGCTTGGGCTGTTGCCGGGATCAGGCTTTTTACCGCGCCGCCGGATGTGGGAAACGCGGCGGAAAATGTTACGTCGGTTTTGGCCACCTGCTGATTCTGACCGGATGATGCACTGCCCGGGCTCGTTGAGCCACTGCACCCGGAAATGGCTGCGGTGCCGGCACACAGGGCAAAGGCTAATAACACTGCATAGTTTCTCTGTATCATGGAGTGTTCCTCCTGTATCTTAAAGTTTTATGGGTTAATTGATTCCTACGCTTGTGCCGACAGATACCGACAACGTCCTGTCAGATGAATTGGTTAACGTTCCGTCACTGGCCGTAAAAAGGAGTAGAACTGCTCCCGCTGTCGCAGGTGGAGTGTACAGACAGCTGCTCGAAATCGGTGTTGCACCGGATCCACTGCATCCTGCTCCTAATATCCCGCCACCGCTGACAATTGACCAGCTCCAGGTGATGGCATCACCGTTTCGATCATTCGCTGCAGCTAAGAGGCTAACGGCAGCCGAACCGGGGGCAACAGAGGCTGGAACAGTCATGCTGGTTATTGTTGGTGCTGAAGGAGGAATACCGTACATAACGGTTGTTTCACGATAGCCCGTTTTCCCGCAGGCGGTTGCCGTAAACCTGAACTTGAACAGGTCCCCCACAACTGCCGTACTCGGGATGGCATAGGTACAGATGGTGCTTGCGCCGCTGGCAACAGAAACGTCAGGACAGGCGGCCACGGGAGCACCGTTCACTGTCCAGCTTCCGGTTACTGATATCCCGTCTGCATGAGTAGCAGCTGCAGTTGCGGTTGCATCTCTTGCTGTCCCTGACGTACCTTCAAGTACCATTAAAGGCGTTGCGGTCAGACTGGATACCCACGGAGCTGATGAATAGGTATTAACCGCAACAGTGCGACTGGCGCTCTTGGGAGTCGGGGTGCTGTTGTCAGTTACCGTGTAGGTGTAGGTGGAATTGCCGGATACGGTAACAGGGCATGAAGAGGAGATGTACCCGGTAGTGCTGCTGTTGCCGGCGCAGGAGACACCGGTTCCACTCCACAATGCGGAGAGGCCGTCACCATCGGGGTCATATGCGGAACCGTACAGGGTAATATTGTTGCTGGCGCTGCCGCAGGCGTTGACATACAGCTGACTGGCATACGCCGTTACTACCGGAGGTCGTGCTCCATCAGAAACGGTAAGGCTGCCGGCCTGAATAGTACGAGTACCCCCCTTGCTGTCAGTAAGAGCGAGAGTAATAGTATTATCACCGAGTGCAAGCGCACTGCCGAGAATTTGCTGTGATGCCGAATATGAGGTTGTCCCGTCTATGGAGCCGGTATAGGGCTGTGTACCAATAGTAAGGGTATAGGCTATCGGATAGTTGCCGTCTTCGTCATACGCGGAGATGCTTGCGGTTGCGGAGCCGGTAATCTTGATGGAACGCGGCGACAGGTATACATAGCCGGACGGGGGAATATTTGGCGCCGTCAGGGTTTTGAGGGTCGCTTTGGCTGCATCATCCGTCAGTTCATCGGTATTGCCGGTGGTAGTCCCGTTAACATTGAATGTGGCCAATGGAGTAGTACCACCCATGTAGAGACTGATAGCAGAGTTGCAGGCAACGAGACTGCTGAATGCCCCGGTACTATCCGTACTTGTGCCGCGATTGAAGTTGCTCCCCTGAAGATTCAGCCAGCGGCTCGCAACTCCGGCCCCTGCAATGTCCACCAGCTTACCGCTGACTTCGCATGGCTTGGTGAAGTTTGTTTTGCTGTAATCCTTACAGAGAGGAAAGGCAGTGTTGAGATCAACATCCACGCCGGTGTAGTTTCCGTTTTCGTCCGAGTAGGTTAATCTCCCTTTTCTGTCAACGTTGGTTTTGTTCAGAAGTACCGTTGACAGGGTATATTTGCCGGTCACGGGATCGGTTTTTGACCATTTGTAGTCAAGGTTCGATCCGGACAATGATAGAGAGAGGTTTTTCAGTGGATCGCCGTTACTGTAGGCAAATGTACCGGACAGGCAGACCTCTGTCGGCGTATCAAAGACGATATGGTCGAGGTTCCACCAACTCTTGGCAAATTCAGTGTTGGCCACATTGATCCTGAGGTTGTAGGTACCGCTGCTGACTCCGCAACCGGCCTCGGTTGGCGTGGCAATGATGGTACCGGCGCTGTCAACAACGGTCCCTTCTCCGATAAAAACCCACTTGCCGGTTGTAGGATTAAGCGACCAGACTGGAACCTGATGCCCTGCTGCAGTTGCGTTGTAATCCGTTAAAAACAGGTTACTGCAGCTTGATGTGTAGATTGAGCGGGTAACGGTGGTTGTCGTAGCAGCGGCTTTGCTTACTCCCGCTCTGACCAATTTCGCGGCTACTTTGCCAAGGTTATCCCCGGTATCGGCATTTGATATTTTTATGAAGTCAAAGGCGAGTGATACCATCTTGCCATCACCCTTGACCGGATCGGTTCCGGTGTAAGAGCCGGGAAAGCGGTCAGACTCCTTTGCAGGATCAAACGTTTCGAGCTCACCTTTCAGTGTTTTTACGCCAGGGATTGATGACTTCGGAATATTGATTTCCAGCTCGGAGGCAGCACCGGCCGCCTTGGCCGCCCGGATCGCTTTGCCCGCCAACGCTTTTTTAGTACCATTTGGGTACTTGACCACGGCAAAGCTGAAGGACGATTCGGTTGATTTACCAATACCCGCAGTAAGCGCTGAGCCTGTAGATATATTTGCAAACGCCACATTAAGCCCCTGCAATGAGGCTTTAAGCTCCAGGTTGCCGGGTGCGGTATAATCGACCCTTTTCTGATACTGGCTGTACCCTTCCTTGGATGCGATAAGCATCACATAACCGCCAGTGTCAAGGAGCTGCAACTGCGCGGAAAAACCACCCGCAGCATCAGTTGTTACTGCAGCGCGGCCGATTTCATTGTTACTTTTATCATAGGAAACTATTTCGATTGCGGCACCATCGAGTGTTGTCGCGGCTTTGGCCACCAGCCCCGACAGTGAAATGACCGCCGTACCGCTTACAGTTGCGGCAGACTTCGCCACCGGTGTCGGTGTCGGTGTGATTACGGTGCTGTTATTTTTATCCCCACCGCCACCACAAGCGGTAAGCAGAACACATGCTGCCAATGAACAGATACACATACCCATCATTTTTCTCATAGTCTCCTCCTTTTCTTTGGTAGTGCGACTTCCAGATATGATGCGCCAAAAAAGTGTTAGGTGTGTATTCTATACCCCGTTATTTTTGATTGTCAAATTATTATTTATGCAGCAATCAGCAACACAGATTTTTTTGAAGTATCGTCCTGTTTATTTTTGTAACCAGCTGAGAAACAGCGATTTTAATGAGAAAAATACCTCGGGCAATTTCCGGCAGTTATGAAATAACATGGTTTTATTTGCTGGATATGACAAAAAAATACCGGCGGTGATATGCCGGTTAAATATCCTGCAATTACCTGTGAATTGCCTGTTTTCCTCGTCCTTTTCGTTCGTTTCTAAACTCCCAGGGGGGCTGTGGATTCAAGTCACTCCAGAATCCGACTCGACGCGACCGGGCACGGTTTTCTGCTCCAATATATTCTGAAGCGTAAGCTCCCTGCAAATACTGGCGGTATGCCCACGCCATTCCTTCTGACACCATCTCGCGATTGATGTCTCTGCCGGCATAACGAATGACCGCTACCAACCTCTTGTACTGATCGATTTCAATAATCTCCGCCGTAACCCGCCGCCCCTTGATCCTGTCCATCAGTGCCCGCTTCGAAATATCACCGTATTGTTGACCCGCCCGGTGCGGTTTTTTCGTTTCAGGGGCATCAATGCCGTACAGTCTCACCTTCAGCCGACTATCCTCACGGGTGTTCAACAGTATCGTATCGCCGTCGTAAACAGCCTTTACCACGCCTTCCACCGTTCTTCCGGCATGGGCAACCCCGGTCAGGAGCAGGATCTGCAGTATGATCGCAAGATGCCGGGTCATTCAGATCAACTCCGCAGCATAGTTGAATTCGGTGGTACCGGAGAGCTCCCGGCCGGATCTGAAAGCGGCGATGATTTCACCCCATTTTTCACGCGATTCTTCACTCAGATCGATCACAAACGAGCTGCACCCTTTTTGCTTTAATTCGCTATGTCGCGCAGTCAGTGAAAATGGCAGATCGGAGCTGATCGTCTGCAGACCGTCCTGACTGGTAACACGGTAACTTTCTCCACGGTCGGAATGGAGCGGAGTATTGGCATGCACATCTTTGATGCGGATTTTGGTAGTCATAACCGGCACTGGTGAATAGACCAGCAATCGTTGTTCGATGTCAATTCCGCTTGCCAGCAACCCGGCAATGTTACTGCTGTCGTCTTCCAGATAAAGTGTTGCCGCTTCGGCGCCGAGTTCCTTCCAGGCAGCCAACGCCTGACTGTTGAGAGAAAAGCAGCGGTGCCATGTCGAGATATGCAGGCCTTCAAAACCGTGGAACAGATCGAAATGTGACAGGTTGGCCGCCTCGAAACGGCGGAAGCCGCTCCGGTACAAGGTGCGAAGTGTGTCGCGATACAGCGGGATATCGCGGTCAAAGAGAATAAAGGGTAGCTGCCAGATAATCTGCTCTTCCGAGCCACGCATTCGTGGGACAGTCGTTGGAATCTGGTGAATTGCCGCTTTCGAAAGGGGCAACAGGGTGGAGTCTGCTCCGTTCTGCAGCGGAAAACGCCACTCTTTCGGTTCATCAATTACTATCGTCAGCGTTTCGCGAGGAGAAGAGCGACGCGGGCTGTTCTGTACGTTCTCCAGTTCCTGGAGTGCCCCCCGGCGTGCCGACGCAATCTGTTCCCGGAAAACAGCCGAAGAGACTTCACCGAGCTGCTGATAAAAACGGCGCCGCAGATCCTTGAACAGGGCAGACGGAATCAGTATCGCCGGGAAATCGGGAGCATCGAGAGAATCGAGCCTGAACGGGGTGTCACCGCACTTGGAAAACTGACCGAACAGTACCGGTTGCATGTCACTGCTGCGGGCCGGTTCCAGCGGGCCAAGTGGAAAAGTGAAATCATGGTGCAGACCGCTGACTTCGGCGGAGATAAGGAGCTTATAACCTTCCCCCCTCCCAACCTCCCCCCGCTGGGGTGAGGAGTTCTGCTCCCTCCCCAGGAGGGGGAGGGTTGGGGAGGGGGGAAGTTGTTCCAGCGACATCCGCAGTCTGCAGGGAAGCTTCCCGCCCTGTCCCCCCTCAAGTCTGCGCAGACAGGCATTGTCACTGAGGGTATACGCCTCACGGGATGAAACTTTATAGATCGAATCACCGACCGAAAAGCTGAACGGCGTCTCAACCTCTACGGTGCTTCCGGCTGGCGCCTCCATACACTTCCTGCGGTTGTGGGCCATCTCTCGCAGCGTCCAGGCCTGTCCCGCCATGTCACTTTTGGGTTGTGCCCGCAAACGGTCTCCTACGTAGAGGGTGTCTCTGGTTTCAAAGGTCAGACTCTTCCCTTTGATACTTTTGATCTGACCGATAAAGCGTCCGGTGCCCCCCTTCTGCCAGGGATTAGCGATATCATCAGGTTGCTGTGATGCCAGAAAACCTTTGGTCGGAGTGCGGCCGAAGGAATATTTCAGAATCCCTTTTGCAGTTGCCAGCGCTTCCTTATGCCTCTGCTCCGGTGCATCGAGCACGGTCCGATAGGCTTCAACAACAGATGCAACGTACTCGGCGGATTTCATCCGTCCTTCAATCTTGAGTGACTTCACGCCGGCTTTAATCAGATCCGGAAGCAGGTCGATGGCGGACAGGTCGCTGGTGGAGAAGTAATGCCCCTCCTTGCCGCGATGGTTGTACAGACGCCGGCAGGGTTGCGCGCAGCGTCCTCGATTACCGCTGTGCCCTCCCAGCAGGGAGGAAAAGAAGCATTGTCCGGAGATCGAAAAGCAGAGGGCGCCATGGACGAAACATTCAATCTCGACCGGTGTTGAAGCGGCTATTGCCGCAATTTCATCAACCGCCAGTTCACGTGCCAGTACGGCCCGCTGAAAACCGAGTTCCTCCAGCATCTTGACACCGGGAGTATTGTGTATGGTCATCTGGGTTGAGGCATGCAGCGGGATAGAAGGGAAGTGATTGCTGATCAGCCGCGCCACGGCAAGATCCTGAAGGATCACGCCATCGACCCGCATTCCAGCCAGAGCGGCCAGTGTATCAACCAGCTGCGGCAGCTCTTTCTCCTTCACCAATGTGTTGAGAGTGACATAAATCTTCCGGTTTTGGCCATGAGCATAGGCCAACATCCGTTCCATCTGGGACAGTGTGAAGTTTTTGGCCCGGGCCCGGGCGGAAAAATCCTGCAAGCCGGCATACACGGCATCGGCTCCTTTCTCGAGAGCAGCAAAGAAGGATTCAAGTGAACCGGCGGGGGCGAGGAGTTCGGGTTTTGAGTGCGTGGTATTCATAACTTCCTTTACAAACAAGAAAGCGCCCCGAAGCGGGGCGCTTTCAAAAGTATCATCTGGAACGGTTCCATCTATTTTTCCAGAAGGATACGCAGCATCCGTCGCAGCGGCTCTGCCGCGCCCCACAGCAGCTGATCGCCGCAGGTGAAGGCCGACACGTACTGCGGTCCCATCTTCATCTTGCGCAGACGGCCGATCGGCACTGTCAGAGTACCCGATACCGCTGCCGGAGTGAGTCCTGCCAGAGAATCGGCCTTGGTGTTGGGAATCAGCTTGACCCACTGATTGTCGTTTTTGATCAGGTTTTCAATCTCGGCGATCGGCAGATCTTTGTTCAACTTGATTGTTAATGCCTGGCTGTGGCAGCGCATGGCACCGACGCGAACACATATGCCGTCGACCGGGATCGGCGACGCGGTGCCAAGTATCTTGTTGGTCTCGGCAAAACCTTTCCATTCCTCACGGCTCTGGCCATCCTCAACCTCACGGTCGATCCAGGGGAGTACATTTCCGGCCAGCGGAAAACCGAACTCTTTGGTCGGCATGGAGCCGTCTCGAAGCGTAGCCGTTACTTTCTGGTCTATTTCGAGAATTGCAGAACCGGGGTTCTTCAATTCTTCTGAAACAACGCCCTGCAGCACACCCATCTGAGCGAGCAGTTCGCGCATATTGGGGGCACCGGCGCCACTGGCTGCCTGATAGGTCATGGAGCTAATCCATTCGACAACTCCGGCGCGGAACAGTCCGCCCAGAGCCATCAGCATCAGGCTGACCGTGCAGTTGCCACCGATGAAATCCTTCTCCCCTTTGGCCAGCGCGGCATCTATTACGCCACGGTTGACCGGATCGAGAATGATTACGGCATTGGATTCCATTCGCAGGGTGCTGGCAGCATCAATCCAGTAGCCGTTCCATCCCTGCTTGCGCAGTTCCGGGTGAACCGCCTTGGTGTAATCCCC
>VFJW01000137.1 GCA_009885845.1 Geobacter sp.
GGTAAACCCCGTCAGGAGCAAGACCAAATAGGGGGGCGTTAAGGGCGGCCCGCCCGTGCCTCCGGGTTGGTTGCTTGAGGGTGTCGGTAACGGCATACCCAGATGAATGGCCATCGCCCGGGAAGGGGTAACCCGACCAGGGAACAGAACCCGGCTTACGGACTGCTTCAACCAATTTAATCAGAAACAATGCAGGATGTACATGGACGATATGCAGTTATGGAATCTCGGCACTGAACGCCTGAAAGTTCTGTTGTCGGGCCTTTCGGACGGAACCGGTCAGGAGTTGGCTCGTCTGCTGATTCTTTATCGCAAAGCCAAGGAAACGTACGCTGCGATTGTTGCAGAAACTGATGCAATGTCAGTCTGTGGAGAGTGCAAAGGCCAATGCTGTCGTAATGGCAAATACCGGATAACTGTTTTTGACGTTATGGCACGTATTGCGATAGAAAAACCTACTGCAGCAGATTTTGCACAAAAACCGCTCTGTCCGTACGGAACTGATTCCGGATGCCTCATGGAGCCGGGACTGCGCCCCGCAGATTGCGTACTTTTCATCTGTGATGCCATTTACCTGAAGTTATCGCCGCAGGCCGAATTGCTGCTTGCACAACAAGAGTCACTGTTGCGGGGGTATGTTCACGATGCTTCGTGTCTGACAGGCGAGGCGATGGGTACTCCGCTGCTGCTCTGGGCGGCAAAAAAATAAAATCCAATCCTGTTGCAGGTATAAAGGGTAGACAAAATGGCGACAGTTCATGATCTGTTACTCATTCACGTAGACAACAAACCGGGATTTTATGCCCGGGTAGAGGAAATACAGCCCGACGTCAAGCCGGGTTGGTGGCAGGTCAAATTGCTGGTACTTACCTTTCCGATGCAGGTGTTTACCTGGATTCTTGACGATCACCAGCTTGAAGGAGCTGATTTCACTATGGGTGGTACACCTCTTCGTCTGGAGGAGGTGGAATCTCCTGTCGAGCTCGAGCGGGTCGAAAAGGAAACCGCTGAGAAGGAGCGTGTGCAGAAAGCACGTCGGGAAGGTGGAGCACCAAAGGTGATCTCACTTCAGGATCGCCGAAAAAAATAAGTTCCCACGCATAGTCTTACAGAAAATGGCCCTTCCGGAAATATCCGGAAGGGCCATTTTCTGTTGTTATTTCATTTGCACTTTGTGCTTATTCGCAGCTGAACAGTGCCTCGATGCGACGATTCTTTGCTTTGTCAGAAGCGGTTTTGTTCGGTGCAACCGGCTTGTCTGAGCCATACCCTTTGGAAGAAAGACGATTGCTGTCAATGCCGAACTTCGTGATGATGTAATTTCTTACACTGTCAGCGCGTGCCTGGGATAATTTCAGGTTTGCCGCCTTGTTTCCATCAGCATCGGTATGTCCTTCAATGGTGCCTTTTGAATTGGGGAACTCTTTCAGGAATGTGCCTAACTTGTCAAGCTCATCGTGGTTTTTTGCTTTAAGATCTGACTTGTTAGTATCAAATGAAACGGCGATGACGGCAGGCTTGTCGCAGAATTTTTTGGCAGCTTCAACGGGGCAGCCGTTTGTGCTGACAGCCACTCCTGCCGGTGTGCCGGGACATTTGTCCAGGTAATCGGCGACCCCATCGTTATCTGAATCGACCGGGCAACCCTTGGCATCGACCACTACGCCGGCAGGGGTCCCGAGGCACTTGTCAAGATAATCGGCAACGCCGTCTCTGTCAGAATCAATCGGGCAGCCGTTGCTGTCTACTGCGACTCCTGCGGGGGTGCCGGGGCATTTGTCAAGTGCATCAATGACGCCGTCACGGTCGGAATCCGCCGGAGGAATAACAACCGGAGCGACAATCACCGGAGCAACCACCACTGGTGCAGCTGCCGCAGGTGCGGGTACTGGTGCCGGAGCAGGAGCAGGTGCTGCCACAGTCTTGGCAGGTTCAGGAGCCGGAGCAACCGCTTTCATTGCCGGTGCAACTGCGCCAAACTGAACATATGCCCCGATGGTATATTCAATATTTTCAAATGACTTCTGGTTAAACCGGTAAATAATCTGACGGATATCTCCCCGAATAGCGAAGTCTTCAGCCAAAAAATACTTGGCGCCTACTCCGTAATCGAATGCACCGACGTTTTTACCGGAGCCTGATACACGCACTCCCGAGAAACCGGCAGCCAGATACGGGACGAACACGCTGTCAGGGAAAAAGTGATACAGCGCCTGGCCTCCAAAACGGTGCAGAGATGTGCCCGCAGCACCTGCCGATGTGTCGGTCGTGTCGGCATAATCATACAATGCTTCAATGCCAAAATTTTTGGTAAAGTTGTAACCGGCCCGAAGGCCCATTACCAGAGTGGAATCCAGATGCTGTTCGTCGTCATAGATGTAGCCGCCGACCAGTGGGGAAACTGAAAAAGTCCCCGCCTTAACTCCGCCAAATGCAGCAGATGCCGAGACGATCAAAGACATTATTAACGTTACGATTATTCTTTTATTCATAGTTGATCCTCCTTTTAAATAATAACACGGCCATTTAATACCTTATTTGTCCGGTTTGAACAAGGGGAAAAGCTGCTGCTGATAACAATGGTGATTCTACCACCGTATTCTGACGATGCAAGCGGTAGCGCGTTGGTGTAGGTAAAATCTTGCATTTTATTTCAGGCTGATTTACTCTTCCAGAGCATATTTCGATCATCGTAACAGCATGTCTGCAGAATTTACAAGGAGGCTTCATCATGTTTTTCCCGCAATTCCGTGCCCGCAGAATCAGGGGTAATGAGATCTTTCGCCGAATGGTTCGCGAGACCTCCCTTTCGGTTAATGACCTTGTGTATCCGATGTTTTCAATCTTCGGCATCGGAATCAAAAAAGAGATCTCTTCGATGCCCGGAATCTACCAGCAATCTATCGAGAATATTGTTGCTGAAGCCAAAGAGGTGCGGGATCTTGGGATTCCGGCTGTAATATTGTTCGGAATTCCAGAGACGAAGGACGCGGTCGGCAGTGATGCCTATTCTGATACCGGCATCATTCAGGAAACAATCCGGGCGCTGAAAAAGAATGTGCCGGGCCTGGCTGTCATTACCGATGTCTGTATGTGTGAATACACCGATCACGGACACTGCGGCATCATAAAAAACGGCGATGTTGATAATGATTCGACACTGGATCTGCTGGCGCGTGAAGCTCTCTCACATGCACAGGCGGGGGCTGATATGGTGGCGCCGTCGGACATGATGGACGGGCGAGTGGGAGCCATTCGCGAAACGCTTGATGAACATGGATTTGATGCGATTCCGATTATGAGCTATGCGGTCAAATACGCGTCCGGTTACTATGGCCCGTTCCGTGAAGCGGCCGAGTCAACACCGCAGTTCGGGGATCGACGCAGCTATCAGATGGATCCGGGAAATCGCCGTGAGGCGCTTCGGGAAGCAGCTTCTGATATAGACGAAGGGGCTGATATTATTATGGTGAAGCCGGGGTTGCCGTATCTTGACATTCTTCGCGACCTGCGTAACGAGTTCGATCTGCCGCTTGCGGTTTACAATGTCTCAGGCGAATACAGCATGGTCAAAGGTGCCGCCGAGCGTGGGTGGATAGATGAGGAGCGGGTGGTGCTGGAAACGATGACCTCATTCAAGCGTGCGGGAGCGGATATTATCATAACTTACCATGCCAAAGATGTGGCAAGGTGGCTTGCCGGACAAGTAAAATAACATGTAATCACTTCCTGTTTTTCAAGTAATTAGTTTTTGATACGAGGCGGTTTGTCCAGATAACGTGGCAGGCCGCCTCGTACTTCCACCACCGGTCCGTCTTCCAATTCATCCAGTTCACCGAAATCATCGTCGTAATCAGCGTTGCCCACGGCCCATGTGTACAGTTTTTGAGAATCCAGCAGTACCGGCTTTTTCGGCGTGCCAAATACGCGGTTCTGCATCTTCTCATCGAACAATCCTATGCAGCCGTGTGAAGCGGGCCGCCCTGGAAGATCCCGGGCGTGAATCCAGTAGGAAACGTTCTCCAGATCGATATGAAAACGGATTGCGTTGTCCATCGGATACTGCTCCTCTTCATCGGCCGTTTTGTAGAGAGATGATGTGTGGGTCCGGTGTCGCGCATCGATACGGAACATTCCAGTGGGGGTTTCCGTGGTCGCCTTGCCGGTAGCTGCCGGCGCGGAAAAGACAAGTCTGCCCCTCTCATACGCCCCCAGCCATTGTTCAGTAATATCAACAAGGATGTATTTGCTCTTTCGCGCAGCCGGTTCGTAGAAGACCGGCAAAGGGGAGTAATGAATAATGTCCGCAATCCTGTCAGGCACTTTAATAGTCATTCCGGGGTAGACGTGCCGCCGGTCAATCCTGTTAAAGCGCGCTACCCAGATCCAATCAGACCCGAAAAGCGACTCAATAGTCTGGTGCGGCTGCACGAAATGTGCGTGCCATTTGATCTGCTTGAGGCTGGGGTATTCGACGCGTGAGAGATCCTCCATCGCCTTGTCTTCGGGAGATGCCGCAGGGTTGTCCGTATGGGAAGTTGTGCGCAACACCATGAGGCCGACCAGCAGGGTGGTGAACAGGCTTACCAGAGTAATTTTGTGCGAAAGCCGCATCCGGCTGTAACGCATACGCAGGTGACCTCACGGATATTGATGGGCGTGAAAACGCATGATAGTCGTTTGTCATTGACTATTCAACCGTTGTCATAATGCCGCGGGAAATTTCTGGCATCAAAGCCGGAGCGGTGCTAGATTGCCATCGTCGAGTACTGTTCATCAGAGAAGGGGGAACACTGTGGAAGGTGCAGACCAGAAGACCACATTCAATCAGTTCGCCAGTGATAACTATGCCGGGATCTGTCCGGAAGCCTGGCAGGCCATGCAGGCTGCCAACACTTGTTTCGTGCCTTCGTATGGCGATGATCTCTGGACAGAGCGGGCCTGCCGGATTTTGCGTGAGGTATTTGAGACGGATTGCCAGGTGTTCTTTGTTTTTAACGGCACTGCGGCCAATTCGCTGGCGCTGGCGTCACTGTGCCGTTCGTACCACAGTGTTATCTGTCATGAACTTGCCCATGTCGAAACCGACGAATGCGGAGCACCGGAGTTTTTTTCAAACGGCACCAAACTGCTTCATGTAAACGGTCCGGACGGCAAGTTCGATCTGGCAGAGGTCGAGCGGGTTATCACCCGCCGGAGCGATATCCATTTTCCTCGGCCAAAAGTATTGAGTCTGACGCAGGCGACTGAGGTTGGCACCGTGTACACTCCTGACGAAATCAGAGCGGCCAGTGAACTGGCCGGGCGTTATGGCATGCGGGTACATATGGACGGGGCCCGGTTTGCCAATGCCGTTGTGTCGCTGGATGCTGCTCCTGCTGACATAACCTGGCGTGCCGGGGTTGATGTCCTCTGTCTGGGGGGGGCAAAAAACGGTATGGCGGTTGGTGAGGCGGTGGTCTTTTTTGACCGCGATCTTGCTCAAGAGTTTGATTATCGATGCAAGCAGGCTGGTCAACTGGCGTCAAAGATGCGCTTTATTTCTGCTCCATGGATCGGCATGCTTGAAGAGGGCACCTGGCTCAAAAACGCCCGGCATGCCAATAATTGTGCGGCGCTTCTGGAGCAGCAGCTGGCCGGTATTGCCGGTGTTACCATTATGTATCGGCGGCAGGCAAACTCGGTATTTGTTGAGATGCCGGAAGCCGCGGTTAAAGCTCTCAGATCTGCCGGTTGGCACTTTTATTCTTTTATCGGTTCAGGTGGCGCTCGTTTCATGTGCTCGTGGCAGACAACGGAGCGCGATGTACATCAGTTGGCCGATGCGGTGTGTATGGCCATTGCACATAACACATGACACATGACACATGGTGTCGTTTTTTGAGGAAAAAAATATATTTTGCGGGGCGGGAGGACAAGCAGCTTTCCCCGTATTCACACCATCCGCTTCAACTCATCCAGCAGATTAAGCGCTTCCAGCGGGGTCAGGGTCGCGATGTTGAGCTTTTTCAGGCGATGACGCAACTGGTCCTCGCTGGTTTCGAACAGTGAAAACTGGGGTGACGGTTCCCTGGTTGGCTTTCTGCTGCTTTTGGCCAGACGTGGCGCCCCCTCCTCAAACTCGCCGCTCTCCAGATTACGCAGAATCTCCTTGGCTCGCTCGATAACGTCGGACGGCATGCCGGCCAGACGGGCCACCTGAATGCCGTAGGAGTGTGATGCTCCACCAGGGATTATGGTACGCAGAAAAATAATCTGATCGTTCCACTCACGTACCGCCACCGTGAAGTTCTTGATCCGCTCTCTGGTTGTCGCCAACTCGGTAAGCTCATGATAATGGGTGGCAAAGAGGGTACGGCTGCGGCAGGAGGGAGTGTCGTGAATATACTCCGCCACCGCCCAGGCGATGGAGACACCGTCAAAGGTCGAGGTGCCGCGACCTATCTCATCCATAATGATGAGGCTTTGAGGGGTCGCGTTGCGAAGGATTCCGGCCGCCTCCATCATTTCCAGCATAAAGGTAGACTGCCCGCGAGCCAGATTATCACCCGCTCCGACGCGGGTGAAGATCCGGTCGGCAATGCCGATGCGTGCCTCGCCGGCCGGGACGAAACTGCCGGCCTGAGCCATCAGGGTAATCAGCGCCACCTGACGCATATAGGTCGATTTACCGGCCATATTGGGGCCGGTAATCATCAGCAGCTGATTGTAGTCACCGTCAAGCAGAGTGTCGTTCGGTACAAAGCGCTCCCCGAGCTTCATCGCTTCAATTACCGGGTGGCGGCCATCCCGGATATCGATGACATCCGAATCGTCCACCAGCGGCTTGCAGTAATTGCGCTCCCCGGCAACCGTCGCCAGTGAGAGGAGGACATCGAGGATCGCCAGGCCGTCGGCAGTCCGGGAAATCCGTCCGGCCTGACCAGCCACCAGTTCGCGAATTTCCTGAAACAGCGTGAATTCAAGTGTGCAGATCCGCTCTTCGGCCCCCAGCACCTTCTCTTCGTAGTTCTTTAGTTCATCGGTAACATAGCGCTCGGCGTTGGCAAGGGTCTGACGGCGGATATAATCAGCAGGTACGGATGCCAGATTGCTTTTGGTGATCTCTATCGAATAGCCGAACACCCGGTTATAGCGGATTTTGAGTGTCGAGATGCCGGTACGGGCCCGTTCCTGAGCCTCCAGACGGGCAATGAATCCTTTCCCTTCGCTGCTGATGGCGCGCAGTTCATCCAGATCAGAGTTGTATCCGGGCGCTATGATGCCCCCTTCTCGAAGTGAAAACGGCGGACTTTCAATAATTCCGCGCGACACCAGTTGGTAGATGTCATCAAGAGGATCAATCGAGGTCATCAGTGACTGCAGCAGAACGGACTGCACCCCAGACAGCCGGTCCAGCAACTGCGGGAGATGGAGCAGCGAATCATGCAATGCCCGGAGATCCCGCCCGCCAGCGCTTGCCATGCCGATACGGCCGTTCAGCCGCTCCAGATCGGCAACATTCTTCAACCGGGCTGTCAGTGCGTCCTGCCGTTCGGGCGATTCAACCAGTTCCTCCACTGCGTTGAGCCGCTGCCTGATCGGCTCAAGCTCGATCAGGGGATAGCTGAGCCACTGTTTTAAACGCCGGGCACCCATGGCCGTACCGGTGCGGTCAAGACACCCGAGCAGTGAACCGGTGCGCTTTCCCTCCGCCATACTGGCGGTAATCTCCAGATTGCGTCGGGTAGCGGGATCCAGGGCCAGGTGCTGACTGCGCCGGGAGACATGAATATCCCTGATGTGCGGCAGCGCCGACTTGCGGTTTTCCCGCAGATAATAGAGCGCGGCGGCAGCGGCCAGCAGAGCGGCGGGCGCTCCGTCCAGGCCGAGCGCTTCTGCCGAAGCGGCCCCGAAATGGTCGCAGAGAAGTGTCGTGGCATAGTCCCGGTCATAGATCCAGGAAGGGGCCCGGGAGACTATCCGCTCATTCAGAAATGAACGGAGGTCAGGCGGCAGGGCCTCCCGATCAAGGGAGTCGGAGAGCAGAATCTCGCGAGGATTGATTCCGACCGCTTCGGCCAGTGCAGCGGCAGCTCCGGCCAGTTCGGCCGCCCGGAACTCACCGGTGGAAACATCAAGCCAGGCGCAACCCCAACTGTCACCGGATGAGTTGCTGAGTGCCAGCAGAAAATTATTTTCAGTCGGGACAAGGCTCTCTGACTCGATCAGAAGGCCGGGAGTAACGACCCTGACAACTTCACGCCGGACAATTCCTTTGGCCTGTTTCGGGTCTTCGACCTGCTCACAAATTGCAACTTTGTAACCGGCTTCAATCAACCGGGCGACATAGGGGGCGGCCGAATGGAACGGGACTCCGCAGAAGGGTATCTCATCGCCACTCCCCTTGTTACGGGAGGTAAGGGCGATATCCAGCAGACGGGAAGCCAACAGGGCATCGTCCAGAAACATTTCGTAAAAATCTCCCATGCGGAAAAAGAGGATCGCTTCGGGATAGCCCGATTTGATCTCCAGATATTGTCGCATCATGGGGGTTTGTTCTGTCATGGCTGACAAGCCTTTCGAGTTCTGAAATAAGTGACTGTTTGTAACACACGGAACACTCCTTTTCAAGGCAGGCAATATGCGTTTTTTACACATGCCCTCTTGCACTTGAAAACATTCGTGATAGAATCGCACAACAACCTGACTAAAGAGGAGATTTCTCCCCACACGATGATTTCTTTCACCCTGCGGAATAAACTTATACTCGGCACTGCGCTCCTGATCGTGCTGATCGGGAGCGCACTTAGCTTGCTTGTAAAGTTCGAACTTCATTCCCGTTTTGAGGATGAGTTGTTAAAGCGGGGTCTTTCTATTGCCCGCTATATCGCCGAAGCGGCCGAAATCCCCCTGATTACCGAGAACAAATTCAGCCTTGAACTGGTCGTAAACGACTATCGAAAGCTTGATAGAGATATCGAATATATCTTCATCGTAACACCTGACAATACCCTAGCAACTCACACCTTTGGCTCATCAGTGCCGCAGGAGCTGATCGAAAAAGCGATCAAAACGAACCGGGACAGTGCCCACACGGCCAAGATTGAGGGAGAACAGGGGCGTATTTACGATATTTCCACGTCGATTCAGGGAGGGGCGCTCGGCACGGTACACATTGGTCTGTATGAATCGTTGATTGACCGAAACGTTCGAGGTGTTTTGTCGCGAATACTGCCGTTTGTACTTTTTATTCTGATCCTTGGCATAGTTGTGGCGATAATATTTGCTTCCGCAATTACCCGGCCGATTGCACTTCTGACCGACGCTGTCCTGCGTTTAAGAGAGGGTGAACACAATGAACCGATCACCATCCGCACGCACGATGAAATAGGTCAACTCGCAACTGCTTTCAACAGTATGACCGACAGACTGCGCATTACAACCGTTTCGCGTGAATACATGGAGAAACTGATTGACGGTATGAACGACGTACTGATCGTATTTTCTCCGGACGGCATGATTCAAAGCGTAAACCGAGCCTATTGTGATCTCTTTGGATATCAGAGCAGTGAAGTAGTTGGACGCCGTTTGACAAAATTCGAAGAACTTGAGACACCCTTATGCATGTATTCACCTTTTGCCCACGCTTTAGAGCATGGCCCGATTCATGGTGTTGAATGTACCTGCTGTACCGCACAGGGTGAAATTGTGCCGATGCTCTACTCACTTGCTGTCATGAAAGATGACCAAGACCAGCCGCAAGCGGTTATCTGCGCGGCCCAGAACATCAGTAACCTGAAAAAAATTCAGGAAGCACTGGAACTGAAGCAGGCTGAACTGGAGGCAATGAATCGGAATCTGGAAGGAATAGTTGCCTCGCGCACTGCCGAGCTGGCAATAGGCAACGAAGGATTACGTGCGGAGGTTGCCGAACGGCAGAAAAAAACCGAGGAGCTTCGGGCCTCTCGCGATATTGCCGAAACGGCCAATCGTGCAAAGTCGGAATTTTTGGCAAATATGAGCCATGAAATGCGGACACCTCTCAATTCGATCATCGGAGGTACAGAATATCTCGTCTCAGAGGGACTGAGCGAGGATCAGCAGCGCTGTCTTACAATGATACACCATGCCGGAGACAGCTTGCTGATACTGATCAATGACCTGATTGATCTTTCCCGCATTGAGGCCAACCAACTTGAATTTATCAATCGCCCATTTAATCTGCTGCTCTCTTTGGAACGATCAATCGAGATGGTCAGGCAGGAAGCACAACGTAAAAACCTGAACATTACACTGAATAGCGAGGCCGGGATGCCGCAGGTCGTTATGGGTGACAAAATCCGGCTGCAGCAGGTTTTGGTGAATCTGATCGCTAACGCGGTAAAATTCACCGAAACAGGCGGCCTGGTTTCCGTTACGACCTTATTAATTCCATCCGAAAGCGATCAGATTTCGATCACATTCATTGTCAGGGATTCAGGCATCGGAATCGATCCGGACAAGCTTGATATGATTTTTGACAGCTTTTCCCAGGCAGATACATCCATAACACGCCGCTTTGGAGGGAGTGGACTCGGCCTTGCCATCAGCCGCAAACTGGTGGAAGCCATGGGTGGGTTCATGCAGGTTGAAAGTGTTCCTGGCGTGGGAAGTTCCTTCAGTTTCACCATACCTTTTTTCAAAACGCTGGCTGAACCGGAACAAGCCACCGAAACGGTCACAAAGGAACCAGAAGAACACACACTATCAGTAACGGGAGCGGGACAGAAAATATTCAAACGGGTACTGCTGGTTGATGATTCTCTCGAAAACCGGGAGTTGATGAAACTGCTGCTTAGCTCGTTCTCCATGGAACTGCATGAAGCCGGCAACGGCCAGGAAGCGCTTTATTTATGCACCACACAGCACTATGACTTAATTCTTATGGACATTCAGATGCCGATCATGGACGGCTATACGGCCACCCGTATGATACGGAAACATGAAGAGCGCTGCGGTCTCCGGAAAACAGTTATCATCGCCCTCACTGCACACGCGTATGAATCAGATATTCAGAAATGCCTGGAAGCAGGCTGTGATGACCATATAGCAAAACCATTCAAAAAACGGACATTGCTGGACAGTCTTGCACGCCATCTACAGGAGCTGTAACATGGAGAATAGCCTCACCGTTGAGATCGATAGTGAAGTACAATCAATCGTTCCTGAGTTTCTCGAAAACCGGAAAAAAGACTGTCTGCTTATCAACAGTTTACTGGAGATCGATTCGTTCAGCGAAATACGCACGCTGGCTCACCGCATGAAAGGTTCCGGCGGCAGTTACGGTTTTGATGATATTTCCGAAATTGGCGAAATCATGGAAGAAGCAGCCTTGAATGAAGATACTGAAACCATCAGAAACCAGATTCTGCTGCTGTCATGCTATCTTGATAGGGTGACGGTGGTTTATGTGTAACCGATTACTTTAAACTATATAACTGTCGGTACGTAGCCGCCGAAGCATACACCTTTTTCACATACTCCCTGGTTTCCTGATACGGGATACTCTCGATAAACTCATCCTTCTGCAAACCCCGGTAACTTTTTTTCCATCGTTCCAGCGCACCGGATCCGGCATTATATGCCGCAGCCATATAGACCACATCGCCATTATGCTCTTTCATCAGTTCATGAAGATGCCTGGTACCCAGGCGGATATTGTATTCCGGAACGGTCAGACGCTGGGGATTAAATTCCCCTTTTTCCCGTGCAGTCATCTTGGCGGTAGCGGGCATCATCTGCATGAGTCCGATCGCTCCGGCACTCGATTTAATTGCAGGGGAAAAACCGCTTTCAGCTCGCATCAGGGCATACACCAGACTCTCTGACAATCCGTTAAGAACGGCATTTCGGCGTACAAGTTCTGTGTACACCAACGGATAACCAGCCGTCCAGACCGGCAGGGTTTCTTTTTCCCAGGCAACAGGACGATTTTGCATAAACAGCGTTATTGCCGAACCATAGTCCCACATTTCGAGATATATCCTGGCAAGTGCAGGAAATTGCGCTTTCTTTTCGCCATTTTTCTTACGGGCGGAAGTCATTTCTGATCGGGCCTCTTCGAGCATCCCGAGTGCTGCCAGCAGGCGCGGTTTTTCAAAACCGGTCAGGACAGGCAGTTCAGCCAGAGCATCACGATTACCCAGAGGTTCACGATTGTCCTTCACTCCCTTCTGTTCACGATACCAGGTGGTATAAAAACCAGCCGGAAATTCATCCAGCATGCTGCGATAATACGAAGCCGCTGCGGCTGCCGTGTCTTCATTCTTTTCCAACGTTCTTCCCAGCCAGTACAGCACCTTTTCACGCTGGTTTTCATCAGTCAGCAATTTTTTGAAAGCATCTGCCGCAGCTGGATATTCCCCGGCAAGATAGCGACACCATCCCGCATCCCAAATTGATTTGGCAATGACTCTGGGTTCGGACGAAACCCGGGCGACCTGATCAAAAAGGCGGGCAGCTTCAGCATACTGTCCGATTCCACGCTTTAATCCAGCAGCCTCAATTACGGCATCATCAGCAAATTCCTGTTTTTTACCCTCCCCGGCCAGTTCAAGGTACAGCACAAGTGCCCGCTCTTTCAAATCCTGCCGATCAAGTGACTTGGCCAGCCAGAACCGGGCTTCAGATCGTTCTCCCGGCAACGGACTGGCGGATGCCTTGACAAACTGCTTTTCGGCTTGTTTATACTGCCTCAGACGATACTGGGCCATCCCGGTTCTAAGATCGATCCGGTTTGTTATTGCCGGTGTTCGTGATGCATCAGGAATCATTTCAAGTGTTTTCAGAGCTGAGCTGTACTCGTTCTGGGCATAGAGGCTGGAAGCGCGTTTCAGAAGTTCTTCAACAGTGTACGAAGATGTTTTTGATCCGGCCAACTCGATCTGCTTGAGCCGTTCCTGTGACCGGGCGGCCAGAGGTGATCCCGAATTATTGAGCCAGATACCCCGATAGATTGTCTGTGCCGTCCCGGCGTCTGACAACTCTTCCCGGCAGCGCGCCGACTGATAGCTTGCATCGACAGAATCACCACCCAAAGGATACTTTTCTATGAATGATTGATATGACGTGTAAGCTCCCTTGAAGTCTCCGGCCTCAAACATGATGTCGGCAATCATTTTTTCCGATCGTCGCACCATTTTTGATGCCGGAAATGAAGTCTTGATTGAAGATGCTTTAGCCGTTGCCAACTGATACCGCTTTAGCTTTAAGAGTGCCTCTGCCTGAAAGAATGCTGCATAATCAGCAAGCAACGGCAGTTTTAACTCCGCGTCAGCCAGAAGTGTTACCGCTTCATCAAACTTGTCCAGACGCAACGCTGCCAAACCGCGAATGAAGCTGCGATGCGTCTGATCGGAAGATTTTCCTGCGGAGGCGTATGCCGCGCCATAATCCTTTTCGCGATACTGTTCTGCGGCACGGTTCAGAGAATCATCAGCCAGCAATGAAAAAGCAGTGCCGGATAACAAAACAACTCCGGCAAGAGCAACAAGAACAGTCCTTAAGTGATACATCATGATATACCTTTCGTGAAAAAAGCCGTGAGCTGCAGCTCAGGGCCGTTATAAATGACTATTAAAGCCGTAATAAGTTTTCGTGGAGAAATCAGGGCGTCAACTTCCTGATAATCGAATCTGCCAGATCCTGAGCCAGTTTTTTTCCGAGACGCTCCTTCTCGGTTGTTATAGAGCCGCGGTCGTGGTCGAAATAGTGCTCTACCGGAACAAAAACATCAAATGTCTGTGATTTTTTGCCCGGTTCATACAGATATATTCTCGATTTAGCCTTCATCTCTGTCGAACAGCATCCGGATTTCTCGACATAACCCCAGATATCACCGGAAATATATACCTGCTTGATCAACCAGACCGGCTCAATTTCTTTCAACTCCTCTTTCATGATGACAAATCGACCGACTTTTGTCTGCTTTCGACGGGAATTCAAAATATCAACAAACTGGTTAAAAATCGGCTCACTGAAATCCGGGGGCACAAGAGTCGCGTCGAACGGCATGATATAGACAGATTCCCGTTCCAGCTGAGGGTCGAGCGCGGTGTATTCTGTCATCACCGGCTTCACGACACAGCCTTGCAGCAACAGGACTGCAGTAATAACAAGCGAACTATACCAACCCGATTTCACAAACCCCTCCGGGCCATTTCGTCGTGATAGAATTTTTGGTAGAGAACATCATAATCGCGGCTACCGGGAGCCTTGTTACGGAGTTTTGCCTTGACCGCTTCTTCAATTTCATCCACCGCACCAAAAAAGGCTTCCAGCGATTGTTTGACACGTCTCAGCGCACGACTGTCATCAGAAACATCTGCCAAATCGTCCCGCCAGATGCATTTGATTATTTCATGGGCCATCGTTGAAATGCGATCTTCAGATAATGACATGCATTCACCCTTATAAGACTATCTTACGTTCCTTGGCCAGCTTATCTTTGACCATCTTCAGCATACGGCGGCGGTCTATCTGGGCAGCACCGCTTCCCATCGCATCAAGGGTTTCATCCAGCAGTTTTTCCGCATCCCGCTCCAGCTTCTGTTCGGCGGCAAAGTTTTGGGAGATGGCGCCGGCAATCCCGGCAACAACGGCACCGCGCTCTCCGCGTGGAGTTATCAGACTCTCTGCCGACAAGTCTCGGTATACCTTTTCTGCCAGCCCCCGGATCTGTTCCTCTTTCAGTCGCATGTCGCCTCAATTGAAAAAGGTCTGCTATCCGGCAGACCTCATCGATGGGATGATGTTACTTTTTTCCGGCGGATATCCATGAGAAAAGTGGACTTATTGTACCTGTTACGCGTAAAATTGCAATCCATAAAGTTTAGAACATTCTTCCGGAGATACTAACCATGCAACGTAAAGCGGTAGTTTTGTATAGCAGTGGACTTGATTCCACCACCTGTATGGCGATCGCCGGAGCGGATGGATTCATCCCCTATGCCATCAGTTTTTCCTATGGTCAACGACACATTTTCGAGCTGTCAGTCGCCCGGCAGAATGCCAAAAAAATGGGGGCGAAGGAGCATCTGGTGGTCGATTTCGATCTGCGCCTGATGGGGGGGAGCGCCCTGACGGCGGATATTGAAGTGCCAAAAGATGGCATCGGAGACGATATCCCGGTCACATACGTACCGGCCCGCAACACCATTTTTCTTTCCTTTGCCCTGGGATGGGCCGAAGTACTTGGTGCCTCGAACATTTATATCGGTGTCAACGCCCTTGATTACTCCGGCTATCCTGACTGCCGACCTGAGTATATCCAGGCATACGAGAAGATGGCAAATCTGGCGACCAGGGCGGGAGTTGAAGGGACATCAAAGTTCAAGATTCACGCACCGTTGATCAACATGAGCAAAGCCGATATTGTCCGGCGCGGAATTGAACTGGGAGTCGATTATGCCTTGACACATTCCTGCTATGATCCGACTGAGACCGGACTCTCCTGCGGCCAGTGCGATTCCTGCCGTCTGCGCCTGAAAGGGTTTGCTGAAGCGGGGTTGAGCGACCCGCTCAAATATGTGTAGAGCTTGATATTTTCATAGCCGGAAGATCACCATAACATGTTCACGTTGTCCGGTTATTCAAGTCTCTTCGCGGTGACTTTCGGCATCTGCTGTTGCTTTTACCGGTAATTTTGTTGCTATTTACCTGACTGCAATATGGTGATACTATTATAAGACATATTTTTTGACGAAAAATTTCTATCGTACGCATCATTAGTGGCAATTTAAAAACGTAGTGTTCATAAAATAACAGACCGACATCAAAAAGGAGTCAATAATGGCAATCAAGGACATATTAGTGCACCTCGATGTTTCTGAGGCCACTGAAAGCAGGTTGGATCTTGCCATTCTTTATGCCAGGAAACATGGCGCCTGCCTCAGAGGGCTGTATCCCATCACCCATGCTTTTTCCGGCCGGTACGATAGTGACGAACTGTCAATTTTGGAGCGACTGAAAACTTTATTCTGTGAAAAGAGTGCTGCCGCCGGGATACAGTCGGAATGGGTAAGCCAGGCTTCAGCAGTCATTGGTGTTTCCATTTCTGATATTGTGACCATGCATGCCTACTATTCAGATCTGGTGATTGTCGGACAAACGAATCATAAAAAAATATACCTGAACGTTCCCGTAGATCTTCCTGAACACCTCGTGAAGAATTGTGGCAGACCGGTACTTGTTGTGCCATACGTTGGTTCGTTTAATACGGCGGGGGAACGTATCATGATTGCCTGGAAAGAGAACCGTGAGACAATAAAAAGCCTGAATGATGCCATGCCTTGCATTGAAATGGCACATAATGTCTCTATCGTCGGCGCCAATGCCGAATTGAACGAATCATTCACCAACAGCCCGATGATCAGTCTGTGCAACTATCTCTCACGCCATGGGGTATCAAGCCAGACGAAGCCGATTTTTCTCGGCAGCCTGACGATCGGTGATGCCATCCTTAACAATGCCTGCGAACAGTCTGCTGACTTACTGATAATGGGTGCTTCTGTTCCGACCAGCCGAAAAGCGTATGCGCTGAGTCCGATAGTCAAGCATGTACTCGGACACCTTACAGTTCCCATTCTGCTGTCTCATTAACCAGTAGATACCAGCTTCAGCTGAAAGGGTGACATGTAATGCGTCACCTTTTCTGTATTTACATTCAGGATTCTCTGATTTGCCACAAAGAAAAGGAAGGTATA
>VFJW01000004.1 GCA_009885845.1 Geobacter sp.
CCGGTGATCATGTTCTTTACGTAGTCAGCGTGACCAGGACAGTCGACGTGGGCATAATGGCGATTGTCTGTTTCGTACTCTACGTGGGCTGTTGCTATGGTGATACCACGCTCGCGCTCTTCCGGGGCATTGTCGATCTGGTCAAATGATTTGTATATGGCCTGACCTTTGCCAGCAAGAACTTTCGTGATCGCTGCAGTAAGGGTTGTTTTACCATGGTCAACGTGACCTATTGTTCCAATGTTCAAATGCGGTTTATTTCTTTCAAATTTTGCCTTGGCCATGACTATTCCTCCGTCTACTGATTATTACGGTTTAGATTGTTTCAGAAAATGGAGCCCACATCCGGACTCGAACCGGAGACCTCTTCCTTACCAAGGAAGTGCTCTACCTCCTGAGCTATGTGGGCACATTTTTACTGGAGCGGGAAACGGGACTCGAACCCGCGACCCTCAGCTTGGAAGGCTGACGCTCTAGCCAACTGAGCTATTCCCGCACAAACCAGACGAAGATGTTTGGAACACGTGTGGTCATGACTTACCAGTACTATCGACGATATGTCTCCTGGGCTTGAATGTGCCACCGTATTCCGGTGATTATGTGGTGGAGGGAGGAGGATTCGAACCTCCGAAGTCGCTGACGACAGATTTACAGTCTGTTCCCTTTGGCCGCTCGGGAATCCCTCCAGGGATGATCAAAACTGTGTAACGTACTGCTTTATTAGTGGAGCCCCGTATCCGAATCGAACGGATCACCTGCTGATTACAAGTCAGCTGCTCTACCAGTATGAGCTAACGGGGCCAAAGCCTTTTCTGGATAGAAAGAAAACGGAACTTGTGTGTTTAGAGGAAAAATCTATTGAAGTCAAGAACTAATTGCAATAAAAAAGACGTACCCAACAGAGTGAGCACATCTTTTTACCGGTTTTAAATATTGCTGAATCTGAAATTACGCCGCAAGCAGTGGCAGGAGCGCCTGCTTTGTTTTTCTCAAGGCACCTTCTTCAATCTGTCGAACCCGCTCTCTGGATATTGAAAAATGGCTCGCAATCTCCTGTAGAGTCATAGGATCATCGGCAGTAATTCGCTTCTCAATGATATAGCGCTCTTTTTCGTTGAGTTGGCTGACCACTTCCGCAACTTTTTGCTGAAGGTTCTGATTCTCCTGAAAATCTGCGAGAAGCTCTTCCTGATTAAGCCGGTCGTCAGCAAGTGATTCCAGTGCCGTTGCGCCATCGCTGCCCGGTATTTCGGCATTGAGTGAACAGTCGCCGTGCATACGTTGTTCCATTTCAGAAAACTCCTGCTCTGAAACGTGCAGGGACTGAGCGGCACTCAATACATCTCCATCGTCATCATTCATGCCGACAAGGGCACTCTTGGCTTGGCGAAGTTTGAAGAAAAGTTTTCGCTGAGCCTGAGTCGTGCCGATTTTGAGAAGGCTCCAGGATGAAATGATATGGTTTTGGATGTAGGCTTTAATCCACCAGACCGCATACGAAATCAGACGTACGCCCTTATAGGGATTAAACTTTCTGACCGCCATCATGAGACCGATATTGCCCTCCTGAATAAGGTCGAGCATTTTCAGGCCATAGTGTCGAAACTCGTATGCAACTTTTACTACGAACCTCAGGTTTGAGGTAATCAGGGTGTGAGCGGCTGTCAGTTGTTTGTCTTCATAAAACGACACCGCATAGCGGTGTTCCTCTTCCTCGCTCAACAGGGGAAATTTTCGAATTTCACTCATATAAAGTCGGAGACTATCTGCGACAACCGGTAACTGGGCCACCATGGAATGTTCCTCTTTCAGGGCAAATAATTAGCACTCTCAGTGAGTGACTGCTAAAATATAGCAAGAGTATTTCAAAAAATCAAGCAGTTGTTTCGGCCATGATGTGCTATATAAAGATAGCTCTGAAGGTGTCGCCGCGTTCGATTTCTGCGTTACCCGGCATGCGATGATCTGCGGATAGATATTCCGCATGGCAAACCCCGTCCGTAAAGAACAACGGTTTTTATCTAGTAGCCTCCCGTCAGGAAACAGGAGGCTATCATCTGTCTTTATCTGATTAACTGTGGCTGCACATTTTAACACCATGCTTAAGTGCCGCAGCATTTATCTGGTTTTTCAACTCCGTGACTTCCTTCTTAAGCACATCTGTTTTGAGTAAGTTGGCAGGACCTTCAGTGTAGTTTTGTGATCTCAACTCATCATTCCTGGCATTCAACGCTGCTACTAGTCCTGCTGTTTCCTGAGTAAACTGCTGGTTGACCTGTTTGTCGGCACAGTTGTCCATATTCATGCCTGAACCTGCTGCAGAAGCTGTTAATGCACCGAATGAAAGCATCCCTACTGCCATTGCAATTCCTATTACCATGTTTTTTCTCATAACCGTATTCTCCTTTTCCTTCAAATATTCTGACAAGAGCCAGTATGTAATCATTACTACTTCAATATGCATGCCAGATGTGGCATAACGTGTTAAGGTGCTTAAAATGCAGGTCATTTCATTTTAACTGTGGAGAAGACTTATTCTTTTACTACGGAATATGCTACATATACGCTTTGGAATCGGAGACTTTTCTACGATGCCTGACAGGTGACCATATATTACTCAAACCTGGCAAACTGACGGATCAGGAATGGAAAGAAATGCGCAAACATCCCGAGGTGGGATATCGCATTGTGAAACGAATTGGCTTTTTGAAGGACGCTGCGGAAATTGTTTATACGCATCACGAACAGTTTGATGGTTCTGGTTATCCGCGTGGGATAAAAAGCGGGAGTATCCCGCTCGGGGCACGAATGTTTATGGTGGCGGATGCATATGATGCGTTAACGTCTGAGCGATCCTATCGCTCACCCCTGACGTACGAGGCGGCGGCAGCAGAGATCAAAAAATTGAGCGGCAGCCATTTTGATCCGGTCATTGTGGATACGTTCATGGCGATAGCGCCTGAAGAGCTGCAGTTGATTGCTGATCGCTATCGGGATGTGATTGCAGGTGATGCGTTAAGTTGCTGATCAGTCGAGGATTGCTGCCAATTAAACCCTTTCATGCCAGTGAGGTAGACAATATCAGCCATAATTAGATAGTCATCAACAGCAGAATAAGCGACTTGAACTGTACATTATTTTCCCGCATTACCACAAACATTGTAGTAAATTTATTTTACAAACGCTACGGTCGGTTCAATATTACATCCACTCACGACCGGCAGTGACTGATCTTTAGACCATCCGATCCAGGAGCTGTCGTAATTATGGAGTTTATTCAACGACCATCCGAGGAGATAGAAGGTGAACAGCGCCTGAGTTGAACGCACACCGGATTGGCAGAAGAAGTACTGGTCCTTGCTCGTGTCTACTGCCAGTTTTTTCAGTAAAGCCTGAGCGTCGGCAGCAGATATCCATTCGGCTGAGTTTTCTGTTTTCTTGAACGCGGACCAGTCCGCATGACTTCCCCACGGTATGTGACCTTTCCGGTAGGCGCCCTTTTTCAACTCCTCACCACAGTATTCCTTCGTATCACGATTATCCCAAAGCTGGCCCTTCCCGGGATTTTGAAGGGTAACAATTTCCGGTGTATCAACCCTGAGGCCTGGGTATGTGATTTTCGCTACAAAAGTACCAGGACTTGCTGCTCCGGGGGCTAAAAGTTCGGTGCCATACCCACTCTCTTTCCACGCCTTTATGCCACCATCAAGCACTCTCACATCAGTTTTGCCATAGTAATAAAAAGCCCACCAGAGGCGAGTAGCGTCGTATTTGGTGTCATATACGACAACTATGGAGTCCTTGCTGATGCCAAGTCGCTGGGAGAGCTTCGTGAAACCTGAAGCGTCGATAAGATTGCCGGTAATGCCTCCCTGTGTTTCCTGCGGCGCCTCGTACTCGGGACGATCAACCTTCCGTGATCCGGGAATATGACCCAGGCGGTACTCGATTTCGTTCTCGGCGGCGACTACCACCAGCCGTGGGTTGTTCGAATCAATGAGTTGTTTTAGTTCTCTGGCGGTTATCAAGGCATTACCACGAGTGTAGCCCTTATACCCATGCTTTTGCTCTGCTCCCGAAGCTATGGTTGCAAGACCCAATAACAGCACTGTTACCAATGCCAGCCTATTTACATGAAGCGCAAACATTTACCACCTCCGTTATCAAGAAATACTGATACAATGGCTTATGTTATAAACAACATAGATCAAGAATTGCAAGATAAAAATTTAATTCCTATGGTTCTTGTAGACTATTGACGCATGTTTTCTATATTGAGTTGTTATTTGTATTCGTAGTGGGTCTATAGCTGTTGGAAGTGTGAAGTATGGGATGAATTCAATGAATCAGAGTAGTTTTCCAAGCGTATCGAGGTGATTATCCTGTTGAATACTCTCCATAGGTGTAGGATATTCTACTCTTTCCCCCGCGCTAATTAGGATGGCATCTCAGCAATAAGCAATTAATTCGGAGTGTTATAATGCATTTTGAGTATGGCACGTTCCTTGAATTACACGGGTATGAACAATACCTCCAAGGAGAGTCACAGATGAAAAGCAAAATAGTCAACGGGGTCATAATTGTCGCAGCGGTTGCGCTCCTTGCGGTGCTTGGTTTCTACGTTAAGGTCGGAGCTACTGCCGATTCTGTTGCGGTGCTAAAAACTACCGGTATGACCTGCGGCAGTTGTTCCAGTAAGATCACCACGGCGCTTGAGTCATTGAAAGGTGTTGCAGTTACCGAGGTGGATGTTGAAGGTGGCTGGGTGGTTGTGGGGTATGACACGAAAACGGTTAAGCCGGATGCTCTGGCGGCGCAGATTAGCAGTACCGGCTTTGGAAGTAATGTGCACATGGTGCTGACACCGGAGCAGTTCAAGCAGATTACCGGTAGAGATATTGGCAAGAATGGTCCATCCGCCGGTGGTTGCGGCGGGTGTGGCACTCAAGGTGGCGGTTGTGGATCGAACAAAAAAAGCTGAAAAAGGAGATTGGAATGGCAACAAATCGCACAAAACAGGTTGTATGGGCAGCAGTTGTTATGGTGGCGTTGCTGGTTGGCGCTGTCAGTGTATTTGCCTTCTCGCTGGGCAAGTTTGAAAAGGTGAAGGTCACCAATGGAACAGTCAATCTGCCGGTAGCAAAACTGACTGATGGCAAGGCACACTTTTATAAATTCGAGGATAACGGCAAAGAGATCACCTTCTTTGCGGTCAAGTCAGCTGACGGCAGCATTAAGACAGCTTTCGACGCCTGCGACGCCTGTTATCAATCCAAAAAGGGGTATGAGCAGCAGGGTGACAAGATGAACTGCAAGAACTGCAACCAGAAATTCTCCATCAATCGCCTCGGCCCGAACGCCACCGGCGGCTGTAATCCCGGCTATCTCCCGCATCAATTAAACGGCTCTACAATTTCTATTTCTGTTAACGACCTCAAGGGTGGAGCGAGATACTTCTGATGAAACTGCACACAATATCCATTAATAATCTAAAGCGCCGCAAGGCCAAGATGGCGTTTCTGACCATCGGCCTGATGGTGGGTATTGCCACCATAGTCACCCTGGTGACTTTGACCCGCTCGATGTCCAGTGATATTGAGCGTAAAATGGATGAGTTCGGCGCAAATATCCTGATTACACCTCAGAGCAACGGTCTGGCCATGAATTACGGCGGCATCAGTCTTGGCGGAGTGAACTTTGATCAGCGCGAGATCCGCGAAGAGGACCTGGCGAAGATCAAGACCATCACGAACCACAAGAACATCTCGGCTATCAGCCCAAAGGTGCTTGGAGGTATTAACGTCAATAACCACGACGTATTACTGGTTGGTGTCAATTTTGAGAGCGAATTGAAAATGAAGCAATGGTGGAAGGTTTTCGGAAATGAGCCTGCATCTGATCACGACCTTTTGCTCGGTTCAGACGCATCCAAGGTGCTCAATGTATCTCCAGGTGACAGTCTCACCATAAAGGGGGAGTCGTTCAAAGTCGCGGGGGTACTCGACCAGACCGGTTCACAGGATGATGCATTAGTATTTGCCTCTCTGAAAAAGGCCCAGAAGCTTTTGGGTAAGGAGGGTAAAATCAGTATGGCCGAGGTGGCGGCACTCTGCTCCGGTTGCCCGATTGGTGACATGGTGACCCAGATTGCCGAGAAAATCCCCGACGCCAAGGTATCGGCCATCCAGCAGGTCGTGGAAGGACGTCTCAAAGCGCTGGATCAGTTCAAACGTTTTTCCTATGCGATGGCCGGTGTCGTTGTCTTCATCGGTTCACTGATCGTCTTCGTTACCATGATGGGAAGTGTCAACGAGCGAACGGTCGAAATCGGTATCTTCCGGGCTATCGGCTTCAGGAAAAGTCACATCATGCGGATCATCCTGCTGGAAGCTGCCCTGGTAAGCCTTTTGGCCGGTTTTCTTGGATACGCCGTAGGCATGGGGGGCGCCAAACTGGCCCTGCCATTTATGGCAGAGAGCAAAAATGCTCATCTGGTCTGGGACAGTACGGTGGCCTTTGGCTCCATAGGGCTTGCGTTAACGCTGGGCCTTCTGGCAAGCCTTTACCCGGCGCTGCATGCGAGCAAGATGGACCCGACAGAGGCATTGAGGGCATTGTAGGGGCAACCCCATGTGGTTGCCCAATAAATGTTGTTCATCAAATAGGGCGGCCACACGGGGCCGCCCCTACAGAGGAAAATTATGGCACTCATCGAGATAAAAAACGTAAAAAAACACTACACCAGCGGCAACGATGTCGTCGAGGCGCTGCGTGGGGTGGATATCAGTATTGAGGCGGGTGAATTCATTACTATCATGGGACAGTCCGGTTCCGGCAAGAGTACTCTGTTGTCCGTGCTGGGGGGAATGAACCATCCTACCGCGGGTGAGATCGAAATGGCCGGTGTGAAACTGTATCAACTTCCTGGCGAGAAGCTGGCTGATTTCCGGGCGCAAAATCTGGGGTTTGTTTTTCAGTCATTCAATCTGATCTCCTATCTGACCGCCATAGAGAATGTCATGCTGCCGCTGGCCATCGTCAAGATGAGTACACCGGCAAAAAAGAGTGCCGCCAGACAGGCACTTGAACGGGTTGGTCTTGGCGACAAGCTCGACAGGCTACCGAATCAACTCTCCGGCGGCGAACAGGAACGGGTCGCGATTGCCCGGGCTATCGTCAATAATCCACATATCCTCCTGGCGGATGAACCGACCGGAAACCTCGATTCCAAAACCAGCGAAGAGGTCATGGCGCTCTTCCGTGAGTTGAATGACGCCGGTCAGACGGTTGTTATGGTAACGCATAACCCGGAGAACGGCGCCTACTCAGATCGGACGATCATCCTTAAAGACGGGATGGTAATGTGAATAAGTTGGCACGACCATTTTTACTATCGGTGAGCATTTTCGGTATTAGCTGTGTTGCACTTTCTGACATCGCTGAATATGCTGTGCCTATCACGACCGGCACTTGAAAGTTAAGACGGTTCAGTGGTTGCTTTTTCACGGTCACCAGTTATAGTTACGTAATACATACGGGGGCCGATAGCTCAACCTAGAAGTTCTTCTAAAAAAATCAGATCGTAATTTACAGGGCGTTATGAAGAAGCTGGTACGACCATTCCTCCTTTTTGTGTGTATAATCGGCATCAGCATGTTGCACTATCTGACACCGCTGAACATGCCGTACCTTCATGATATCTATCAACGGCTCTATTACCTGCCTATTATTCTGGCCGCATTCTGGTATGGCTTCCGAGGCGGCCTGGCCTGTTCCACCTTTGTCAGCGTTGTCTATGCCCCTCATATTCTCTTTCAATGGGGCGGCCACCTTACCGTGGAGATGGAAAAATACCTGGAGATAATACTTTACAATGTTGTTGGTTGCGTTACCGGTATCCTGTCTCAGAAAGAGAGAGAGCGGAGCGCCGAACTGCAGGAAACCGCCAGGGGGCTGGATGAGTCATTTAAAAAGCTCCAGGCCCAATCAGAACGAATGATTACCATTGAGGAAAAGCTGCGCAGGGCGGAGAAGCTGTCTACCCTGGGGGAGATGGCGGCAGTTTTGGCCCACGAAATACGTAATCCGCTTGGCTCGATACGTGGAACTGCAGAAATTCTGAAAGACGATTATCAGCCAGGCGATCCCAAGCATGAGTTCATCGAAATACAGATCAAGGAAACTGAGCGCCTGAACCGGGTTGTGGAGGATTTCCTTCACATGGCACGTCCGCAACCGGTTGATATGTTGCCATGCCCGATTCAGGATGAACTGGATACGATATTTTTTCTCGTGTCGAACGATGCCCGGGAGCGGCAGATAAAACTTGTCCTGCAACCTCCTGCCGTTCCAGTAATTATCAAGGCGGATGGAGAAAAACTGCGCCAGGCATTTCTCAATATTGCGATAAACGCGCTGCAGGCCACACCGCCCGGCGGCAGCGTAATCATTTCAACTAAAGTTTATCAGACTGGTTTATGCGAGATCCGATTCCGCGACACCGGACTGGGAATTGATGCAGAAACACTGAGTAGAATTTTTGAGCCGTTCTACACCACTAAACCGGACGGCACCGGACTGGGGTTGGCGATCACCAAAAAAATCATTGAGAGTCATAATGGTACGCTACTGGTCGAGAGTGAGCCAGGGCACGGTACAACCGTAACGGTCAGATTACCGATGCAGGATACAGCTAATGGAGGAATCTCGTGAAAGCAAAAATTCTCATAATAGATGACGACAATTCGCTCAGGCGAGTGCTTGAATATAACCTCCAGGAAGAAGGCTATGAAGTTCAGGCTGCATCCTCGGGGGAGGAAGGCTTGTATCTATTTGGTCAGGCCCAGCCCAACCTGGTCATCACCGACATGAAAATGTCCGGCATGGATGGGTTGATGGTACTTAAATCCATCAAGGAGCGATCACCGGAGGCTCTGGTGATCATAATCACTGCTTTCGGGACTATTGATGTCGCGGTGGAGGCGATGAAGGCCGGTGCTTACGATTACATCACCAAGCCGTTCAACAGGGATGAACTCAGGCTGACCGTAAAGAAGGCGCTTCAATTCAATGGTCTTGCTGAAGAGAACAAGCGGCTGAAAAGTGAATTGTCGGACAAAGCAGATTTTCACACCATCGTTGGTTCCTCCAAAGAAATGGAAAAAGTCTTTGATGTCATCCGCAAGGTAGCTGATACTGAGGCTTCAATTTTAATCACCGGAGAATCAGGCACTGGGAAAGAACTTGTTGCCCGCTCGATTCATGCCAACAGCTCGCGCCGGGACGCACCGTTTGTTGCCATCAACTGTGCTGCTATTCCGCGTGACTTGCTGGAAAGCGAGCTGTTTGGTCACGTCAAGGGGGCCTTCACCGGAGCTGTAAAGGACAAGATCGGCAAATTTCAGGTGGCGGAAGGTGGTACTCTGTTTCTGGATGAAGTCGGCGAACTGCCAATTGAGTTGCAGCCCAAACTTCTCAGGGCGCTGCAGGAGAAGGAAGTGGAGCCGGTCGGGGGAACGAAGATACAAAAACTCGATGTCCGGGTTGTCTCTGCTACCAATTTGAATGTTGACAAGGCAATAGCTGCAGGCACATTCCGAGAGGATCTGTACTACCGTTTGTCAGTCATTCCGATGCACTTGCCGCCACTTCGTGAACGGCGCAAAGACATTCCGATTCTCATCAAATATTTCTGCGGTAAACATGGCAGCGAAAAGGTTGTCTTTGATAAAAACGCCCTTGAGACGCTGGTTATGTACTCTTGGCCGGGAAATGTGCGGGAACTGGAAAACACGGTCGAACGGTTGCTTATAATGAGGAACAGCGATGTCGTAAGTCTTGACGAACTTCCGGAAAAACTGTTGGAGAATGGCCCTCCCGGAAGTGCCATTATTAAATTGCCTGACGAGGGGTATTCTCTCGAGCAGCTGGAGCGGGAAGTTGTTGTTATGGCATTGGTACGAAACTCCTGGAATCAAGCCGCTGCTGCCCGTTTTTTGAGTATTCCTCGCCATACACTCATCTATCGGATAGAAAAATATGGTATTGTCCTGCCAGGCCATATCCAGGAGTCTGTCTAAAATATCAGGAATAATTAAGTATGAAACGTAACACGCACTTTGCGATCATATTAGTATCTTTTTTTCTTTCAGCACTGGTCGCTACTGGCGTTGTCTGGCGTTCCGAGCAATACCGCATCCACGAGATCCGGTCAGAAATCTCTGATACCACAAGAGATCACGCACATCTGCTTCAAATAACAATTGAACGAGCCTTGACTGCAACACACGCATTGGAGGCTTTGGTCCGCCAGGGTAATGGTACTGTCCGTGATTTTGATACGATTGCCCGAAATATTCAGAAGATGAATCCTGGCATTTCAGCACTGCAACTTGCTCCTGGCGGTGTTATCAAACAGATTTTTCCATATGCTGGCAACGAACAGGCTATAGGTCACAACCTGCTTAAAGACCCTGCTCGAAACAAGGAAGCTTTTATTGCCAGAGACACAAGAAAACTTACCTTGGCAGGCCCTTTTGAGTTGATACAGGGAGGATTGGGTGCAGTTGGTCGCCTGCCGGTGTTCCTGAATGCCGGAAATGACGACACGACGTTTTGGGGTTTTACCACGGTACTAATCCGGTTTCCTGAGATACTTGTGCCTGCAAACTTTCCTGAACTGGTAAAAAGGGGGGTGAATTACGAACTCTGGCGAATTCATCCCGATACAGACAAAAAACAAATTATTGCATCTTCTTCATCCGTGCCTCTGATTGACCCGATTGAGCAGGCTTTAGAATTGCCAAACGGGACGTGGAAACTCAGTGTGGCACCGGTCAATGGCTGGGGTAATCCGGGCGGGCTTTCATTCAAAGCGGTTTTGGGTCTGCTCTTTAGCCTGCTCATAACGTATCTGTCAAAATTAATGCTTAAACTGAGTGCCTACAATAAGGAGTTAGAAGGAAAAGTTGACCAAAGAACCGCTGAACTGCACCAGGAAATTTCCGAACATAAGCAAGCTGAATCAGAAAGGATCAGGCTCGAATCCCAACTCCGCCAGTCTCAGAAAATGGAATCGATGGGGCGTTTGGCCGGTGGAGTGGCACACGACTTCAACAATATGCTGGGTGTCATTATGGGGCACACTTCTTTGGCTCTTATGAAGCTGGAACGGAATCACCCGCTTCATACCCACCTGGAGGAAGTTAACAAGGCGGCCGAACGGTCAGCGGATCTTACCCGGCAGTTACTGGCATTTGCCCGTAAGCAGACCATTGCTCCCAAGGTGCTGAACCTGAACGAGACCGTGGCCAGCATGCTCAATATGCTGCAACGACTCATAGGAGAAGATATCCATCTCACCTGGCAACCTGGTGCGACTCTCTGGCCGGTCAAAGTAGATCCTTCCCAGATCGACCAAATCCTCGCAAATCTGTGTATTAATGCCCGTGATTCCATCGGTGGCATCGGCAAAATCACCATAAAAACTGGCGATCGTACCATTGACGAGAAATATTCGGCTCATCAGGCGGACGCGACGCCAGGAGAGTACATTGCCCTTACCGTGGGAGATGATGGCTGCGGTATGGATAAGGAGACGATGTCCAACATTTTTGAGCCCTTTTTTACGACCAAAAGCGTCGGTGAGGGCACCGGCCTCGGACTGGCAACTGTTTTTGGAGCTGTCAAGCAGAACAATGGATTCATCAGTGTAGACAGTGAGCCGGGTTTGGGAACTACGTTCACGATCTATCTGCCACATTATAAGGGTGAGCTCGGACAAACAGGGGTGAAAGTTGTGGAGTATTCTATTCCACACGGTCATGAAACTGTTTTGTTGGTG
Source organism: Geobacter sp. (assembly GCA_009885845.1). Taxonomy (GTDB): domain Bacteria; phylum Desulfobacterota; class Desulfuromonadia; order Geobacterales; family Pseudopelobacteraceae; genus JACRCG01. The sequence continues at coordinate 11,843 of VFJW01000004.1, forward strand.
GAAGATGAACCTGCCATCCTTAATATGGCTGCGATAACCATGACGGAACTGGGCTATGTCGTGCTGGCAGCGAACTCACCAAGTGAAGCTATTCGAATGGTACGGGAGTTCCCCGGCGAGATTCACCTTCTAATGACCGATGTAATCATGCCCGAGATGAATGGCCGGGACCTGGCCAAAACGCTCCAGTCCTTTTGTCCGCAGATCAAATGCCTGTTTATGTCGGGATATACTGCTGACATCATCGGCCACCACGGCGTACTCGAGGAGGGCGTAAATTTTATTCAGAAGCCATTCTCTCTGTCAGTACTGGCAACCAAGGTGCGCGAGGTTCTGGAAAGCAAATAATTAAGTAAAGTCATGCCAACAAGGGGGATACGCTGCAGAATATCCTTTTCGTGTTGAAGAATATTATGTACACCAAATGTGACTAATAATTATAAACGCAGTAATATAAGTTAGATGCAGTTTGGCACGCTCCGTGTAAATACGAATACATCGACAACCAACCGTCAGGAGTTCATATGAAAAATATTCGCACTTTTGCTTTACTGTTACTGCTGTCTCTTTCGTCCGTCACGGTATGGGCGGAAGAAGTGAAATTGCCGGTCGAAGATTTATTACATCTTGTTGATACTGCCATTGCCAACAATCCGGAATTGAAGTCTTCCCAGGCTCGCTGGCAGATGTTTGCTAATAAGGCGAAACAGGCATCGAGTCTAGAAGACCCGATGGTCATGTTCAAACTGCAGAATATGCTGGTTCGTGAACCATTTGTATTCAACAAGGATACCCAGTCCGCCAAGGTAATCGGCCTCTCCCAGCAGCTGCCGTTCTGGGGCAAGCGAGCCCTCCGGCAGGAAATTGCCCAGTATGAGGCTGAATCCTATAAGTGGTCCATCGAAGAACGCAAGCTTGAATTGGCCCGTATGGTCAAGGAGACCTATTACCAAATATGGGCTGTCGATAAGTTCATGGAGATTGTTGACAAGAACCTGAGGATTCTTGCCGACTTTGTGACCATTGCCGAGTCTAAATACTCGGTTGGCCAGGGGGTGCAGCAAGATATCTACAAGGCTGGCCTGGAAAAATCCAAGATGGTTGATATGCAGATCACCCTCAAGCAGCAGAGAAAAAGCCTGGAAGCTAATTTAAACTATCTGCTCTATCGGCCGGGCACTACAGCAGTCGGCCCCATTGACGATTTTACCTTGCCGCAGATCTCGCTATCAAACGAGCAGTTGAACCAGACAGCCCTTGAAAAACGGCCCCAAATAAAAAGTCTGGCCAGTCTCGCCAGCAAAGGTCAGGCATCCCATCGCCTGGCGCAGAAGGAATTTTATCCCGATTTTAATCTCTCCTTTGAATACATGTTCAAAAGCGCCATTGCGACTGATATGACAACTGACCCCGGTTATGACATGTTTACGCTTGGTGTTACCTTCAATCTTCCGTTTCAGCGTGAAAGGCGTCATGCAATGATTGCTGAATCAACGTCCGAGACAACTATGGCTACTGAAGAATTGAATGGTTTAAAGAACACGATCTCCTACACTATCAATGACACATTGGTCCAACTGGACCGTCGCAAGAAGCTGATTGAACTCTACAAGGGCGGCATTATCCCGCAGGCGGAGCAATCTCTGGAATCAGCGGTTATCAGCTATCGAGTCAACAAGGTGGATTTTTTGACGCTCCTGGACGGCAGGATGAGCCTGTTTACGTATGAGCGTGAACTGTATGAGTCGCAGGCGGAGTATATGATGAAGTTGGCTCAGCTGGAAGCGGCGGTAGGGATTGAGCTGCAGTAAAAGCAATTATGGATTTTGAATGGTGGATTTTGAATTACAGTCAAAATCTAATCCAAAATCCAAAATCCAAAATCCAAAATTGAGGTGCAAAAATGGCCCTGAACAAAAAAATTGCAATTCCCCTGATTATCGTGATCGTTGCTGCTGCCGTCGCTGCCGGGTTGCTCTACCAAAAAGGGTGGTTCAAGGACGATGGCGACGGGCATTCAAAACTGGAACATAAGGTTCAGCTCTGGACCTGCTCCATGCACCCGTTCATCATCAAGGACAAGCCGGGTACCTGTCCGATATGTGCCATGGAGCTGATCAAGAAGATTGATGATGCGCCCACCGAAGGCGGCGCCCAGACGGCCGAGCAGAAACTGCAGGCCGATATGCTTGGTCATGTCTCTCTCTCTCCCACTCAACGCGTTATGGCGAATGTCGCCACGGTGGACGCAAAAAGCGGCGCCCTGAACAAGGAGATTAACGCTGTCGGCATTGTGCAGTATGACCAATCCCGTCAGGCCAAAGTAACTGCCTGGATCGCCGGTCGTATTGACCATCTAAATGTCAATTCAGTGGGCACTCTGGTATCCAAAGACAAACCGGTAGCGGAGGTTTACTCTCCTGACCTGGTTGCAACACAGCAGGAGTATCTGCTGGCAGTCAAAAGCCGCGAACAGTTGAAAAATTCTTCGATTCCCTCCATATCCCAGAATGGCGACGGACTGGTCGCATCGTCCAAGCAGCGCCTGATGCTTTTTGGAGTCAAAGAGAGCCAGATTGCCGAATTGGAGAAGAGCGGCAAACCGAATATTCGACTCCCGATTTACACTCCTATATCCGGCATTGTTATCGAGAAGATGGTGCAGCAAGGGCAATACGTAAATGTTGGTGACGTCCTGTTCAATGTCGCGGATCTTTCCAGAGTTTGGGTGGAGATTGATGTCTTTGAAAATGAAGTTCCCTATATACGGGTCGGCCAACAGGTGGAAATTCGTTCGGCGATGGAGCATGGCGCAGCATTTAATGGCAGGATCAATTTTATCTATCCGTTTCATGACCCTAAAACCCATACTGTCAAGGCTCGCGTTGAAATGCCCAACCGCAATTTCCAGCTAAAACCGGACATGTTTGTCAATGCCATTATCAGGGTGCCGCTCGTCAAGGGAATCATCCTGCCGACCACTGCGGTCATTGATACCGGCAAGCGACAGGTTGTCTGGGTGGAAACCTCGGCAGGGATGTTTGAGCCTCGTGATGTAAAGGTTGGAGAGCGTATCGAAGATAAGGTTCAGATTCTCTCTGGCATCAAAGCGGGCGATAAAGTTGCGGTATCCGGAGGTTACCTTATTGATTCCGAATCACAACTAAAGGGTGGCGGCGGAGTAGATCATAGTCAGCATACCGGCGGGGTCAAACCGGAAGCAAAGGGGCAGCTGCCGGTACCGGCAGCAGGTTCTCCGAAACTTCAGGGAGAACATGAAGGGCATGGCTCTGCACCGGCGCAACCGGCCAAACCCGCCCCGTCAGCACCGGCGAAGAAGTCACTGAAAATGGATGACATGAAAATGTGATCGTAGGTGCGGTCTCGCATGGCCGCCCTTGTCAAATCGTCACCAGAACATTTTGGCCACTAACAGTCGGGCAACCACGTGGGGTTGCCCCTACAAGGGCATACATAATGATAGAAAAAATTATCGAATATTCCGCCCGCAACCGGGTCATCATCTTGATGATGTTTGGCTTGATTATCGCCTGGGGCACCTGGTCGGTCTACAAGACTCCGGTGGATGCTATCCCCGATCTTTCCGACAACCAGGTGATCGTTTTTACGGACTATCCGGGTCGTTCACCTCAGGTGGTGGAAGATCAGGTCACTTATCCGCTGGCGGTTAACCTGCAGGGGCTACCTCAGGTACGCGCCGTTCGCGCTTCCAGTGCTTTCGGATTCTCGATGATTTACGTCATTTTCGAGGACAAGGCAGATATTTACTGGGCACGAACCCGTGTGCTGGAGCGGTTGAACTATGCTGCCTCGCTGCTTCCACCCGGAGTCGTCCCGACTCTTGGTCCGGACGGCACCGGCGTCGGTCACGTATTCTGGTACACCATTGAGGGGAAAGGGTATGACCTGGAGCAGCTACGTACCCTGCAGGACTGGTTTGTACGCTATCAGCTCAATACTGTTCAGGGGGTTGCCGAGGTCGCCTCCATCGGCGGTCTGGTGCGGGAGTACCAGATTGATCTCGATCCGAACAAGCTGTTTGCCTACAAAATTAAGGTCACAAAAGTCATGGATGCGGTCAAGGCGTCCAACAAAGATGTGGGAGGCAAACTGATCGAACAGGCCGATGCCGAGTACCTGATTCGCGGCCGCGGCTACGTAAAATCGAAAGAAGACCTCGAAAACATTGTTGTCGGTGCCGACATGCGCGGCACGCCGATCTACGTCAAGAATCTGGGGACGGTTCAGACAGGTGGCGCAATTCGGCGCGGTCTTCTGGAGATGAATGGTGAAGGTGAGGCGGTGGGCGGTATCGTCGTTATGCGCTACGGTGAGAACGCCAAGGATGTCATCGACCGGGTCAAGGCAAAGATCACGGAGCTGGAAAAAGGGCTCCCCCCCGGCGTAAAGATCATGGTCTCTTATGACCGTTCCGACCTGATTCAGCGGGCGATTGATACGCTGAAGAAAAATCTGCTGGAGGAATCAGTCGTCGTTTCACTGGTAATTCTGATTTTCCTGCTCCACTTCCAAAGTGCCCTGGTCATTGTATTGACCCTGCCGATCTCCGTACTGATCGCGTTCATTACCATGAAACTGATGGGGGTCAGCTCCAATATCATGTCGCTTGGAGGTATCGCCATCGCCATCGGTGTTCTGGTGGACGCCGGGGTCATCATGGTGGAGAACTGCTATCGTCATCTTTCCGAGATGCCGCCGGAGGAACGGGCAGGCAGACGGCTGGAAACGATCATTGCTTCAGCCAAACAGGTCGGGCGAGCGATCTTCTTCTCCCTGGCGATCATCGTACTCTCCTTTGTGCCGGTCTTTCTACTGGAAGGGCAGGAGGGGAAATTGTTCCATCCCCTGGCCTTTACCAAAACCTTCTCCATGATGGGGTCGGCACTGATTGCCATCACCCTGGTGCCGGTACTGATGTATTACTTCATGCGGGGCAAGATGCCGCCGGAGAGTTCCAACCCTGTCTCGACATTCTTCATACGATTGTATTCACCGGTTATCCGCTGGGTGCTTGTCTGGAAAAAGACCACCATCGCCCTTAACCTCGTGGCGCTGCTAGTTGCCATCCCGATGTTCATGAGACTTGGCTCCGAGTTCATGCCGCCCTTAGACGAGGGTTCACTCCTCTATATGCCGGTCACCCTTCCCAACGTCTCGATAACAGAAGCCAAACGAATTATCCAGGTGCAGGACCGGATTATCAAGGCCGTGCCTGAAGTGGAACACGTTCTCGGCAAGGTAGGTCGTGCAGAGACCTCTACCGATCCGGCACCGGTTTCCATGTTCGAGAGTATCATTATATTGAAGCCGAAAGACCAATGGCGACCGGGAATAAAAAAAGCGGATATTGTGGCTGAACTGGACACCAAGCTTCGACAGATCGGTGTCAGAAACGGCTGGACCCAACCGATCATCAACCGTATCAACATGCTCTCTACCGGGGTCAGGACTGACCTGGGAGTCAAGATTTTCGGTAATGACCTGAATGTGCTCAAAGACCTGGCGATTCAAGCCGAAGCGATATTGAAGCCGATCAACGGTGCTGCCGACGTCGTGGCGGAGCGGGTTACCGGTGGCAACTACATCGATATCGATATCGATCGTGAAGCGGCGGCTCGTTATGGGGTGAACGTCGGCGATATTCAGGATGTCATTGAAACCGCGCTGGGTGGGGAGATGCTCACTACCTCCGTAGAAGGACGTAACCGTTTTCCGATCCGCATCCGTTATCTGCGTGACTACCGCGACAATATACCGGCTATCCGCCGTATTCTGGTGGCGGGTATGGAGGGCGCTCAGGTGCCGCTCTCGCTGGTGACGAAGCTGAAAATATCCACCGGTGCACCGGAGATCAACAGTGAGGGGGGGTTGCTGCGCTCGCTGGTTTTCCTCAATGTGCGTGGTCGCGACATGGGCGGCTTTGTGACCGAAGCCAAACAGATTCTGGAGAAAGAGCTCAAACTCCCCTCCGGATATTACGTTGCCTGGTCGGGACAGTGGGAGAATCAGATTCGCGCCAAGGCACGTCTGCAGATACTGGTACCGATCGGTATAGTGATCATTTTTATTCTGCTTTATTTCACTTTCCACTCGGCCCTTGAGGCGAGCATGGTCATGCTTTCGGTGCCGTTCGCGCTGGTGGGAGGTGTCTATCTGGTATATGGCCTCGGCTATAATCTCTCGGTTGCAGTTTGGGTAGGCTTCATCGCCTTGTATGGCATCGCCGTGGAGACCGGGGTGGTCATGGTCATCTACCTCCACGAAGCACTTGATAAGAAACTTATCAACGGCCCCTGCACCGAGCAGGATATCTATGACGCCACCTTTGAAGGAGCGGTGCTCAGACTAAGACCTAAGCTGATGACGGTTGCGGTAGCCCTGTTGGGTCTGTTGCCGATCATGTGGTCAACAGGCACCGGTGCCGATGTGATGAAACCTATCGCCGCGCCGATGATTGGTGGCATGATTTCGTCAGCGGTACATGTTCTCATCATGACGCCGGTAATATTCGTACTGATGAAAAAACGGGATCTTAAAAAAGGGCGGCTGCACTATTCAGGAATGAAACATTAACCATCTATTTGATACTCTTCTCGCGGGGTTTTTATGGGCTTCCGTACACTACGATGGCTATTGTCAGCCGGATTACTGATGAGTGTTTCGTTGGCTCATGCCCAGCCCACAGTTGGGGCGGTTACGATCGCCCCAACTAACTCAGCTTCTGCCGCTTCACCGTTCCAATTCCATTCAGTGTTCACTCACTACCACATGTTCACCGAACAGCCGGTGCTGCCGTGGCAAAAAGCCAATGATGACGTCGGGAAAATCGGTGGCTGGCGCTTTTATGCCACGGAGGCCAGCCAACCCGATGCCGCTGATACATCCACCGTTCCCAAGTCTAATCCACAGATGAAGTTGCCTGTCAAGCCGCCAATCGATGCCGGTTCACACTCCGGGCACGGGAGAAAACCGTGAACCTGCAAAATTGCCATCACAACTGTAGCAAGCCGTTATTGACGCTGCTCCTGTTGGCTGTTGTATCCGGTTGCGCCAGTGTCAACTTCGAACAATCCCTTGCCAAAACAAATCAGGACGCTGCCAATTTCACACAGGGCCAGCTGTCTCTGGCACAAACCAAAG